>NZ_JBEYHH010000001.1:0-346077 GCF_040635175.1 Streptomyces sp. NPDC006997
CAGCGGCATCTCCGGCGACCGCGTCACCAGGTCCCGCAGCGGGTAGCGGGCCAGCACCGCGTCCACCTCCGGCGTCAACGCCGCCGCCAACCGGGACGCGGCGGGGCGGGACCCGTCGCGCAGGGCGTCGACCACGGCCTCGACGGTGGCGCGCGCGCCGTCCTCGTCGGGCACCCCGGCGGCGGCCCGCTCGTGCAGGAGCGCGCCCTCCGCCATGACGAGTTCCGTGTCGATGTCCGCGGGGACCTTGATCCGCGCGTGGTGCCGCCACGTGGTGACCGGGTCGCCCCACGCCTCGACGGTGAACGTCCACCGGCCGGGCGCGCCCGCGGTGACGGTGGCGCCCCAGCGGTCGGTGCCGGGGGCCAGTTCCCGCATCGGCGTCCAGGGGCCCGGCCGCCCCTCGGGGTCCTTGAGTACGACGTTGGCGGCGACGGCGTCGTGCCCCTCGCGGAACACGGTCGCCGACACCTCGAACGTCTCGCCGGTGACCGCCTTGGCGGGCCTGCGGCCGTGCTGGACGACCGGGCGGACGTCCAGGACCGGTATGCGCCCGACGGCGGTGTCCCCGCCCGCCGCGGAGGGTGGCTCCGGGGCGGCGGGACCGGCGTCGACGGGGCGCGCGGGGAAGGCGTCGTGGCCTTCGGTGCTGGCTGTCGGGGGTGCTGACGAATGGTGCGAGGCGGGCATCACCGCTCCTGTCCGCGTCAACGTGGGTGGGCGGATGGCATGGGGGGAGGTGCGTCTGCGGGATGTCGTGCGTGAGGTGTCTGCGGGGTGTTCCGCAGGAGCCTTCCCACCCTATTCGGGTGAGCAATCCGGCACTTTGTTAACTACTCAGACGTATGTCTACACCCAAGACCGGCCTCCTCCGAGAGGTGCGGAGCCGACAGCGGGACTGTGCCACGAACGGGACGGTATTGGGAGAAGTCCGTCAGATGGGATCCGCCCCTGGTGGCCCGGGGGCGTGCGCCGGGGGCGTGAGAACGGCCGGAACTCGTCCGTCGGGCGGGCGGGTTCGGCGCCGTATACGTCCGGCGTGGACCGGCGGGCCGCTGGGCAGCCTCCCGGGCGGGGTGAAATCTATGGTGATTTCCAGACGAACTGCCGGGTGCACTCCCAGCGGGAGCGGTGTCCGCGCCGGTACCGTTTCCCGTCAGACGACGAGACCGCCCCGGCGGTCTCATCCGCGACCACCGAGGTGGAATGTGAAGGCGATCCGTCGGTTCACCGTCCGTCCCGTACTTCCCGAGCCCCTCCGGCCCCTGAGCGATCTCGCCCGCAACCTCCGCTGGTCCTGGCACCCGGAGACCCGCGACCTCTTCCAGTCCGTGGACCCCGAACAGTGGGCCGCCTCGGGCGGCGATCCGGTACGGCTGCTGGGGAGCGTGGCGCCGGAGCGGCTCGCGGAGCTGGCCCAGGACCGCCGCTTCCTGCGCCGCCTCGGCACGGCCACGGGCGACCTCAACGACTACGTCACCGGCGACCGCTGGTACCAGAACCAGCCGCAGTACGCCGAACTGCCCGCCGCCGTCGCCTACTTCTCCCCCGAGTTCGGGATCACCGCCGCGCTGCCCCAGTACTCCGGCGGCCTCGGCATCCTCGCCGGCGACCACCTGAAGGCGGCCAGCGACCTCGGCGTCCCGCTGGTCGGGGTGGGGCTGCTCTACCGGCACGGCTACTTCCGGCAGTCCCTCTCCCGGGACGGCTGGCAGCAGGAGCACTATCCCGTCCTCGACCCCAACGAGCTGCCGCTCGCCCTGGTCAGGGAGGAGGACGGCACCCCGGCGCGCGTCTCCCTGGCGCTGCCCGGCGGGCGGTCGCTGCGGGCCCGGATCTGGCTGGCCCAGGTGGGCAGGATCCCGCTGCTGCTGCTCGACTCCGACGTGGAGGAGAACGCCGCCGGCGAGCGCGGGGTGACCGACCGGCTCTACGGCGGCGGCAGCGAGCACCGGCTCCTCCAGGAGATGCTGCTGGGTATAGGAGGGGTGCGGGCGGTGCGGACGTACTGCCGTCTGACCGGCCACCCGGCGCCGGAGGTGTTCCACACCAACGAGGGTCACGCGGGCTTCCTCGGCCTGGAGCGGATCGCCGAGCTGTGCGACGACGGGCTGGAGTTCGACGCGGCGCTTGAGGCGGTGCGCGCCGGGACCGTGTTCACCACGCACACACCGGTCCCGGCCGGGATCGACCGCTTCGACCGGGAGCTGGTCGCCCGGCACTTCGGCGCCGACGCCGAGCTGCCCCGGATCGACGTCGAGCGGATCCTGCGCCTGGGCATGGAGACGTACCCGGGCGGGGAGCCCAACCTGTTCAACATGGCCGTGATGGGGCTGCGGCTCGCGCAGCGCGCCAACGGGGTCTCCCTGCTGCACGGCGACGTCAGCCGGGAGATGTTCTCCGGGCTCTGGCCGGGCTTCGACGCCGCCGAGGTGCCGATCACCTCCGTCACCAACGGGGTGCACGCGCCCACCTGGGTGGCGCCGGAGGTGTTCCGGCTCGGTGCCCGGCAGGTCGGCGCGCAGCGTGCCGAGGACGCGCTGACCGTGGGCGGCTCGGAGCGCTGGGACGCCGTCGCCGACATCCCCGACCAGGACATCTGGGAGCTGCGCCGGGCGCTGCGCGAGCAGCTCGTGGACGAGGTGCGCGAGCGGCTGCGGGCCTCGTGGCGGCAGCGCGGCGCGGGTACGGCCGAGCTGGGCTGGATCGACGGCGTGCTCGACCCGGACGTGCTGACCATCGGGTTCGCGCGCCGCGTCCCGTCGTACAAGCGGCTGACGCTGATGCTGCGGGACCAGGACCGGCTGATGGACCTGCTGCTGCACCCCGAGCGGCCGGTGCAGATCGTCGTCGCGGGCAAGGCGCACCCGGCGGACGACGGCGGCAAGCGGCTCATCCAGGAGCTGGTCCGCTTCGCCGACGACCCGCGCGTGCGGCACCGGATCGTCTTCCTGCCGGACTACGGCATGGCGATGGCGCAGAAGCTCTACCCCGGCTGCGACATCTGGCTGAACAACCCGCTCCGGCCGCTGGAGGCGTGCGGGACGAGCGGGATGAAGGCCGCGCTGAACGGCTGCCTCAACCTGTCCGTCCTGGACGGCTGGTGGGACGAGTGGTTCCAGCCCGATTTCGGCTGGGCGATCCCCACCGCCGACGGCTCCGCCACGGACGCCGACCGGCGCGACGACATAGAGGCGGCGGCGCTGTACGACCTGCTGGAGCAGCGGGTGACGCCGCGGTTCTACGAGCGGGGTACGGGCGGGCTGCCGGACCGCTGGATCGAGATGGTCCGGCAGACGCTCGGCCTGCTCGGGCCGAAGGTGCTGGCGGGGCGGATGGTCCGGGAGTACGTGGAGCGGCTGTACGCGCCCGCCGCCCGCGCCCACCGGGCCGTCGACCCCGACTCGGCGCGTGAGCTGGCGGTGTGGAAGGCGCGGGTGCGGGCGGCGTGGCCGCGGGTCACCGTCGACCACGTGGAGACGTCGGCCACCGCCGCGACCGCGGAACTCGGCGCCACGCTCACCCTGCGGGTCCGGGTCGGCCTCGGCGACCTGGGTCCCGACGACGTGGAGGTGCAGGCGGTCTCCGGCCGGGTGGACTCCGAGGACCGGATCGCCGACGCGACGACCGTCGCCCTGAAGGCCGCGGGCGGTCCCGACCTGGAGGGCCGCTGGGCCTACGAGGGTCCCCTCGCCCTGGACCGCACCGGTCCCTACGGCTACACGGTCCGCATCCTCCCGGCCCACCGCCTGCTGGCCTCCGGCACGGAACTGGGCCTGCTGACGGTGCCTTCGGAGGAGGTCGCGGAGGGGGCGGGGGTGCTGATGCGGTGAGGGGCGCCGGGCGCGCGCCGCGCCGCCGGGCGGCGGCCGCGGCGGCGTGGCCCGCCGGGCCGGGCCTGCGGGCGGCGCTGGTTGGCGGGTTCGCTGAGCGGGTGGCGTGCGTCTGTGTGGGGGCGGGGGCGATCGGCGGGTCTCTGCTGAGGCGCTGAGGCGCTGGCGTGCGTCTGTGGCCGGGGTGGGGATGCGGGACGGGGCCGGTAGGCGGGCCCGCCGCTGGGCTCAGGTCTCGGAGCGGGGCCGTGCGGGTGGCCGGGGCGTCGGTGCGGTGGTGGGCGTGCCTCGTGCTGGTCAGAACTCGGCGTGCGGGGCGCACAGGCGGCGGAGGACGGTGCCGCAGCGGTGGGCGTAGGCGTGCTGGAGGCCGCGGGTCGCGGGGCCGCTCGCGCGGGTGTACCACTTCGCCGGGCGGCTGAACGCCCGTATGGTCAGCCAGACCGTGCCGTCGCCGGTGCGGTCCACCACGAACGCCTCCTCGCCGCACTCCGGGTGGCCGTCCAGCGTGCCGTAGGCCCAGCCCGAGCGGCGGTCCTCGTCCACCGTCCACACCACCCGGCAGGGCGCCTTCACCAGCCCGGCGAGCCGGACGGTGACCTCGACGCCGGGGGCCGCCCGGTCGGCGCCGGTGTCCATGCCGACGCCGACCGTGCGGTGCAGTTCCCAGGTGCCCAGCGCCTCGGCGGCCCGGCGGAACACCGCCTGGCCCTCTCCTATCCGGGCGCGCACGTGGAGCCGGTGGAACCCGGGCGGACAGAAGTCCGGTTCCCGGGTCGCGCCGACGTGGTCGTAGGTGAACTCCGCCCCGTCCGTGGCTGACATGGGACCCAAGACTACGGCGGCAACCGGGGCCAGTGGACTCCGGTTGCCGCCGCGACGCGCTCCGGTGGGGGTTACGGGAACGTCAGCGACCAGCCGCTGATGTAGCCCGTGTCGTAGCGCGCCTGGTCCTGCACCCTCAGCCGCCAGGTGCCGTTGGCGGTCTCGGAGGAGGCGTTGACCGTGTAGGTCTCCTGGACGTTGTCCGCCGAGTCGGAGGACGAGAAGTTCTTCAGGCGGTACGCCGAGCCGTCCGGGGCGAGCAGGTCGATCACCAGGTCACCGCGCCAGGTGTGCACGATGTCCACGGACACCTGGAGGTTGGACGGCGCGCTGCCGGTGCGGCCGGTCACGGAGATCGACGAGGTCACCGCGGCGCCGTTGTCCGGGATGGAGACGTCGGTGGTGGACTCGTAGGTCGTGCCGCCCCCGCCTCCGCCGCCGGAGCGGGTGCCGACGTTGACGGCCGCCCAGGCGTCCTGCACGGCCTTGTACTCCGCGCTCGTGGCGCCGTACAGCGCGCTGGCGACCGCGAGGGTGCCGGTGCGGGCGCCCGCGTAGTTGGTGGTGGAGGTGAACTTCGTGGTGAGCGCCTTGAACCAGATCTGCTCGGCCTTGGCGCGGCCTATGCCGGTCACCGGCAGACCGTCGGAGGTCGGGGAGTTGTAGGTGACCCCGTTGATGGTCTTGGTGCCGCTGCCCTCGCTGAGCAGGTAGAAGAAGTGGTTCGCCGGGCCCGAGGAGTAGTGCACGTCGATCGAGCCGATGCCGGAGTACCAGCTGTCCTTGGACGAGCCGTCCTTGCTGGGCTTGTCCATGTAGCGCAGCGGGGAGCCGTCGCCGCGGATGTCGATCTCCTCGCCGATGAGGTAGTCACCGACGTCGGAGGAGTTGGCCGCGAAGAACTCGACCGAGGTGCCGAAGATGTCCGAGGTGGCCTCGTTCAGGCCGCCGGACTCGCCGCTGTAGTTCAGGCCCGCGGTGTTCGACGTCAGGCCGTGGGTCATCTCGTGCCCGGCGACGTCGATGGCGGTGAGCGGGTTGGCGTTGCCGGAGCCGTCGCCGTAGGTCATGCAGAAGCAGCTGTCGGACCAGAAGGCGTTGACGTAGTTGTTGCCGTAGTGGACCCGGGAGTAGGCGCCGACGCCGTCCCCGCGGATGCCGTTGCGGCCGTGCACGTTCTTGTAGTAGTCCCAGGTCAGCGCGGCGCCGTAGTGGGCGTCGGCGGCGGCCGACTCCAGGTTCGAGGGGCTGCCGTTGCCCCAGACGTCGTCGGAGCCGGAGAACAGGGTGCCGGTGCCGGAGGTGCCCCGGTTCAGGTTGTACGTGCGGTGGTTGCCGCGGGCGCCGTCGGTGAGGTTGTACGACGACCCGGACTGGGTGGTCGTGAGCGGGACCGTGCCGCTGTAGACGGTGTGGCCGGTGCCGGTCTCGATGGCCTCCCACTCGTACAGCTTGGCGCCGCTGGCCGCGTCGGTGACGACGTGCAGCTCCTGCGGGGTGCCGTCGTGCTGGAAGCCGCCGACCACCGTCTCGTAGGCGAGGACCGGCTTGCCGTCGGCCGCCCAGACGACCTTGCGGGGGGCGCGGCTGACGTCGGGGCTCTTGGCGTCCTCGGCCTTCGCCGCGTTCAGGGCCTGCCGTTCGGCGTGCGCGGTGCCGACCTCGGGGGTCAGGGTGGGCACCTTGAGCGCGGCGCGGGTGGCGCGGGCGACGTGCTCGACCTCGCCGGACGCGGAGGTCTCGACCACGACGTCGCCGCCGAGCACGGGGAGCCCGGCGTAGGTGCGCTCGTAGCGGGTGTGCAGGGTGCCGTCGCGGTCCTTGAGGACGTCCTTGACAGCGAGCTTCTCCTTGGCGCCGAGGTTCAGTTCCCCGGCGGTCTCCGCGCTGTCCGCCTCGGCCTCGTGGATCAGCGCGGCGCGCTGGGCGGGGCTGAGCTTGACGGGCAGTGCGCCCGGGTCGGCCTTGCCCGCGACCGGGCGGGCCTGTCCGGCCTGCTCGGGGGAGGCGGTGGCGACGCCCGTCTGGACGGCGGTCGCGACGAGCGCGGCGACACCGGCGAGGGCGACGGCGGCGGCGCGGCGGCGCTGGCGCGCGGAGGGGGTGGGTCTGTGGGGGTGGCTTCTCACACTGGCTCCTTCTGCGTGGCCGCGGGTCGCGCGGCCAGGGGGAGACCGGACGACAGGTGGGCCGTCCGGGCAGAACGGTGGTGCGTGGGGTGCGGGGCCGTGGGGAAGCGTGTCAGGAGACCATGGTTTCTGTCAGGAGCGCGTCAAGAGATTGGCTGGATATCGTCCGTTGTCCGGGAGTTCACGTTCGATAAACGGAGCCGGTCGTGGGTGGCCTTCCGGGGTGGGCCACCAACGCCCCGGGGAGCACGCCTGGTGAGCCGGTCTCCTGAGGTCTCGTCTCGCCACGTGAGTCGTGTCCTGTTTCAGATCACGGCTCAGTCGGGCGTCTCCCCGTGCCACGTCCGCCACAGCCGCGCGTACGCCCCGTCCGCCGCCACCAGGTCCTCGTGCGTGCCGAGTTCGGTCAGGCGCCCGTCCTCCATCACCGCCACCCGGTCCGCGTCGTGCGCGGTGTGCAGCCGGTGCGCGATCGCGATGACCGTACGGCCGTGCAGCACCGCGGCGAGGGCGCGCTCGGTGTGCCGGGCGGTCGCCGGGTCCAGCAGGGCGGTCGCCTCGTCGAGGATCAGGGTGTGCGGGTCGGCCAGCACCACCCGCGCCAGCGCGAGCTGCTGCGCCCGCGAGCCGTCGGCGCGGTGGCCCTCCGCACCCGGGTCGGCGTCCAGCCCGCCCGGCAGCTCGCGCACCCAGCCGTCCGCGCCGACCGCGGTGAGCGCCGCCCACAACCGGTCGTCCGTGGCGGACGGCTCGGCGATCAGGAGGTTGTCCCGCACGGTGCCGAGGAAGACGTGGTGCTCCTGGGTGACCAGCACGACCTGACGGCGCAACTGCTCCGGACCGAGCGCCGCCACCGGCACCCCGCCGACCGTCACCGACCCCGCGCTCGGCGGGTCCACCCCCGCCAGCAGCCTGCTGAGCGTGGACTTGCCCGCCCCGGACGGGCCGACCACCGCCAGCCGCTCCCCGGGCCGCACGGTCAGGTCGACGCCGCGCAGCACCTCACCGCCCCGGTCGTAGGCGAACCGCGCCCCGGCCACGTCGATCCGGTCGTCCGCGGGCACCGGCGAGGCCGCCCCGTCCGCCGGCCGCTCCACCCGCGCCAGCCCCTCCACCCGGGCGAAGGACGCCGCGCTGGCCTGCAACTGCTCGATCCTGATCAGCAGCTGGTCGAGCGGCTCCGTCAACTGCCGCAGGTACAGCGCGCACGCCACCACCGCGCCCAGGCTCAACGCGCCCTGCGTGTACCGCCAGCCGCCGAACAGCAGCGCGCTGGAGACCGGGAGGACGTAGCTGAAGTCCACCATGGGGAAGAACACGCTGCGCAGCCACAGCGTGTGCAGCCGGGTGCGGCGGGAGGTCTCCAGCGCCGCGCGGCTCGCCGCCGTCCGCTCCCGCCGCAGCCCGAACGCCTCGACCGTCCGCGCCCCCGCCGCGGTCGCCGCCAGGATCTCCGCGACGTCCGAGGTGGCCGCGCCCTCGGCGAGGTACGCGGGACGCGCCCGGCGCGTGTACCAGCGCACCGCGCCCCACACCGGGGCCAGGGTGAGTACGGCGACCGCGCCCAGCAGCGGGTCCACCACCACGACCGCGCCGAGCAGGAACGCCGCCTGGAGCGCGGAGACCAGCAGTTCGGGACCGGCGTCCCGGAGCGTGGTGCCGACCGTCGCCACGTCCGCGGTGCCGCGCGCCGTCAGGTCCCCGGTACCGGCCCGCTCCACCACCGACGCGGGCAGCCGCAGCGCCCGGCCGACGAACTCCTCCCGGATCCGGGCGAGCGTCCGCTCCCCGAACCGGTGCCCCGCGTACCGCGCCCAGCGCGCCAGCAGCAGCTGCGCCAGCGCGCACCCGACGATGGCCACCGCCAGCCGGTCCACGACGCCCGTCCCGGCCCCGCCGCGCACCTCGTCGATGATCCGCCCCAGCAGCCACGGCCCGACCAGCCCCACCCCGGCCGCCGCCGCGTTCAGCGCCAGCACCCCGGCGAACACCCGCCCGTCCGCCCGCACCAGCCGCCCCACGGCCCGCCGCACGTCCCGCCGCCCGGCGACGGGCAGCTTCCCACCGGAACCGGTCACGACCGGGCCTCCTCGGCGTCGCTGACGTCGTCATCGGCGTCCCGCGCGACGAGACCCCGGTACCCGGGGTCGTACGCCAGCAGCCCCTCATGGGTCCCGTGCGCGGCCACCTTGCCGTCGACCAGGTGGTACACCACGTCGGCCTCGGCGAGCACGAGCGGCGATGTGGTGGTCACGACGGTGGTACGGCCCGCCCGCGCGGCCCGCAGCCGCCGGGCCACCGTCGCCTCGGTGTGCGCGTCCAGCGCGGACGTCGGCTCCACCGCGAGCAGCACCTCCGGCTCCGCCAGCAGCGCCCGCGCCAGCCGCACGCGTTGCCGCTGCCCGCCGGAGAGGTTCCGCCCCTGCGCGTCGATCCGCGAGTCCAGGCCGTCCGGCAGCCCGCGCACCACGTCCTCGGCGGCGGCGTGTACGGCCCGCTCGACGGCGGCGTCATCCGGCCGCCGCCTGCCGCTCACCACCTCCCGCAACGTCCCCGCGAACAGGTCGGCCTCGGGGTCGGCCACGAGGATCCGCTCCCGCACCCGGGCCAGCGCCACCTCGTCCAGCCGCACCCCACCCCAGACCGCCTCCGACGGGACGTACCGCCCGAGCCGGTCGACGACCTCCGCCGCGTCCGCGGGCCGGGCGCCCGCCAGGGCCGTCAGCCGCCCCGGCAGCACCCGCACGCCCGACGCCGGGTCGTACAGCGCGGCCGGTTCGGCGGGGGCGTCCCGGGTACCGGTGTCCGGCGCCGGTTCGAGGCGCAGGAAGCCCACCACCCGCCGCGCGGCGACCAGCCCCCGGCTGACCTGGTTGCCGAACTCCAGCAGGTACGACACCGGCACCACCAGCACCGCCACGTACCCGTACACCGACACCAGTTCGCCCACCGTGATGTCGCCGCGCGCCACCAGCCGCGCCGCCAGCCATGTCACCACCGCCAGGAACACCGTCGGCAGCCCGAGCCCCAGCGCCTGGATCCAGCTCGTCACCGCGCCGACCCGGTACCCCTCGTCACGCAGCCGCCGCGAGTCCCGCCCGAACGCGTCGGCCACCAACCGCTTGCCGCCCAGCCCGTTCAACACCCGCAGCCCACCCGCGAGATCACCGATCCGGGCGGTCAGCACCCCCTGCCGCTCCCGGTACACGCCCTCCGCCCCCTGAAGCCGCCCCATCAACGGCCCCACCGCCACCGCGATCACCGGCACCCCCAGCAGCACCACCGCGGCCAGCAACGGCGACACGCCCAGCAGCACCACGGCCACCAGCGCGTACGTGACGACCGCGCCGACCCCCGGCCCGATCACCGTCAGCGCGGTGGCGATGGTCTGCACGTCCCCCACCCCGATGGTCACGACCTCCCCGGCCGCGACCTGCCGCCGCAACGACGCCCCGAGCCGCACCGCCTGCCCCACGACCACCTTCACCGTCCGGAAGTTGGCGTCCATCCGCACCCGGGTCATGGTCCGGTGCCGCGAGATGTCCAGCCAGGAGGCCACGATCCCCGTCACCACGAGCGCCCCGGCCCACCCGCCCAGCACGCCCATGTCCCCCGGCGCCAGCCCGTCGTCGATCGCCCGCGCCAGCAGGTACGGCGCCACCGCCGCCACCCCCAGCGACACCACCCCCAGCCCCGCGGCCCCCACCGACCGCCCCGCCTGCGCCCGCACCAGCCACCACAGGTACCGCCCCCCACTCCGGCAGTCAGGCGTGCCCGGCTCCTCGTACGCGTCGATCACGGCTCTCCTAGGGAACGGCACCAACACCGCAGCGAAACGGGCTGTCCGCCCGGTCCCCGCCACCCTAGAAGCCCCTCCTGACCAGCCACCACGCAATTTCCCCCGCCGCCAGCCGGTACGCGGGGGGTGAGCGTTGCGGCTGGCGGGGCCGGCACCGCGCGGGCGGCTGACCTCAGGCCAGGCTGTCGCGCCACGCGCGGTGGAGGTCGGCGAAGCGGCCCGTGCCGTCGATGAGGTCTCCTGGTGTGCCGTCCTCCACGATCCGGCCGTGCTCCATGACCAGGACGCGGTCGGCGATCTCCACCGTGGAGAGACGGTGCGCGATCACCACCGCCGTACGGCCCTTCAGGACCGTCGCCATCGCGCGCTGGACCGCGCGTTCGCCAGGCACGTCGAGGGAACTGGTCGCCTCGTCGAGGATCAGCACCGCCGGGTCGGCCAGCAACGCCCGCGCGAACGCCACGAGCTGCCGCTGACCGGCCGAGATCCGGCCACCCCGCTTGCGTACGTCCGTGTCGTAGCCGTCCGGCAGCGAGGCGATGAAGTCATGGGCGCCGATGGCCTTCGCCGCCCGCTCGATGTCCTCCCGCGTTGCCTCGGGGCGGCCGATGGCGATGTTCTCCGCGACCGTGCCGGAGAACAGGAACGCCTCCTGGGTCACCATCACCACCCCGCGCCGCAGCTCCGGCACCGGCAGGTCGCGCAGGTCCACGCCGTCGAGGAGGACCCGCCCCTCCGTGGGGTCGTAGAACCGGGCGAGGAGCTTGGCCAGCGTCGACTTGCCCGCGCCCGTGGAGCCGACCACGGCGACCGTCTGCCCGGCCGGGAGGGTGAGGTCGAAGCGGGGGAGCACCTCGCCGCCGGTGCGGTACGCGAAGCGGACCGAGTCGAAGACCACCTCGCGGCCCGGCTCCGCGGACCGCCGCTCCGGCAGCTGACGCGGCGTCGACGGCTCCGGCACCGACGGCGTCTGCGCCAGCAGCCCCGCGATCTTCTCCAGGGACGCCGCCGCCGACTGGGCCGAGTTCAGGAACATCCCGAGCCGGTCGATCGGGTCGTACAGCCGCCGCAGGTACAGCACCGCCGCCGCCAGCACACCCAGCGCCAGCGTGCCGTCCGCCACCCGGTACGCCCCCCACAGCACGATCCCCGCGACCGCCGTGTTGGCCACCAGCCGCGAGCCCACCACATAGCGGGCCATCTCCAGCAGCGCGTCGCCGTTGGAGCGCTCGTGCCGCCGGTTCAGCACCCGGAAGTCGGCGTCGTTGGCCGCCTCCCGGCGGAACGCCCGCACCGGACGGATGCCGTTCATCGTCTCCACGAACTTCACGATCACCGCCGCGATCGCCGTGGACCGCGTCCGGTACACCCGCCGCGCCCGGTGCTGGTACAGCCGCACCAGCCCGTACAGCGGCACGAACGACGCCACCGCGACCGCGCCCAGGCCCAGGTCCAGCCAGAGCAGCAGCGCCGCGATGTAGGCGAAGGACAGGACGACGGTGACGAGTTCCTGGAGGCCCTCGTCCAGCAGCTCGCGCAGGGACTCCACGTCCGTCGTCGAGCGGGAGATCAGCCTGCCCGAGGTGTAGCGCTCGTGGAAGTCGACGCTGAGCGCCTGCGCGTGGCGGAAGATCCGGCCCCGCAGGTCGAGCAGCACGTCCTGGTTCACCCGCGCGGCGGAGACGATGAAGCCGTACTGCAAGACGCCCGACGCCAGCGCGCACAGCAGGTACGCCACGCCCACCGCCACCAGCGGGCCCCGGTCGTGGTCGCGGAACGCCGGTACCGCGTGGTCGATGGCGTACGCCACCAGCAGCGGGCCCGCCTGCACCGCCGCCTGCTGGAGCAGCAGCAGGAGGGTCGTCACCGCCACCCGGGCCCGTCGCGGGCCGAGCAGGGAACGCAGCAGCGTGCCGGTCGCGCCGGGCGGGGTCGGCAGGACGTCCCGGTCGAAGGGGTCGCCGCCGGGGGCGGCCTTGCCGGGTGGGCGGTCGTCCGGTTCCCCGTCCGTGACGGGAGCGGACGTCGTCGGGGCCGTCATCGGTCGTCGTCCTCCTGGTCACCGGCTCCGGGGCCGGATGCGAGCCCGGACATCAGGTGCGCGTACTCGGCGTGGCGGTGCAGCAGTTCGTGGTGGGTGCCCACGGCCGTGATCCGGCCGCCGGACAGCAGCGCCACCCGGTCGGCCAGCAGCACCGTCGACGGGCGGTGCGCGACGATCAGCGCGGTGGTGTCCGCGAGGACCTGCCGGAGCGCCGCCTCCACGGCGGCCTCCGTGTGCACGTCCAGCGCGGACAGCGGGTCGTCCAGGACCAGGAACGCCGGCTGCCCGACGACCGCCCGCGCGAGCGCCAGCCGCTGCCGCTGCCCGCCGGACAGGCTGAGGCCCTGCTCACCGACCTGGGTGTCCGTGCCGTGCGGCAGCGCGTGCGCGAACTCGGCCTGCGCGACGGAGAGCGCCCGGTTCAGCTCGGCGGCGCCCGCCCGGTCGGCGGCGCCCATCAGGACGTTCTCCCCGACGCTCGCCGAGAACAGCGTCGGCTCCTCGAACGCGACGGCGACCTTCTCGCGCAGCTCCTCGCGGGTCAGGTCCCGGATGTCCGTCCCGTCCAGCGTGATCCGGCCGGAGGTGACCTCGTGCAGCCTCGGGATCAGCGCCGTGAGGGTCGTCTTGCCGCTGCCGGTCGCCCCGACCAGGGCCATGGACTCGCCGGGGCGGATGTGCAGGTCGATGTGGTGGAGGAGGGGCGGGGAGTCGGGCGGGGCGTCCGGGTAGCGGAAGCTGACGTCGTGGAAGCGGAGTCCGGGCGTACCCGCGTCCGGCACGGGCGCCGCCGTACCGGAGCCCCCGGCGTCCTCCACCCCCTCGTCCATCACCTCGAAGTACCGCTCCGTCGCCGTCGCCGCCTCCTGGCTCATCGCCAGCAGGAAGCCGATGGAGTCCACCGGCCAGCGCAGCGCGAGCGCCGTCGACAGGACGGCGACCAGCGTGCCCGCGGACAGCCCGCCGTCCGCCACCATCACCACGCCCACCACCAGCGCCGCCCCGATGGCCAGCTCCGGCAGGGCGACGATGACGCCCCAGATCGTCGCCAGCAGCCGCGCCTTGTGCAGTTCGGTGCCCCGCAGCGTCCGGGACAGCTCGCGGAACGCGTGCGCCTGGCTGCGGTGCCGCCCGAACCCCTTGATGATCCGGATGCCGAGCACGCTCTCCTCGACGACGGTCGTCAGATCGCCGACCTGGTCCTGCGCCCGGCGCGCCACGTCCGCGTACCGCCGCTCGAAGATCACGCAGGTGATCAGCACCGGCACCGCGGGAACGAGGACGACCAGCCCGAGCGTCCCGTCCTGCACCAGCATGATGATCACGCCGACGAGGATGGTGACGCCGTTGACCAGCAGGAACGTCAGTGGGAAGGCGAGGAACATCCGCAGCAGCATCAGGTCCGTGGTGCCCCGGGACAGCAGCTGGCCCGACGCCCAGCGGTCGTGGAAGGCGACCGGCAGCCGCTGGAGGTGCCGGTACAGGTCCGCCCGCATCTCCGCCTCGACCCCGGCCAGCGGCCGGGCCACCAGCCACCGCCGCAGCCCGAACAGCAGCGCCTCCGCGAAGCCGAGCAGCAGCAGGTACAGCGCCCCGAGCCACACCCCCGCCGGGTCCCGGTCGGCGACCGGGCCGTCCACGATCCACTTCAGGACGAGCGGGATCACCAGACCCGTACAGGACGCGACGACCGCGACGAACGCGGCGGTGAACAGCCGCGCCCGCACGGGACGGACGTACGGCCACAGCCGCAGCAGCGTACGGACGGCGGAGCGGTCGGAGCGGACGGGGTGTCCGGCGGTGGCGGGTGTCGTGGGCATCAGGGGCGAGCCTACGGTTTGCCACTGACACTGCCCACCGAGTTTCCGGGCACGCGCAGGTCACCGCGGTCACCGGGCCCCCGCCACGTTCACGCCAGCACGCGCAGCAGCAGCACGGTCCGCGCCGGTACCGTCACCTCCGCCCACGCCGCGAACTCCACGCCCGGCGCCGCCCCCTGCTCCTCCCGCGAGGTGTCGACGACCACCTCGTACCGCTCCGCCCACGGCGCCCCCGGCAGCGTGAAGGCCACCGGCGCCTCCCCGGCGTGCAGTACGGCGAGGAAGCTGTCGTCGAGGACCGGCGCCCCGCGCTCGTCCCGGCCCGGGATGTCCCGTCCGGAGAGGTACATGCCCAGCGTGGCGGCGGGCGCGTACCAGTCCTCCTCGGTCATCTCCGTGCCCCGCGCGGTGAACCAGGCCAGGTCCCGCAGCCCGTCGGCCGAGTGCGCCCGCCCGGAGAAGAACGCCCGGCGCCGCAGCACCGGGTGGCGGTGGCGCAGCGCGATCAGCCGGGCGGTGAGGTCGGTCAGCGCCCGCCAGCCGGGGTCGGCCAGCAGCCCCCAGTCCAGCCAGCCCAGTTCGTTGTCCTGGCAGTAGGCGTTGTTGTTGCCGCCCTGCGTGCGGCCCAGCTCGTCCCCGGCGACCAGCATCGGCACCCCGGTGGACAGCAGCAGCGTCGTCAGCAGGTTCCGCAGCTGCCGCCGCCGTAGCGCGCGGATCCGCTCGTCGTCGGTCTCGCCCTCGGCGCCGCAGTTCCAGGCGCGGTTGTCGGCGGAGCCGTCCCGGTTGCCCTCGCCGTTGGCCTCGTTGTGCTTGCGTTCGTACGACACCAGGTCGCGCAGGGTGAAGCCGTCGTGCGCGGTGACGAAGTTGACGGACGCGTACGGCCGCCGCCCGCCCCAGGCGTACAGGTCGCTGGAGCCGGAGAGCCGGTAGCCCATCTCCCGCACGTCGGGCAGCGCGTGCCGCCAGAAGTCCCGTACGGCGTCCCGGTAGCGGTCGTTCCACTCCGTCCACAGCGGCGGGAAGGCGCCCACCTGGTAGCCCCCGGACCCCACGTCCCACGGCTCGGCGATCAGCTTGACCCGCCGCAGCACCGGGTCCTGGGCGATCACCGCGAGGAACGGGGAGAGCATGTCGACGTCGTGCATGGAGCGGGCCAGCGCCGCCGCCAGGTCGAAGCGGAAGCCGTCCACGCCCATCTCGGTCACCCAGTACCGCAGCGAGTCGGTGATGAGGCGCAGGACGTGCGGCTGGACGACGTGCAGGGTGTTCCCGCAGCCGGTGTAGTCGGCGTAGCGGCGGGCCTCGGGCTGGAGGCGGTAGTAGCCGCGGTTGTCGATGCCCTTCAGGGACAGCGTCGGGCCCAGCTCGCCCGCCTCCGCGGTGTGGTTGTAGACCACGTCGAGGATGACCTCGATCCCGGCGGCGTGCAGCGCGCGCACCATCCGCTTGAACTCGCCGACCTGCTGGCCCGCCGTACCGGTGGCGGCGTAGGCGGCGTGCGGGGCGAAGTAGCCGACGGAGTTGTAGCCCCAGTAGTTGCGCAGGCCGCGGCGGAGCAGGTGGTCCTCGTGCGCGAACTGGTGCACCGGCAGCAGCTCGACGGCCGTCACGCCCAGCCGCGTCAGGTGCGCGATGGCCGCCGGGTGCGCGAGCCCGGCGTAGGTGCCGCGCAGCTCGGGCGGGACGTCCGGGTGGAGCCGGGTGAAGCCGCGCACGTGCAGCTCGTAGAGGACCGAGTCCGCCCACGGCGTCTTCGGGCGGCGGTCGTCGGCCCAGTCGTCGTCATCGTGGACGACGACGCCCTTGGGGACGTACGGCGCCGAGTCCCGGTCGTCGCGGACGGTGTCGGCGACGTGCTGCTGCGGCCAGTCCCGGACGTGCCCGTACACCTCGGGGGGCAGGCCGTGGGTGGCGTAGTCGCCGTCCACCGCGCGCGCGTACGGGTCGAGCAGCAGCTTCGCCGGGTTCCAGCGTCCGCCGGTCCAGGGGTCCCAGCGGCCGTGCACCCGGTAGCCGTACCGCTGGCCGGGCAGCACGCCGGGCACGAAGCCGTGCCAGATCTCGTGGGTCAGCTCGGCCAGCGGCAGCCGCCGCTCGGCGCCCGCCGTGTCGAACAGGCACAGCTCGACCGCCTCCGCCCCGCCCGCCCACAGCGCGAAGTTGGTGCCCGCCACGCCGTCCGGGCCGACCCGGTACCGGGACCCCAGCGGCGTCGGCGCGCCGGGCCACACCGGCCCGGTGGCGGGCGGCGCCGGATGGGGTGCGCCGTTCACCAGGGCGGCCGGACGCCCGCCCTCTCCGGCCGCCGTCTCCTGCTCGGCTGCGCTCGACACCTGTCGGCCTCCCGCGGCTCGTGGGCATGACACCGTGAGGGGCCGTCGGTGTCCCGTCCGTGGCTCCCGTCGCGTCGTCCTCCCACTGTTCTGCCCAGACCGTGGCTCGCACTCACGTTTCCCCAGGGCGGGGCGCGTCGTTGGGTTCGTTTGTGAGGCACGAACAAGGGCGCGCGCGGCGCGCGAGGGCCGCACTGGCCGCCGTAGTGACATGGGCAGGACTGCTGGCCGGAACCGCGTGTACCGCCGACGGCGGACCGCCCGGCATCGGCGCGCTCGGCGCGCCCCCCGCCGCCGGGGACGTCATCCGCGTGACCCCCGGCGACGGCGCCGACGACGTCGGACCCGACGGGAAGCTGCTGGTACGCGTCCCCAGCGGGCGCCTTGAGTCGGTGCGGGTGGTCCGCTCGCAGGACGCCCGCGAGACGCCGGTCGCGGGCCGGATCTCCGACGACGGACTGCGCTGGGAACCCGACGAGGGGCGGCTGTCGCTGGCCGCCGAGTACACCGTCGACGTCGTCGCCCTCGACGGGCACGGCCGCCGCTCGGCGCGGCACACCACCTTCACCACCGCCGTCCCCGACGAGCGCTTCATCGGCTACGTCACCCCCGAGGACCGCTCCACGGTCGGCACCGGCATGATCGTCTCGCTGGAGTTCAACCGCGGGGTCAAGAACCGCGCGGCCGTCGAACGGGCCGTACGCGTGAGCGCGCGACCGGCCGTGGAGATCCGCCCCCACTGGTTCGGCGACGACCGCCTCGACTTCCGCCCCGAGCGCTACTGGAAGCCCGGCACGCGCGTGACGGTCGACCTGCGCCTGCGGGACGTCGAGGGCGCCCCCGGCGTCTACGGCCTCCAGGACCGCACGTTCACCTTCACCGTCGGCCGCGACCAGGTCTCCGTCGTGGACGCCGCCCGGCACACCATGCGGGTACGCCGCGAGGGGGAGCTGCTGGGCACCGTACCCATCACGGCGGGCGCCCCGAGGTCGACGACGTACAACGGCAAGATGGTGGTCACCGAGATGCTGGAGATGACCCGCATGGACGGGGCCACGGTCGGCTTCAAGAAGAAGGACGGCAAGGGCGAGTACGACATCCCCGACGTCCCGCACGCCATGCGGCTGACCGACTCCGGGACGTTCCTGCACGGCAACTACTGGGCGCCCGCGAGCGTGTTCGGCGAGACCAACGTCAGCCACGGCTGCATCGGCCTGCGGGACGACAAGGGCGGCGGCTCGGACACCCCGGCCGGCTGGTTCTTCGACCGCAGCCTCGTCGGCGACGTGGTGGAGGTCGTGGGCAGCGAGGACAAGACGGTCGCCCCCGACAACGGCCTCGGCGGCTGGAACATGGGCTGGACGGAGTGGAAGGCGGGCAGCGCGCTCGGGTGACCTGGGACGACTGCCGCATCCGGTCCTGGGGCCCCGCCCCAGGACTCGGTACGAAACAGTGACAAACGCGCGACACAGACCCCTCCGATCATCTGGTTAATATGCGCGGACGCGCGAGTCGCGCGGAACGCGCCGCGCGTACGGCGCGGGGGAACGGGCCCGGTCGGGCCCGCGCGGGTCCGGATCTGGGGCCCGGGGAGGGGAGAACAACGTGAACGTGCGACCGATATCGGGGGCGTCGGTTGACGCGCGAGGGGGGCGTGGCCGGGGGAGCCACGGGCTCCTGGCGCTGCTGCTCGGGGCGCTGCTGCTGGCCGTCACCGCCTGCGGCGGTGGAGGAGGACCGGACTCGGGGGCCGCCTCCGACTCCGCGAACGGGGGGAAGGGCAAGAACGGGGACTCGACCAGCACACAGAGCGCGCAGTCGGAGGCCGTCGTCTCCATCGCCCCCGAGAACGGCGCCGAGTCCGTCGACACCAGCGGCGCCCTGAAGGTCACCGCGGCCAAGGGCGAGCTGACCGAGGTCGTCGTCAAGGACGCCAAGGGCAAGGAGATAGCGGGGGAGATAGCGCAGGACGGCGCCAGCTGGACGCCGTCCACCCACCTGGCGGCGTCGACGAAGTACCAGGTGCACGCGGTCGCGAAGGACGCCGAGGGCCGTGAGGCCGCCGAGGACTCGTCCTTCACCACCCTGACGCCGCAGAACACCTTCGTCGGCTACTTCACCCCCGAGGACGGTGCCAAGGTCGGCGTCGGCATGACCTTCTCCCTCAACTTCACCCGGGGCATCACCAACCCCGAGGACGTCGAGAAGGCCGTCGAGATCAAGACCGAGCCCGCCGTAGAGGTCGAGGGCCACTGGTTCGGCAACGACCGCCTCGACTTCCGCCCCGAGCACTACTGGGAGCCCGGCACCAAGGTCGCCGTCCATCTCAACCTCGACGGCGTCGAGGGCCGCGACGGCGTCTACGGCGAGCAGTCCAAGACCGTCTCCTTCACCATCGGCCGCGGCCAGGTCTCCGTCGTCGACGTCAAGAAGCTGACGATGACGGTCAAGCGCGACGGCGAGGTCCTCAAGACCATCCCCGTCACCACCGGCCAGGCGGGCATGGAGACCTGGAACGGCAAGATGGTCATCACCGAGCGGCTGCCGGTCACCCGGATGAACGGCGAGACGGTCGGCTACGGCGGCGAGTACGACATCAAGGACGTCCCGCACGCCATGCGCCTGACCACCTCCGGCACCTTCATCCACGGCAACTACTGGGGCGGCGACGCCTTCGGCAACTACAACGCCAGCCACGGCTGCATCGGCCTGCGCGACGTGCGCGGCGGCTGGGACGAGCAGGCCCCCGCGGCCTGGTTCTTCGACAACTCGCTGGTCGGCGACGTGGTCGAGGTGAAGAACTCCAACGACGCGGTGGTGGCCCCGGAGAACGGCCTCAACGGCTGGAACATGCCGTGGGAGGAGTGGAAGGCGTAGGCCCTCCGCCGAGCCGACCGCCGGCCCCGGTGCCCGCCTCCGCCCTGTGAGGTACGGCACCGGGGCGATGTCGTTAGTGGCCGTTAACCTGCTGGCATGACCGTGAATCTCGAAGTCGCCGAGGGCGTCGGCACGATCCGCCTCGACCGCCCGCCCATGAACGCGCTGGACATCGCGACGCAGGACCGGCTGAAGGAGCTCGCCGAGGAGGCCACGCGCCGCGCGGACGTGCGCGCGGTGGTGCTCTACGGCGGGGAGAAGGTGTTCGCGGCGGGCGCGGACATCAAGGAGATGCAGGCCATGGACCACACGGCGATGGTCCTGCGCGCCCGCGGCCTCCAGGACGCCTTCACCGCCGTGGCCCGTATCCCCAAGCCGGTGGTGGCGGCCGTCACCGGCTACGCCCTGGGCGGCGGCTGCGAACTCGCCCTCTGCGCCGACTACCGCGTCGCCGCGGACGACGCCAGGCTGGGCCAGCCGGAGATCCTGCTCGGCCTGATCCCCGGCGCGGGCGGCACCCAGCGGCTGCCGCGGCTGATCGGCCCCTCCAAGGCCAAGGACCTGATCTTCACCGGCCGGATGGTCAAGGCCGCCGAGGCGCTGACGATCGGCCTGGTCGACCAGGTGGTCCCGGCCGCCGAGGTGTACCCGACCGCGCACGCCTGGGCGGCACGGCTGGCCCAGGGGCCGGCGCTCGCGTTGCGCGCCGCGAAGGAGGCCGTCGACACCGGCCTGGAGGCCGACATCGACACCGGCCTCGCGGTGGAGCGGAACTGGTTCGCGGGCCTGTTCGCCACGGAGGACCGGGAGCGCGGCATGAGGAGCTTCGTGGATGAGGGGCCGGGCAAGGCCAAGTTCTCCTAGAAACAGGTTCGTTGCCCCTTGCAATTGACGTGATGTCTCATCCGGTTCCCTCGATGGGGCGGTTTGTGGAAGCCTTGGTGCGACCTGCCGCCGGTACCGTCGAGGGAGTCCGTCCGTTGCCGCCTGCCGACCCGTCTGCGCAGCTCAACGGGTTTGTGGACGACTCCGAACTGCCGGTGGCATATGCCGTCCGAATCCCCCGGATGGACGGCTCCCCGGGGACGTATTCGTCCGGAACGGCCACGAAGGGCCCGCTGGGCGGCCATGATGGGGGCATGGCGGGGCTGGAGGGCATCGAACAGCCACGGGGACACAGCCGTGCGCCCGCGGCGCGCTGGTCGCCCGCGGTCGAGGACGAACGAGCGCTCAGGGCCCTGGAGTTGTACGGCAACCCCGCGGACGCCGAGGTCACGCTGCCGTCCCGCCCCGAGTCCGCGGCGACGGCGCGGCGGCTGGCCCAGGTGGTGGTGTTACGGCAGTGGGGGCTGACCCCCAAGATGACCGAGGACGCCGTCCTGCTCGTCTCCGAACTCGTCGGCAACGCCGTACGCCACACCGGCGCCCGTGTCTTCGGCCTCCGGATGCGCCGCCGCCGCGGCATGATCCGCATCGAGGTCCGCGACCCCTCCCGCGGCCTGCCGTGTCTCCTGCCCGTCCAGGAACTCGACACCACCGGTCGCGGCCTCTCCCTGGTCGACAAGCTCTCCGACCGCTGGGGCGTCGACCTGCTGCCCAGGGGCAAGACGACGTGGTTCGAGATGAGAGTCGCAGACCGCTGAGCCCCCACCCCCGCCCCTTAAATGGTGCGGGTGAACCACCTCCGCCGCGCTGTCGCCACCGCCACCCTGCTCACCGCCGTCCTCACCGCCTGCGTCCCCGAACGTCCCACTCCCACCGCCACCCCCCACCCGGTGGTCCCCGCCCCGTCCGGGAAACCCGCCGTCGACGGCCTCCCCGGGATGCCCCCCGTCCTGGACCCCACCGACGTCTACGCCGCCGACCGCCCCGGCAACCTCGCCCCGGCCGTCAGGGACGTCCCGTCCCGGGTCTACGTCCCCAACTCCGAGGCCGACACGGTCTCCGTCATCGACCCGGAGACGTACGAGGTCGTCGACACCATCCCCGTGGGCCGCCAGCCCCAGCACGTCGTCCCCTCCTGGGACCTGAAGACCCTCTGGGTGAACAACAACCGCGGCCACACCCTCACCCCCCTCGACCCCAGGACCGGCGAGGCGGGCACCCCGGTCAAGGTGCACGACCCGTACAACCTCTACTTCACCCCCGACGGGAAGCACGCCGTCGTGATGGCCTCCCTCGACCGGGAGCTGGTCTTCCGGGACCCGCACACCATGAAGCCCGTCAAGACGGAACCGGTCGACTGCCACGGCGTCAACCACGCCGACTTCTCCCTCGACGGCCGCTACTTCATCGTGTCCTGCGAGTTCAGCGGGGAACTGCTCAAGGTCGACACCGCGAGGATGGAGGTCGTCGAGCAGCTGAAGCTGCCGTTCGAGGGCGCGATGCCGCAGGACGTGAAGGTGTCCCCGGACGGCAAGCGGTTCTACGTCGCCGACATGATGGCCGACGGCATGTGGGTGCTCGACGGCGACCGCTTCGCCGAGCCGACCCTGCTGCCCACCGGCGAGGGCTGCCACGGCCTTTACGTCAGCCGCGACTCACGGGAGATGTACGTGTCCAACCGGGGCGAGGGCACCGTCTCCGTCTTCGACTTCGCCCGGGGCAGGGTGACCCGGAAGTGGCGCCTGCCCGGCGGCGGCAGCCCCGACATGGGCGGCGTCTCCGCCGACGGCCGGGTCCTCTGGTTCTCCGGCCGCTACGACGACGAGGTGTACGCCATCGACACCCGCACCGGCGCCCAACTCGCCCGCGTCCCGGTCGGCAGCGCCCCGCACGGCCTCGCGGTCTACCCCCAGCCGGGACGCTACTCGCTGGGCCACACCGGCATCTTCCGCTGACCGGCGCCCCGGCCCCCCCGGTCAGCGGGCCACGAACAGCGCCTCCGACCCCACCGGCCGGTACCCCGCCGCCTGGAACGCCCGCAGGCTGCGGGCGTTCCCCGCGGAGACCTGCGCCCACACCGGCTCACCCCCGGCCAGCTGCCGCGCCGCCGTCGCCAGCGCCCGCCCCAGCCCCCGGTGCCGTACCGCCTCGTCCACCTCCACCGCCGCCTCCAGCCGCCCGGCGATCCCGCGCCCCAGCACGAGCACACCGCCGTCGGCGGCCCACACCCGCACCTCGTCGCGGCGCTTGCGGGAGCTGGCGACCCGGGGGTGGTCGGGGTCCGCGATCTCCCGCAGCGGGAGCGGGGGCGCGCCCGGCAGCGCGGACGCGACCGTCATCACGTCGACGGTGTCGGTACGCCGCCCCGTCCGCGCCATGAAGGCGGCGAGGAACCGCGGGTTCATCGTCGCGGCGAGCGCGTCGCAGTCGAGCGCCCGCAGGGTGGCGTACACCCAGTCCGGGTCCTCGTCCGTGAAGACGACGGAGTGCGCGGTGAAGGCGAGCACACCCGCGTCCCGGGGGGAGTCCTGGGGCACGACGGTCGTACCGCCGTCCGCGGGCGGGAAGACCCCGCGCGCCGCCGCGTCCAGAATGTCCCGCAGCCCCTCCACCGCGCCCTCCCGCCCCGCCGGACCCCGCACTTGAGTCTCCACCCACTGGAAGGCCCAGACTCGCAGACATGATCGACGACGGCACCGGACTTCTCACCATCGGGGAGCTGGCTCGCGCCACCGGACTGACCGTGCGCACCCTCCGCTACTGGTCCGACGAGGGTGTCCTGCCCCCGGTCACCCGCTCCCCGGGCGGCTACCGGCTCTACGGCGCCGAGTCCGCCGCCCGGCTGGAACTCGTCCGCACCCTGCGCGAACTGGGCCTCGGCCTGGACGACGTACGCGGGGTGCTGGCCGGGGAGCGGACGGTCGCC
Organism: Streptomyces sp. NPDC006997; assembly: GCF_040635175.1. Taxonomy (NCBI): domain Bacteria; kingdom Bacillati; phylum Actinomycetota; class Actinomycetes; order Kitasatosporales; family Streptomycetaceae; genus Streptomyces; species Streptomyces sp. NPDC006997. The sequence goes on from NZ_JBEYHH010000001.1 coordinate 23,478, forward strand.
GAGGTCGCGGCGGCGCACGTGGTGGCGCTGGACGCGCAGATCCGGACCCTGAAGGTGACCCGCGCGGTGCTGTCGACCGTGGCGCGACGTGGCTCGACCACCGAGGAGACGACCCTGATGAACAAGCTGGCACGGCTGTCGGCCGCCGAACGGCGGCGGATCATGGACGAGTTCGCGGCGGAGGTCTTCCGCGACGTGGGCGCCACGGTGGACCCGGACGTCGAGCACCGGCTGCGGCACACCGTCGTCGACCTGCCGGACGACCCGACCCCGCGGCAGGTCGACGCCTGGGTGGAGCTGGCGGAGCTGGTGCGGGACCCGGCGTTCCGGGCGCGGATGCGGGAGATGGTGGAGTTCAACGCGCGGGGCCGCGGCCCGGACACCCCGCCGGGCGCCACGATGGGGTTCTTCAAACGGCTGGTGGAGCTGGCCGGACGCGCCCGCGCGGAGGGCGTCGCCCCGGAATCCCCGGAGGCCGACCCGTTCCTCACCGAGCTCCTCGGCCCGGACGCCGACCTGGCCGCCGTACGGGAGCGCCTTGAGGCCACCTTCCACGCCGAGGCCAACCGGTACCGGGAGCTGATCGCCCTGGTCAACGGCCGGGAACCGCAGCCCGCGCACGCCGAGGACTTCGGCTGGGTGGTCGCCGCACTGCGGTCCAGGACCGGCGGTTAATCTGATCACCGTCATTACGACGGTCAGACACAACGGGATATAAAGGGGCACGCCGGTGGCGGACATCGAGGAAGCGCGCAAGCAGTTCGAGCGGATCGACACGGACGGGGACGGCGTCATCACCGCCGCCGAGTTCAAGACCGCGCTGGCCCAGGGGGGCGACTGGAACGTCACCGAGGCGGTCGCCGAGGCCGTCATCGCCGACCGCGACCTGAACGGCGACAAGGTGCTGTCGTTCGACGAGTTCTGGGCGCACCTGAACAAGTGACGTCCGGTGGAGGGGGCGCCCAGCGGTCGGGCGCCCCCTTCTCCGTCTTGTCGTTCACCCGGATGCCGTACGGCCCGGAATAGCCCGCGCGGCCTCACGGTTACCGCCCTTCGTAAGAGCTACATGCACATGCATTTACTCCGAAAGGGTCAGTCGTGAAGATCGGCATCATCGGCGCGGGCAACATCGGCGGCAACCTCACCCGGCGGCTCACCGCCCTCGGTCACGAGGTCTCCGTCGCCAACTCACGCGGCCCGCACACCCTCAAGGACCTGGCGGAGGAGACCGGCGCCACCCCGGTGCGGGCCGAGGAGGCAGCCCGGGGCGCGGAGGTCGTCGTGGTCACCGTCCCGCTGAAGGCCGTCCCCGACCTGCCGTCGGGCCTGCTCAAGGAGGCCGCGGACGGCGTCGCGGTCATCGACACCAACAACTACTACCCGGCGCAGCGCGACGGCCGGATCAGCGGCATCGAGGACGAGGGCCTGACCGAGAGCCGCTGGGTCGAGCGGCAGATCGGCCACCCCGTGGTCAAGGCGTTCAACGGCACCTACGCCCAGGACATCCTGGACCGCCACCGCCCGGCCGGCGCCCCCGACCGCATGGCCCTGCCCGTGGCGGGCGACGACGAGGCGGCCAAGGCCAAGGTCCGCGCCCTCATCGAGGAGATCGGCTTCGACACCGTCGACTCGGGCGGCATCGACGACTCCTGGCGCCAGGAGCCCGACACCCCCGTCTACGGCCTGCGCGGCGGCGTCGCGGAGGTCACCCGGGCCCTCGCGGAGGCGACCCGCCGACCGCGCGGGTAGCCCGGCGCTGACGGGAGCGGGCGCTGGGGTGTGCACGTCAGCCGCTGGAACACCAACGGCCACTGTCCATTCCCTCCTTGTTCAGCAAGCGCTCCTAAACGTCAGCCCATGCTTGACGCCTCCGTCACTGATGCCGCCCCCGCGCGGCGCCCCGGGGACATACCCCGCTCGGACACCGTGGTCAGCTTCGTGCTGCCGGTCTTCAACGAGCAGGAGGGGATCCGGCGCTTCCACGAGGAGCTGACCGCCGTCCTCGCCGACCGGCCGGAACTGCTCTTCGAGCTGGTGTACGTCAACGACGGCTCCCAGGACGCCTCGCTGGACATCCTGCGCGACCTGGCGAAGAACGACCCCCAGGTCCGGATCGTCGACTTCGCCCGGAACTACGGCCACCAGATCGCCATCACCGCCGGTCTCGACGAGGCGGTCGGCGACGCGGTGACAGTGATGGACACCGACCTCCAGGACCCGCCGCGCGTCTGCCTCGAACTGATCGACGCGTGGCGGGGCGGAGCCGAGGTGGTGCACGCGCGCCGCCGCACCCGCCGGGACTCCACGGCGACCACGGCCAGCAGCGCCGCGGCCCACTCCGGCTGGAGGACGTCGGTCCGCGGCGCGAGCGCCAGCCCCAGCGTCACCATCGCCGCCGTCAGACCGGCCACCCCGCGGCTCCATCCGCCGCACCAGCGCGGCCCGCAACGCGACCCCGGCCGCGAGACACGGCAGCGCCCCCGCCAGCCGCAGGACGGCCTCCCGCACGGCGGTGGGTCCGATGGTGAGCTGGTCCAGCCCGTACAGGAACCACCGGTAGAAGAACGGCCGGTGCGTGAACGTCTCCGACGGCGAGTAGTCACTGCTCCGCAGACAGGCCAGCACGTACCGGATATCCCCGTGCAACCGCGCGGTCACCACCGAGTACACCAGCGCACCACACGCCAACAGCGCGGAAACCCGGGCCACAGCCCGAGAAGCCCCCGAAACCGGCGCCGATATCGGCTCGCCCGAAAGAAGAGCGGAGTTGTTCACGGGCGGGACCATAACAGCAGGTCAGACGGTTGAAGGGGAGAGTGGAGAATGGACACCCGGCATTCGATCGCCGTTAACAAGCCCTCCATGTCGGCACGCCCCGGGGAGAGCCGAGGAAGCGTCCGGTCAGCACTCGATGATGTTCACCGCCAGCCCGCCCCGAGCCGTCTCCTTGTACTTCACGCTCATGTCGGCGCCGGTCTCCTTCATGGTCTTGATGACCTTGTCGAGGGAGACCTTGTGGGAGCCGTCGCCGCGGAGGGCCATGCGGGCGGCGGTGACCGCCTTCACCGCGGCCATGCCGTTGCGTTCGATGCAGGGGATCTGGACGAGGCCGCCGACCGGGTCGCAGGTGAGGCCGAGGTTGTGCTCCATGCCGATCTCGGCGGCGTTCTCGACCTGCTCGGGGCTGCCGCCCATCACCTCGGCGAGGGCGCCCGCGGCCATCGAGCAGGCGGAGCCGACCTCGCCCTGGCAGCCGACCTCGGCGCCGGAGATGGAGGCGTTCTCCTTGAAGAGCATCCCGATGGCACCCGCGGCGAGGAGGAAGCGGACCACGCCCTCCTCGTCGGCGCCGGGGATGAAGTTGACGTAGTAGTGCAGGACCGCCGGGATGATGCCCGCCGCGCCGTTCGTGGGGGCCGTGACGACCCGGCCGCCCGCGGCGTTCTCCTCGTTCACCGCCATCGCGTAGAGGGTGATCCACTCCATGGCGTGCGCGAGCGGGTCGCCGTCGGCGCGCAGCTGGCGGGCCGTGACGGCGGCGCGGCGGCGTACCCGCAGGCCGCCCGGGAGGATGCCCTCGCGGGACATGCCGCGCTCCACGCACGCCCGCATGACCCGCCAGATCTCCAGCAGCCCCGCGCGTATCTCGTCCTCGGTGCGCCAGGCACGCTCGTTCTCCAGCATCAGGGCGGAGATCGACAGGCCGGTCTCGCGCGTCAGGCGGAGCAGCTCGTCGCCGGTGCGGAAGGGGTACTTCAGGACCGTGTCGTCCAGCTTGATCCGGTCCGCGCCCACCGCGTCCTCGTCGACGACGAAACCGCCGCCCACCGAGTAGTACGTCTTGGACAGCAGCTCGGCGCCCGAGGCGTCGTGCGCCCACAGCGTCATGCCGTTGGCGTGGTAGGGGAGGGCCTTGCGGCGGTGGAGCTTGAGGTCCTTGTCGGCGTCGAAGGGGATCTCGTGCTCGGCGAGGAGGTTCAGACGGCCGCCGGACCTGATCGCCGCGACCCGGTCGTCGGCGGTCTCCACGTCCACCGTGCGTGGGGAGGCGCCCTCCAGGCCGAGCAGGACCGCCTTGGGGGTGCCGTGGCCGTGGCCGGTGGCGCCGAGGGAGCCGTACAGCTCGGCGCGGACGGTGGCGACGGAGGGCAGGACGCCCTCGTTGCGCAGGCGGCGGGCGAACATCCGGGCGGCCCGCATGGGGCCCACCGTGTGGGAGCTGGACGGGCCGATGCCGATCGAGAACAGGTCGAAGACCGAGATGGCCACGGTCACTCCTCAGGGGCGGGGTGGCGGCGCACCCGGGGTCCGGGTCTCGGACCGGGTGCGCCGCCCGGGACTTACTTGGTCAGGCCGGGGTACAGGGGGTGCTTGTCCGCCAGGGCCTTTACTCGGGACTTCAGGGACTCGACGTCGTAGGACGGCTTCAGGGCCTCCGCGATCACGTCCGCCACCTCCGCGAAGTCCTCGGCGGTGAAGCCGCGGGTCGCGAGGGCGGGCGTGCCGATCCGCAGGCCCGAGGTGACCATCGGAGGCCGCGGGTCGTTCGGGATGGCGTTGCGGTTGACGGTGATGCCGACCTCGTGGAGGCGGTCCTCGGCCTGCTGGCCGTCCAGCTCGGAGTGGCGCAGGTCCACCAGGACCAGGTGCACGTCCGTGCCGCCGGACAGCACGTCCACGCCGACCGCCTTGACGTCGTCCCGCACCAGGCGCTCGGCGAGGACGCGGGCGCCTTCCAGGGTACGGCGCTGGCGCTCCTGGAAGTCGTCGCTCGCCGCGACCTTGAACGCGACCGCCTTCGCGGCGATCACATGCTCCAGCGGACCACCCTGCTGACCAGGGAAGACCGCGGAGTTGATCTTCTTGGCGAGGTCGGCCGTGGAGAGGATCACACCGCCGCGCGGGCCGCCCAGCGTCTTGTGTGTGGTGGTGGTGACGACGTGCGCGTGGGGGACCGGGTTCGGGTGCAGACCGGCCGCGACGAGGCCCGCGAAGTGCGCCATGTCGACCATCAGGTACGCGCCCACCTCGTCCGCGATCCGGCGGAACTCGGCGAAGTCGAGCTGGCGCGGGTACGCCGACCAGCCCGCCACGATCAGCTTCGGCCTGCTCTCCCTGGCCAGCTTCTCGACCTCGGCCATGTCGACCCGGCCGTCCTCGCCGACGTGGTAGGCCACGACGTCGTAGAGCTTGCCGGAGAAGTTGATCTTCATGCCGTGGGTCAGGTGCCCGCCGTGCGCGAGGTTCAGGCCCATGATCGTGTCGCCGGGCTTCAGCAGCGCGAACATCGCCGCCGCGTTGGCCTGCGCGCCCGAGTGCGGCTGCACGTTGGCGTGCTCGGCGCCGAACAGCTCCTTGACGCGGTCGATGGCGATCTGCTCGACCACGTCGACGTGCTCACAGCCGCCGTAGTAGCGGCGGCCCGGGTAGCCCTCGGCGTACTTGTTGGTGAGGACCGAGCCCTGCGCCTCCATCACCGCGACGGGCGCGAAGTTCTCGGAGGCGATCATCTCCAGCGTGGACTGCTGGCGGTGCAGCTCGGCGTCGACCGCGGCGGCGACCGCCGGGTCCAGCTCGTGCAGGGGGGTGTTCAGGACAGACATCCGGATACGACTCCTCAGTCCGCGGTGTGCGCGGCGTACTCGTCGGCGGAGAGCAGGTCGGCGGGCTCCTCGGTGACGCGCACCTTGAACAGCCAGCCGCCCTCGAAGGGCGCCGAGTTCACCAGCGACGGGTCGTTCACCACGTCGTCGTTGACCTCGGTGACCTCACCGGACACCGGCGAGTACAGGTCGCTGACCGACTTGGTCGACTCCAGCTCGCCGCAGGTCTCACCCGCGGTCACCGTGGAGCCGGCCTCGGGGAGCTGGGCGTAGACGACGTCGCCGAGCGCGTTGGCCGCGAACTCGGTGATGCCGACCGTCGAGACGCCGTCCTCGGCGGCCGACAGCCACTCGTGCTCCTTGCTGTAACGCAGCTGCTTGGGGTGGTTGCTCATGGCCTGAATTCTCCTGTACGAGGATGAGTGCTGCTGGTCAGGGGGACTGCTGACGGCGCTGGTGGGCAGGCCGGACACGCTCGGGTCCAGCCAACGGCCCGGCGCCCGGTGTGTCTACTTCTGCCGCTTGTAGAACGGCAGGGCCACCACCTCGTACGGCTCGTGGCTGCCCCGGATGTCCACGCCGACCCCGGCCGTGCCCGGCGCCGCGTGCGCCGCGTCGACGTACGCCATCGCGATCGGCCGGCCCAGGGTGGGGGAGGGGGCGCCCGAGGTGACCTCGCCGACCACCGCGCCGTCGGCGACGACCGGGTACCCGGCGCGCGGGACCCGGCGCCCCTCGGCGACCAGGCCGACCAGGACCCGCGGCGGGTCGGCCGCCGCCCGCTCCGCCGCCCGGGCCAGCGCCGTACGGCCGACGAAGTCGCCCTCCTTCTCGAACTTCACCACCCGGCCGAGACCGGCGTCGAAGGGCGTCAGGGAGGTGCTCAGCTCGTTGCCGTACAGCGGCATACCCGCCTCCAGGCGGAGCGTGTCCCGGCAGGACAGCCCGCACGGCACCAGACCGGCCGCCTCGCCCGCCCTGGTCAGCGCCTGCCACAGCTCGACGGCGTGCTCCGGCTTCACGAACAGCTCGAAGCCGTCCTCGCCGGTGTAACCCGTGCGCGCGATCAGCGCCGGGACGCCCGCGACCGTGCCGGGCAGCCCGGCGTAGTACTTCAGACCGTCCAGGTCGGCGTCGGTGAGGGACTTCACGATCGCCGGGGACTCGGGGCCCTGCACGGCGAGCAGCGCGTAGGCGTCCCGGTCGTCGCGCACCTCGGCGTCGAAGCCCGCGGCGCGCTCGGTCAGCGCGTCCAGCACGGTCTGCGCGTTGGAGGCGTTGGCGACCACCATGTACTCGGTCTCGGCCAGCCGGTAGACGATCAGGTCGTCCAGGATGCCGCCGTCCTCCTGGCAGATCATGGTGTAGCGGGCCCGGCCGACGCCGACCGAGGCGATGTTGCCGACCAGGGCGTGGTTCAGCAGGGCGGCGGCCTGCGGGCCGGTGACGGTGATCTCGCCCATGTGGGAGAGGTCGAAGAGCCCGGCCCGGGTGCGCACGGCGTTGTGCTCGTCGCGCTCGGAGCCGTAGCGCAGCGGCATGTCCCAGCCCGCGAAGTCGGTCATGGTGGCGCCGAGCGCGCGGTGCACGGCGTCCAGCGCGGTACGGCGGGGTTCGGTACTGCTCATCGGTCGGTCGTCTCCCAGGGCATGACGGCGGGGGCGAGGTCGTTCCTCCCCATCTGTCATCGGAACCTGAGAGGTTCGTCATGACCGCGCGCGGGCACCGCGTACGGAGATGACTTGCACCTTGGGTGGGGCCACCGGCACGGGCGGCCCGCTTTTCAGATGTGCCTCGCCCGCGCGGTAACGGGGCCTGAGAGATTCAAGGGAGGGACTTGCTCCTTCGGCGCCCCAGCGGCTGGCTGGGAACTCTCCCGCGCGGATTCAAACGGCCGGTATGCAGTTGGCGGGCACATCATTGCACGCCTGGCCCCGGGGCGGCAGGGGGAGCCTTCGCACGGCCGCCGCACCGCCTCAGCACGGCCGCCGCACGGCCTCAGCACGGCCGCCGCACGGCCTCAGCACGGCCGCCGCACGGCCTCAGCACGGCCGCCGCACGGCCTTCCCACGGCCTTCGCACGGCCTCAGCACCGTCGCCGCGCCGCAGCCGCACGGCCCTGTACGGCGGCTGTAGCGGGCTTGTTGCGTGAAGCGCACGAAAAGACGGAACACCCCGTATTACCTTCGCTTTACAGTCGACGGGCGGGACGCACACGACCCGCCCACGGGGAGGACGATCACGGTGAACAGGACCACGGCGGCGTACGCCACCACCTCGGGTCCCGCACTGCCCGAACAGGCCACCACCCCACAGACCACCGCCCCCGCACTACCCGCCCCCGTCGTCCGTGACCTGCGCGAGCGCGGCGGCCACAGCCCGCACGCCCTGCTCTTCGGCCCCCGCGACCTGGTCGTGGTCACCGGCCTGCCCGGCAGCGGCAAGTCCACCCTCATGCGCCGCACGGTCCGCACCGTCCGCGTCGACTCCCAGGACGCCCGCGACCGCTGGGAGAGCCGTACGCCGTCCTGGCTGCCGTACGCCGTCTACCGCCCCCTCGTCCGCGCCGCGCACTACGCCGGGCTGCGCCGCGCCCTGCGCGCCGGGGAGGCGGTCGTCGTGCACGACTGCGGCACCCAGGCGTGGGTGCGCGGCTGGCTGGCCCGCGCCGCCCGCCGCCGCGGCGGCACCCTGCACCTGCTGGTGCTCGACGTCACCCCCCGGCAGGCCCTCGCGGGCCAGCGCGCACGCGGGCGCGGCGTCTCCCGGTACGCGTTCCTGCGCCACCGCGGCGCCGCCGCCCGGCTGCTGCGCCGGGTGGAGCGCGGCGACCTGCCCGACGGCTGCGGCTCGGCCGTCCTCCTGGACCGGGACGCGGCGGACGCGCTGCGCAGGATCGGCTTCACCGGGTGAGGGACGGCACGACGGGTGCCGTTAGCCTTTTCAGCCACACGGCGGTACGGAGCAGGCGGTAGCAGATGGACATCCCGGCGCAGGCGCACCCCCATTCGCACGGCGGATGGCCCGGCAACGAACTGGAGGAGGTGCTCTCCGCCTCCCTCGGCGTGCCCTCGGCCGGGGCCCGCATCGTCGAGGTGCTCGGCCGCAGCTTCCTGTGGGTGCCGCTGCCCAGCGGCGGCGGCCCGCAGAGCGGCCCGCTCGACCTGCCCACCCTGGAGATCGACGGCCAGGCGTACGTCCCCGTGTTCAGCTCCGAGGAACAGCTCCGCCAGGTCACCGGCGCGCACATGTCGTACACCGTCGCGCCCGCCGTGGAGTTCGCCCGCGGACTGCCGCCGCAGGTCGGCATCGCCGTCAACCCGGACGGCGTGGTCGGCATCCCGCTGCCGCCGCCCGCCGTGGCCGAGCTGTGCCGGGCCGGGCGCACCCCGCTCGACGGCTTCGCCAGCGGCGGCCGGGTCCGGCTCTTCGAGCCCGACTGGCAGGACGACCCGGTCGACTTCCTCACCGCCGCGTCCGCCGAGTTCGAGGCCACCGGCGTCGTCCGCACCGCCCGCCGCTGCCTCGCCGCCGTCGAGACCGGCGACCCGGTCATGTTCGTCGGCGTCGAACTCTCCCAGTGGGAGGGCGACCTGCGGCTGCGCCCCATGGACGCCCTCGGCCGCGCCCTCGGCAGGACCCCCGTCAAGTGGCCGGTCAACCTGGTCCTCATGGACGTCTCCGACGACCCGGTCATCACCTGGCTGAGGGAAAGGGTCCGGCCGTTCTATACAACGGGTCAATAGGAGCGCCGGGCAGGACGGCCCGCCTCAGGGTGCGGGGCCGTATCCATGTGCGGCTCCGCCGCGTGGGCGCGCTCCACCACGGCGAAACCCGCACGTGGGCGCGAACCCGCGCACGCCCCGGCCCCGCTCCACCGTCGGAGGCTTACGCTAGGGTCACAAGCTGAATCGGCGTTTACAGAGGGGCGTAAAAAGGTGAGCGCTGGCACCGCCGCGGCCGGTCAGGTCGAGCACATGCTGCGCCAGGTGACACCCGGGCGCTACGACGCCTACGAGGCCCTGCTGCGTGCCCTCGCCACCCCCTCCACCGGCCGGATCTGGATGCTGCTCTGGCACGGCCAGTCCGGTTCCCCCGACGCCCAGTACGGCAACATGGACGTCGACGGCTTCGGCTACGCCCCCTGCGTCACCTCCGCGCAGGAGCTGTCCGCCAGTGGCTGGAACCGTTCGTACGAGGTCATCGACGGCATCGACGTCGCCCGCGCCCTCTACCCCGACCACTGCGGACTGTGGCTGAACCCGCACGCCCCCGGCGGCGGCGTCGGCGTGCCGTGGCTGGACCTGCGGCGGATCGCCACCGGTCTGGACCGCCAGCCCGCCGGACCGCTGCGGGTCTCCGAACCGGGGATCGAGGTCCCGCAGTTCTACGCCCTGCTCGCGCAGAACGCCCACCGCACCCCGGCCGTCCGCTCACTGCGCCGCGCCTGGGTGCAGCCCGCGCTCGGCGCGCCGTACCTCGCCATCGGCCTGGACGTGTACGACACCTCCCCGCCCGCCGTGGACGCGGTGCGCGCGATGATGCGGCAGTCCGTCAGCGCCGTACCGGACGGACTCCCCGTCTCCACGGTCGCGCTGTCGGACGAGCACGACCCGGTGGCGATGTGGCTGCGTGCCAACGCCCGTCCGTTCTACGACCGTGAGGCCCACGCGGCCCCGTCGGCGCCCGCCCCGGCCAGCGGCTACGGGTACCCGCCCACCCCCGGCCACCAGCCCGGCGCCACGGCCCCGCACGCTTACTGAGCGCAGTCGCCCCATCACCTCTGGCCTGCGCAAACGCCGGTTCTGCGCAGGTCGCGAACTGCTGCGTGTATCAGGCAAGTTAACTTACGCACCCGCGATGTACCAGTAGCTTCCGATTTATTGAGTGTTCAGATCTCGACTAGGTATCACCGCTATGCGGACTGTTCTCCGGCGCCCGTCGCAGTCTGTAGTGTTCTGGCGGTCAGTAGTGCATTCCCTTTTTCAAGCGGAACCCGGAGTGTCCTCCCTATGCGCATACCCAGATCCCGTGCCGCCAAGGCGATCACGGCCGCGTTGGCGGTCGGCCTGATCGTCACAGGCTGCGCCAGTGAGCGAGACGAGGAAGACAGCAGCGGTGCCAAGGACACGTTCGTGTTCGGCGCCCCAGGCGACCCCAGCTCGCTCGACCCGGCGCTCGCGAGCGACGGCGAGACCTTCCGCGTCACGCGGCAGGCCTTCGAGGCTCTGCTGGAGCACGAGTCGGGCGGCAGCAAGCTCGTCGGCGGCCTGGCGGAGAGCTGGGAGAGCAACCCCGAGGGCACGGTCTGGACCTTCAACCTCCGCAAGGGCGTGAAGTTCCACGACGGCGAGACCTTCAACGCCGCGGCGGTCTGCACCAACTACGACCACTGGTTCAACTGGAAGGGCACCTACCAGTCCAGCGCGGTCTCCTACTACTGGCAGACCATCATGGGCGGCTTCGCGGCGAACGAGGACGAGGAGACGCCCGAGGCGAACTACAAGTCCTGCACCGCGAAGGACGACAACACCGCCGTCATCGAGGTCAAGAAGCCCTCCGCCAACCTCCCCGGCGGCTTCTCCCTGCAGGCCCTGGCGATCCACTCGCCGAAGGCCATCGCGGAGTACGAGAAGCAGGAGGCGACCGCCAAGGGCGACGCCATCACGTACCCCAAGTACAGCCAGGAGGCCGGCACGGTCGCCGGTACCGGCCCGTACAAGATCGCCAAGTGGAACAAGGGCAACAAGGAAGTCACCCTGACCCGCTTCGACGACTACTGGGGTGAGAAGGCCAAGGTCAAGAACCTGGTCATCCGCACCATCGACACCGAGGACGGCCGCCGCCAGGCCCTCCAGGCCGGTGACATCGACGGCTACGACCTGGTCGCGCCCGCCGACGTCAAGACCCTGGAGAACGACGGCTTCAAGGTCCCGACGCGTGACGTCTTCAACCTCTTCTACGTCGGCATGACGCAGACCGCCAACCCGGCGCTGAAGAAGAAGGAAGTCCGCGAGGCCATCGCGCACGCCCTCGACCGGGAGAACCTGGTCAAGACCCAGCTGCCCGAGGGCGGCAAGGTCGCGACGCAGTTCATGCCGGACACCGTCGCCGGTTACTCGGACAAGGTGAAGACGTACGCGTACGACACCGCCAAGGCGAAGTCGCTGCTCGCGGACGCCAAGGAGAGCAAGCTCAAGATCGAGTTCTGCTACCCGACCGAGGTCACCCGCCCGTACATGCCCTCGCCGCAGGACCTGTTCGAGCTGATGAAGGCCGACCTGGAGAAGGCCGGCATCACCGTCACCCCGAAGCCGATGAAGTGGGCCCCGGACTACCTGGACGCCACCGAGGCCGGTTCCTGCGCCCTGCACATGCTCGGCTGGACCGGTGACTTCAACGACGGCTACAACTTCATCGGCACCTGGTTCGCGGGCTTCGACAAGCAGTGGGGCTTCAAGAACAAGGAGCTGTTCGACGCGGTGAACGCCGGCTCCGAGGTCGGTGACGAGGCCGCGCGCACCGCCGCCTACGAGAAGGCCAACGAGGTCATCATGGACTACCTGCCGGGTGTCCCGATCTCGTCCTCCCCGCCGGCCATCGCCTTCGGCAAGAACGTCAACCCGCCGAACGTCTCGCCGCTGACGCAGGAGAACTTCGCCGAAGTCTCCTTCAAGTAAGCAAGACAGGCATACGCACACGGGTCCGTCCGGCTGCTGCACCTCGGCGGCCGGACGGACCTGTTCATGAAGGCACACACGTAAGAAAGGGGCTGCGGGGTGCTGCGTCTCGTCGTACGAAGACTGCTCCAGCTGATTCCCACCCTGCTCGGCCTGTCGGTTCTGCTGTTCCTCTGGCTCAACCGGCTGCCCGGCGGACCCGCCTCAGCGATCCTGGGGGAACGGGCCACCGAGGCCGAAGTGGCACGGATCAACCGTGCGTTGGGGCTCGACCAGCCCCTGTACGTTCAGTACTGGCGGTTCCTGAAGCGGATCGCCAACCTCGACCTGGGCACCTCGGTCCAGACCGGACAGCCGGTGTGGGACGAGTTCACGCTGCGCTTCCCCGCCACCGTCGAACTCTCCGTCGCCGCGATGGTCATCGCGATCGCGGTCGGCGTCCCGCTGGGCTACTTCGCGGCCCGCAAGCGCGGCGGCTGGCTCGACGTCACCGCCGTCTCCGGCTCCCTGGTCGGCATCTGCATCCCGGTGTTCTTCCTCGCCCTGATCCTCAAGGGCGTCTTCGCCGTCGAACTGGGCATGTTCCCCAGCTACGGCCGCCAGTCGACCGGGCTCAACGCCACCGACGTGACCGGGTTCGCCGTCCTGGACGGCGTACTCACCGGCGAGCTGGACGCCTCGTGGGACGCGATCACCCACCTGGTGCTGCCAGCGATCACGCTGGCCTCCATCCCGCTCGCCGTCATCGTCCGCATGACCCGCGCCAGCGTGCTGGAAGTCCTGGGCGAGGACTACATCCGCACCGCCGAGTCCAAGGGCCTCAAGCGCTCCACCGTGCGCGGCCGGCACGTGCTGCGCAACGCGATGCTGCCGGTGGTCACCGCGGTCGGCCTGCTCACCGGGTCGCTGCTGTCCGGCGCCGTCCTCACCGAGTCGGTGTTCTCCTTCGGCGGCATCGGCTCCTTCATCCGGACCGCGATCGACGGCCGTGACTACCCGGTCCTCGTCGGCTTCATCATGTTCATCGCGATCGTGTACGTCCTGATCAACCTGCTGGTGGACGTGGCGTACAGCCTCATCGACCCGAGAGTGCGGGTGCACTGACGTGAGCACCACGAAAACCGAGAAGATCGAGCGCCTCGCGCAGCTCACCGCACAGCACGAGACCACCACCGGCCTGAGTCTGTGGCGAGAGGCGTTCCGGCGCCTCAAATCCAGCAAGATGGCGATCGTCGGAGCGGTCATCATCGCCGTCTTCGTCGTGCTCGCCGTCATCGGGCCGTGGGTCGCCCCCTACTCGCCGACCGCGCAGACCTGGCGTGACGAGGTCCTGATCAACCAGGGCAAGTTCGTCGGGCCGCGCGCGGACAACTGGCTGGGCCTGGACCACCTCGGCCGCGACATGTTCTCCCGGCTGCTGATCGGCGCCCGGCAGACCCTGCTCGTCGGTGTCGTGTCCACCCTCATCGGCCTCACCGTCGGCTTCCTCATCGGCGGCTTCTCCGGCGCCGCGGCCACCCTCGGCGGCGCCGCGGGCAAGCGCGTCGACTCCGTGATCATGCGCGTCACCGACATGATGCTGGCGCTGCCGTCGCTGCTGCTCGCCGTCTCCGTCGCCGCCGTCCTCGGCCAGTCGCTGACCACGGTGATGATCGCCGTCGGTGTCGTCCAGGTGCCGATCTTCGCCCGGCTGCTGCGCGGTTCGATGCTCGCCCAGGGCGGTACCGACTACGTACTGGCCGCCCGCGCCCTCGGGGTGCGCAGGAAGCGCATCGTCGTCACCCAGGTGCTGCCCAACTCGCTCAGCCCGGTGATCGTCCAGGCGACGCTCTCCCTGGCCACCGCGATCATCGAGGCGGCGGCCCTGTCCTACCTGGGTCTCGGCAACCCCGACCCGTCGGTGCCGGAGTGGGGTGTCATGCTGTCCCAGGCGCAGCGCTTCTTCGACAACGCGCCGATGATGGCGGTCTACCCGGCGGTCGGCATCATCATCACCGCCCTCGGCTTCACCCTGCTCGGCGAGGCCATGCGGGAAGCCCTCGACCCGAAGCTGCGAGGCTGAACCACCATGCCACTTCTCACAGTCGACGAACTGACCGTCACCTTCGGCGGACAGCACGGCCGCAAGGAGTCCCGCGCGGTCGACGGTGTCTCGTTCTCCGTCGACCAGGGCCAGGTCGTGGGTCTGGTCGGCGAGTCCGGCTGCGGCAAGTCCGTCACCTCCCTGGCGCTGATGGGGCTGCTGCCGCGCAAGGGCGTCGAGGTCGGCGGCCGGGCCGACTTCGACGGCGTCAACCTGCTGACCATGAGCTCCGGCGAACTGCGCGACCTGCGCGGACGCGACATGGCCATGATCTTCCAGGACCCGCTGTCGTCCCTGAACCCGGTCGTCCCGATCGGTGTCCAGGTCACCGAGATCCTCCAGCGGCACCGGGGCCTCAAGGGCGACGCCGCCCGCAAGGAGGCCGCCCACCTGCTGGACCGGGTCGGCATCCCCGACCCGACCCGGCGGCTGAAGGAGTACCCGCACCAGATGTCCGGCGGTATGCGCCAGCGCGCGCTGATCGCCATGGCCGTCGCCTGCGCGCCCAAGCTCCTCATCGCCGACGAGCCGACCACCGCCCTGGACGTGACCATCCAGGCGCAGATCCTGGAACTGCTCAAGGAACTCGTGGACCAGGAGGGCACCGCCCTGCTGATGATCACCCACGACCTGGGCGTGGTCGCGGGCCTCTGCGACGAGGTCAACGTGCTCTACGCGGGCAAGGTCGTGGAGTCCGCCGGGCGCCGCGAACTCTTCGCCCACCCCACCCACCCCTACGCGCACGGGCTGCTGGGCTCCATCCCCCGCCTCGACGCCCCGCGCGGCGAGCCGCTCACGCCGGTGCGCGGCTCCATCAACGACCGGATCGCCTGGGCCGACGGCTGCGCCTTCGCACCCCGCTGCGACCGCTACGAGGTGGACTGCCTCTCCGGCACCCCCGCGCTCACCGAGCCGCGCGCCGAAGGACACCAGGTGCGCTGCGTCCACCCCGTACTCGACGACGCCCCCCGGGCCGAGGAGGTCCCCGCATGAGCCTGCTCGAACTGGACGGCGTGAAGGTCCACTTCCCGGTCAAGAGGGGCGTCCTCTTCGACCGCGTCGTGGGCCACGTGCACGCGGTCGACGGCGTCTCCCTCAAGGTCGAGGCGGGCCAGACGTACGGCCTGGTCGGTGAGTCGGGCTGCGGCAAGACCACCCTCGGGCGGGCCGTGCTGCGCCTGGTGGACATCACCGAGGGCGAGGTCGTGCTCGACGGCACCGACCTGGCGAAGCTGCCGGAGGAGGAGATGCGCCGCTTCCGGCGCCGCCTCCAGATGGTCTTCCAGGACCCGCTGGGCTCCCTCAACCCCCGGCAGAACATCGAGTCGATCCTCACCGAGGGGATGCTCGCCCACGGCATCGGCGCCAACCAGGAGGAGCGCCGGGAGAAGATCAAGGCCATCCTCGCCAAGGTCGGCCTGCCCTCCAACGCCCTCGCCCGCTACCCGCACGAGTTCTCCGGCGGCCAGCGCCAGCGCATCGGCATCGCCCGCGCGCTGGTCCTGGAGCCGGACGTGATCATCTGCGACGAGCCGGTGTCGGCGCTGGACGTCTCCATCCAGGCCCAGGTGATCAACCTGCTGGAGGAACTCCAGGAGGAGCTGGGCCTCACCTACCTGGTGATCGCCCACGACCTGGCCGTGGTCCGGCACATCTCCGACGTCATCGGTGTGATGTACCTGGGCGCGCTGGTGGAGGAGGCCCCGAGCGACGCGCTGTACGCCGAGCCGAAGCACCCGTACACCAAGGCCCTGATGTCGGCGGTGCCGGTGCCCGACCCGGACGTGGAGGACCAGCGCGAGCGCATCCTCCTCATCGGCGACCTGCCCTCGCCCGCCAACCCGCCCGCCGGGTGCCGCTTCCACACCCGCTGCCCGTGGGTGCAGGAGACGCGGTGCGCGACGGAACGCCCCACGCTGACCGACGTCGGCGGCGGACACCGGGTGGCCTGCCACTACGCCGCCGAGATCGCCGCCGGGACGCTGACGCGGACCATGGGCGACGTGGTTCCGGCGGCGCGTGACGAACTGGCGGAGGAGCGGCTGCCGGAGGAGTCGACGGCGGCCGAGAAGACCGCGTAACCGATGCTCTGTGAGGGCGTGCACCTTCGTTCGTAAGGTGCACGCCCTCAGGCACGTCAGAATGGAAGGGTGTTCCAGCAACTCTTCAGCCCGTCCGTCCAGCACACGCTCGACCTGGTCGGCATCTTCGTCTTCGCCATCTCCGGCGCGCTGCTGGCCGTGCGCAAGAACTTCGACGTGTTCGGCATCGCCGTCCTCGCCGAGGCCACCGCACTCGGCGGTGGGCTCTTCCGGGACCTGGTGATCGGCGCCGTACCCCCCGCGGCCTTCACCGACCTCGGCTACTTCCTCACCCCGCTGCTCGCCACCCTCCTGGTCTTCTTCCTGCACCCGCAGGTGGAGCGCATCCAGGTCGGCGTCAACGTCTTCGACGCGGCGGGCCTCGGCCTGTTCTGCGTCGCCGGGACGACGAAGGCGTACGAGTACGGCCTCGGCCTCACCGCCTCCGCCGCCCTCGGCCTGGTCACCGCGGTGGGTGGCGGCGTGGTCCGGGACGTCCTCGCCAACGAGGTGCCGTCACTGCTGCGCTGGGACCGCGACCTGTACGCCGTCCCCGCGATCGTCGGCGCCACGCTGACCGCGCTGTGCGTCGGCTACGGCGCCCTCAACCCGCTGACCAGCGCGCTCGCCGCCGTCGTCGCCTTCGCGCTGCGGCTGCTGGCGATGCGGTTCCACTGGCGGGCACCGCGGGCGTGGAACCGCAGGTCGACGGTGCGGGAGGAGCCACCGGACCAGGCGGGCCTTACCGGAGGGCACCAGGCGGGACCCGGCAAAGCTACCGCTTAGTATTTTCCTGTTGTACGGTACCGCCATGTCCCAGGCATCCCAGGCAACACCGGCGAGCGTCGGCAGCAGCGAGTTCGACCGCGACACCGCCGTCACCCGCCGCGCACCCGGCGTCTACGACATCGACCTGTCCGACGGCTGGACCATCATCAACGCCGTCAACGGCGGCTACCTGCTGGCCGTCCTGGGCCGCGCCCTCGCGGACGCCCTGCCGCACCCGGACCCGTTCACCATCTCCGCGCACTACCTCACCGCCTCCCAGCCCGGCCCGGCGGTCGTCCGCACCGAGACCGTCCGCACCGGCCGCACCCTCTCCACCGGCCAGGCCTCGCTCTTCCAGTGCGACGACCAGGGCGCCGAGGTCGAACGCATCCGCGTCCTCGCCTCCTACGGCGACCTGGGCGCCCTCCCCGACGACGTCCGCACCTCGGCGCGCCCGCCCGCGATACCGCCCCTCGACCAGTGCTTCGGCCCCGAGGACGGCCCCGCCCCGGTCCCCGGCAGCTCCGCCATCACCGACCGCCTGATGCTCAAGCTGGACCCCGCCACCCTCGGCTGGGCGCTCGGCGCGCCCTCCGGCAAGGGCGAGATGCGGGCCTGGTTCGGCCTGGCCGACGGTCGCGACGCGGACCCGTTCTCGCTCCTCCTCGCGGTGGACGCGCTGCCGCCGACCGCCTTCGAACTCGGCCTGAGCGGCTGGGTCCCCACGGTCGAACTGACGGTCCACATCCGCTGCCGCCCGGCCCCCGGCCCGCTGCGCGTCGCCCTCTCCACCCGCAACCTCGCGGGCGGGTTCCTGGAGGAGGACGCGGAGGTCTGGGACAGCGAGGATCGGCTGGTGGCCCAGTCCCGGCAGCTGGCGCGGGTACGACTGGGCTGAGGGATTCCTGCCGCCCTAGTCCAGCCAGTGGACGCGGCCGATGCTGATGAGCCGTAGACGGCGGGTCGCGAGCTGGGCGACCCGCCGCTTCTCGTCCTCGGGGGCGTCCAGGCTCTCCAGGAACTGGGAGGCCGTGATCAGCATCTGGTCGACGTAGAGCCCCGCGAGCATCAGCAGGTCGTCCTCGTGCCACCCCGCGGACTCCGGGTCCGTGGCCAGCTGGGCCCGCACCTCCTCGCCGAACAGGGCGAGCTGGCCTCGGATGGCCTCGCGCACCGACTGCACCCCGCCGTGCCGCTCCCGGGCGATGAAACGGACGTGCGCGGGATGGGTGGCGACATGCCGGGCGATCAACTCCACGCTGCGCACGATGCGTTCGTCGCTGTCGCCGGACGTGGCGACGATCGTGCGGATGGTGGCGTGCAGGCTGCCGAGCGCCTCCTCCACCAGCACCACACCGAGGTCGGCGGTGGAGCGGAAGTGCCGGTAGAAGGCGGTCGGGGCGATGCCCACGGCCCGGGTGACCTCACGGAGCCCCAGGCTGCTCAGGCTCTGCTCCTCCAGCAGTTCGAGCGCCGCGTCGAGCAGGGCCCGCCGGGTCTTCCGCTTCTGGGCCTGCCGGGTGCCGGGGGTGTGACTCATGCCATGCAGTTAACAACTGTTCTCCGGAATGGGAAAGGTGTCGCGCGCGCTAGACTGGATAGTCAGTGAACAGTTGTTTCCGCAAGCGTCAGCACACCGTTCACCGAACCTGGGGGACTGACCCGATGCTGTTTCTCGTCGCCGCACTCCTGTTGCTCGGCGTCCTGCTGGGCACCGTGGCGCACGCGCCGCTGACGTTCAGCGTCGCCGTGGGCGCCGTCATCGCCGTCTGGCTGGCCGTCTTCGCGCTCCGCGAGCGCCACGACCGCGGCCACCGCACCCCGACCACCGGGAGCTGACCACCATGCACCTCACCGCACCGGCCACCAGCCACACCGGCAAGCGCGACACCGACGGCATGGCCGTCGCGTCCTTCGTCCTGGGCCTGCTGGGCCTCCTGGTGCT
Organism: Streptomyces sp. NPDC006997; assembly: GCF_040635175.1. Classification (NCBI taxonomy): domain Bacteria; kingdom Bacillati; phylum Actinomycetota; class Actinomycetes; order Kitasatosporales; family Streptomycetaceae; genus Streptomyces; species Streptomyces sp. NPDC006997. The sequence continues at coordinate 42,638 of NZ_JBEYHH010000001.1, forward strand.
CAACGTGTTCCTGGGTCCCATCGCCATCACCCTGGCCACCATCGCCCTCTGGCGCGGCACGGCCCGCCCGGGGCGGGCGTACCTGGGCCTGGGCCTGGGGGTGGCGGACCTGCTGGTCCTGCTCGTGTTCATCCAGGCGGACAACACGGTGTCGTGGAGTTTCTGAGCCGCCTGACGTGCCCAGCCACCGACGCCCGGCGCCCCGGCGCCCACGGCGCCGCACGGTAGTCAAGCCGCGCTCAAGGGCGACCAAGGCCCCGCCGTAGAATCGGCACACCATGGCATACCTCGACCACGCCGCGACCACCCCCATGCTCCCGGAGGCGGCAGAGGCACTCACCGCCCACCTCTCCCGCACGGGCAACGCCTCCTCCCTCCACGCCTCCGGCCGCGCCGCCCGCCGCACGGTGGAGGAAGCCCGCGAGACCCTCGCCGAAGCCCTCGGCGCCCGCCCCAGCGAGGTCGTCTTCACCTCCGGCGGCACGGAGGCCGACAACCTCGCGGTGAAGGGCCTGTACTGGTCCCGCCGCGACGCCGACCCGGCCCGCACCCGGGTCCTCGCCAGCCCCGTCGAGCACCACGCCGTCCTGGACGCCGTCCACTGGCTCGGCGAACACGAGGGCGCCACCGTGGAGTACCTCCCGGTGGACCGGTACGGCAGGGTCCACCCGGAGGCCCTCCGCGAGGCCATCGCCCGCAACCCCGACGACGTGGCCCTGGCCACGGTGATGTGGGCGAACAACGAGATCGGCACGATCCTCCCCGTCCGCGAACTCGCGACGGTGGCGGCCGAGTTCGAGGTCCCCCTGCACTCCGACGCGGTCCAGGCGTTCGGCCAGACGCCGGTCGGCTTCGCCACCTCCGGACTCGCCGCGATGACGGTCTCCGGCCACAAGATCGGCGGCCCGTACGGCATCGGCGCGCTGCTCCTCGGCCGTGAGTACACCCCCGTCCCCGTGCTGCACGGCGGCGGCCAGGAGCGCCACGTCCGCTCCGGCACCCTGGACGTGCCCGCCATCGCCTCCTTCGCGGTCGCCGGACGGCTCGCCGCCGAGCGGCGCGAGTGGTTCGCCCGCGAGATCGGCGCGCTGCGGGACCAGTTGGCCGACGCGGTCCTGACCGCCGTGCCGGACGCGATCCTGGGCGGCGACCCGGCCCCCGGGGGCAGGCTCCCGGCCAACGCGCACTTCACGTTCCCCGGCTGCGAGGGCGACTCCCTGCTGCTCCTGCTCGACGCCCAGGGCATCGAGTGCTCCACGGGCTCCGCCTGCACGGCGGGCGTGGCCCAGCCCAGCCACGTCCTGCTGGCCACCGGGACCGACCCGGACCTGGCCCGGGGCACCCTGCGCTTCTCCCTGGGCCACACGTCCACGGAGGCGGACGTGGAGGCGGTGGCGAAGGCGATCGGCCCGGCGGTGGAACGCGCCCGGGCGGCGGGGCTCTCCTAGCCGGACGCGGACGCGGCAGCTGACGTCGGGGCAGGCGCCGTACGCGCCCGCCGCACCAGCCGCATGTACCGGTCCCAGTCCCAGTGCGGCCCCGGGTCGGTGTGGTCGGTCCCCGGCACCTCCACGTGCCCGATGACGTGCTCGCGGTCGACGGGTATGCCGTAGCGGCGGCATATCCCCGCGGTGAGCCGGGCGGAGGCGGCGTACATGGCGTCGGTGAAGTCCTGGGGCCGGTCGACGAAACCGGCGTGCTCGATGCCGACGCTGCGCTCGTTGTACTCCCGGTTGCCCGCGTGGAAGGCCACGTCCAGCTCGCGGATCATCTGGGTGACGTGCCCGTCCTGGCCGACGATGTAGTGGGACGCCGCCCCGTGCTCGGGGTCCTGGAAGACCCGCACCGCGCTGTCGAGGCTCCCCTGGGTGACGTGGACGACGACCCTGTCGACGGCGTAGTCGTCCGGCCGGTCCGCGCGCCGCCAGTTCGCCGGGGAGGCCGCCACCCAGCGGGCGCCGCTGTAGTCGACCGCGCCCTCGACGCGCGACTTCTCCACGCCGGGCAGCCGCCACCACAGCCGCGACAGCCCGTCCCACGCCAGCACCCCGGCGGTGCCGACACCGGCGGCGGCCACGCCGCCGACGATCAGCGAGCGCCGTCCGATGCGGCGGTCCGAGCCGCCCTCCGTCTGCCCCATGTCGTCCACAACGGATACTCGCGGGCCCCGGTTCCCGCCTCCCCGTACCCTGGATGCGTTATGACTGACTCCTCGCAGCCCTCCCGCCCCCTCCGCGTCCTCGCCGCCATGTCCGGCGGGGTCGACTCCGCCGTAGCCGCCGCCCGCGCGGCGGAGGCGGGCCACGACGTGACCGGCGTCCACCTCGCGCTCTCCGCGAACCCGCAGTCGTTCCGTACGGGCGCGCGGGGCTGTTGCACGATCGAGGACTCCCGTGACGCCCGCCGCGCCGCCGACGTGATCGGCATCCCCTTCTACGTGTGGGACCTCGCCGACCGCTTCCGCGAGGACGTCGTGGAGGACTTCGTCGCCGAGTACGAGGCCGGACGCACCCCGAACCCCTGCCTGCGCTGCAACGAGAAGATCAAGTTCGCGGCGCTGCTGGACAAGGCGCTGGCGCTGGGCTTCGACACGGTCTGCACGGGCCACTACGCGAAGGTGACCCTCCAGGCGGACGGCACGCGCGAGCTGCACCGCGCCTCCGACCTGGCCAAGGACCAGTCGTACGTCCTCGGCGTCCTGGACGACCGCCAGCTCGCCCACGCGATGTTCCCCCTCGGCGACACGGTGACGACGAAGGACGAGATCCGCGCGGAGGCGGAGCGCCGCGGCCTGGCGGTGGCGAAGAAGCCGGACTCCCACGACATCTGCTTCATCGCCGACGGCGACACCCAGGGCTTCCTCGCCAAGCGCCTCGGCCGCTCGGAGGGCGACATCGTCGACGAGGCGGGCAACAGGCTCGGCACCCACGAGGGCGCCTACGGCTACACGATCGGCCAGCGCAAGGGCCTGCGCATCGGCACCCCCGCCCCCGACGGCAAGCCGCGCTACGTCCTGGACATCTCCCCGGTCACCAACACGGTCACGGTCGGCCCGGCCACCGCCCTCGACGTCACCGCACTGCGCGCCGTCAAGCCCCGCTGGTGCGGCACCGCCCCCACCGGCCCCGGCACCTACACGGCCCAGCTCCGCGCCCACGGCGACGAGACCCCGGTAACGGCCGAACTCGTCGACGACACCCTGGAGGTCACCTTCACGACCCCCGTCCGCGGCGTCGCCCCCGGCCAGGCGATCGTCCTGTACGACGGCACCCGCGTGGTGGGCTCGGCGACGATCGCGTCGACCGTGCGAGCGACGGCCGGGGTCTGACTGGAACGAATGACGGGCTTGACCACCGTCAGCGTGCGTTGACGCCCCTCTGGCCGCGCCCTGCTGTTCGTCATAAGCTGTCTGGTACGGGTAATCCGTATATCTGGGCCCGAGACGACAGTTTCGCGGACGGTTGGCAGGTCGGGAGGGAGGCGACTCGTTGTGTTGCTGAGCTTCCGTGTGGCCAACCATCGGTCCATCAAGGACGAGGTGGAGCTGTCGCTCGCGGCCACGGAGCTGGACGGGCGTTTCGCGCGAAGTACCGGGGCCCGCTCCCAGGGCAAAGAACTGAAGATACTGCCCGTGGTGGGAGTCTTTGGCGCCAATGCCTCCGGCAAGTCCAACGTGCTTCGGGCGATGAACTTCATGCGCAAGGCCGTTCGGGAATCGTTCGCGGAATGGGGAAAGAGCCACGGTGTGCCCCGCGAACCTTTCGCGCTGGACCCTGACGCACGTCAGGACACCAGCCTGTTCGAGGTCGAGCTACTCCTTCCAACCGGTGGCGAGCGAGTCCGCTACACCTACGGCTTCGAACTGTCGGACGAGCGAGTAGAAGCCGAGTGGCTGCACGCCTATCCCAGCGGACGCCGTCAGGTCTGGTTCGACCGCGAGGCGGACAGAGCCGAGGGCGACGGCGGAGAGATCACGTTCCCGGGGCGCGGGCTGCGCGGAGCCAAGGAGGCGTTCGTCGACTTCACTCGGCCGAACTCCCTCTTCCTGACGGTGGCCGCGACCATGAACCACCCACAGTTGTCCGCCATCCACCGATGGTTTCAGGACAACCTGTGGCTCGTCGCTCCAGGTGACGACGTGGCAGCCCGGACCGACTGGACCCGGGACCTGATCAGCCACGCGGACCGCGAACTGAGGGACCGCTTCGTCACCTGGCTGCGCGCGGCTGACCTCGGGATCGTGGACGCGACAGTCGACCCGGAGACGGGGGACCCGGTCTTGGTGCACCAGTCCACCGAGGCGGAGGGCAGCCCCCTCGACTTCTGGGCTCAGGAATCTTTTGGCACGCACGCCTGGTTCTCCTTCCTGGGCCCTTTTCTGGACGTTCTGAGTAGGGGTGGCACGCTCCTGGTCGACGAACTCGACTCCAGCCTCCACCCCCTGCTCGCGGCCGAGGTCGTCCGCGTCTTCCAGGACCAGGAGGCCAACCCGCGCTCGGCCCAGCTTGTCTTCTCCACCCACGACGCGACTCTGCTCGGTCCAACGGTCGCCGAGCGCCCCCTGGACCGAGACCAGGTGTGGATCACCCTGAAGAACAGCACGGGGGAGACGGAGCTATACCCCCTCACCGCCGCCCGGAAGGTACGCAACGACGAGAACCTCGTACGCCGTTACCTGCAAGGAAGCTACGGCGGCGTGCCCCGGCTGACCAGCGGAGAGGTCGCGCGGCAGCTCGTCCTGCTGGAAGAGGGGCTGAAGGCCACGGCGTGAGCAGAAGAAGACGGCAGTCGTCCGGGGGATCGGTGCGCCGGTCCCCGTCCTCCTACCGGGACCCGTCCAAGCGAGTGGTGTATGTGGCCACGGAAGGGGCCAAGACCGAGCGGGACTACGTCACCCTGCTCAATCATGCCTACGGCCAGGCCAAGGGATTCGTACTCCATTTCTGCCCGCACACCGACCCCAACGGCCTACGGCCGGTGGAGGTCGTCAAGAAGGTCATTGACGCGGCGCAAGACGGTGACGCGGAGATGTGGGCCCTCTTCGACCGTGACTCGGGTGACAAGACCCCCAGGGAGATCCAGGACGCGATGCGCCTGGCCGCTGAGAAGGGCGTGCACGTCGCACTGTCCCATCCATCATTCGAGCTGTGGCTCCTGCTCCATTTCCAGCAGCACTCCCGGCCCGAGAACGGGCGGAACGCCGAGATCATCGAGAGACTTCGACGCCACCCCAAGGCCAAGGGATTCGCCAACTTCGCCACTCAGTCCGGTGACCGGGGCAAGGGCCTCGACGGCCCGCGAGGCCAGGCACTACTGGGCCGCGAGAGGGACGCCGTACGCAATGCGCGCAGTCTGGTCGCGCTCTGCCCGCACCCGCACGGCGGCTGTTCGGCCCGGGGCCTCGAAGTGGAGCGCATCCCCACGCCGCAAGAGTCGTACGACGACTGGACCCGGCACACCGGACACGCACCGGGCTGCGATCCGGCAGGCCGGGACCCGTCGGCCGACGTGTGGCGGCTACTGGTCAGTCTTGGCATCGGAACGGACGAAACGTAGCAACCGGTCAGACGGTTTCCGCCGGGCGCCTCATCCCGACTAGGCTGCCGGGGTTCTCCTTACCGCGCGGTTTACGAAGGACTGGCTCACCTTGGCCCGTATCACCCTGCCTCAGTTGGAGCGGCACCTCTTCTCCGCCGCGGACATCTTGCGTGGCCGGATGGACGCCTCCGAGTACCGGGACTTCATTTTCGGGATGCTCTTCCTCAAGCGCGCGTCGGACGAGTTCGAGCCGGAGTGGAAGCGCGTCCGAGAGGAGACCTGGGAGCGGACCAAGGACGAGGCAAGAGCCCTGGCTCGGGCGAACGATCCGGACAAATACCCCCGGGTCTTCTACGTACCGCCACGGGCCCGCTGGTGGAAGGGGCCCCATTTCGATCCGGAGCAGCCCGACAACCCCGCACCCGGCATCTCGGCCCTGACCGAGCGGGTGGGCGAAGGTCTCGACCAGGCCCTCGCGGCGCTCCAGGAGAGCAACGACAAGCTGGCCGGAATCGCCAGCCACATCAGTTTCAACGAGGTCGTCGGCACGAAACCACGCTTCACCAACCGGGAGCTGCGGCAGCTCATCCGGCACTTCACCCTCTACCGGCTGCGCAACGAGGACTTCGAGTTCCCCGACATGCTCGGTGCGGCCTACGAATACCTGCTGGCCCGGTTCGCGGACAGCGCGGGCCAGCGCGGCGGCGAGTTCTACACGCCTCGCGAGGTCGTCCGCATGATGGTCCGGCTCGTCGACCCGAAGCCGGGTGACAGCGTCTACGACCCTTGTGCGGGCTCCGGAGGCATGTTGATCGCCGCCCACGAATACGTGGAGGAGAGCGGCGGCGGCCCGGACGACCTGTCGGTCAACGGCCAGGACAAGAGCGGCCCCTCCTGGGCCATGGCGAGCATGAACATGGTGCTGCACGGTGTCCGGGAGTTCGACCTCCAGCACGGGGACACTCTTACCGAGCCGCTGCACCTCACCGGGAGCGGACGGCTGCGCACCTTCACCAAGGTGCTGTCGAACCCTCCCTTCTCCCTGAACTACGACGCCGAGCTGGTCGCGAAGGCCGACGAGGACCATGGCCGCCGCATGAGCTGGGGCTACGCTCCGGAAAGCGGCAAGAAGGCCGACCTCATGTTCGTCCAGCACATGATCTCGGTACTGGAGGAGAACCGCGAGGCTGTCGCCGCCACGGTCATGCCACACGGTGTCCTCTTCCGGGGAGGCAAGGAACGCGACATCCGAATCCGGCTCCTGGAGGACGACTGCGTCGAGGCCGTGATCGGCCTTGGCCCGAACCTGTTCTACGGCACGGGCATCCCCGGTTGCATCCTGGTCCTGCGCAGGCCGGGCCGTAAGGCTCCCCAGCGGGCCGGGCAGGTCCTGTTTATCAACGCCGACCGCGACTTCCGCTCCGCCCGCAACCAGAACGAGCTGGGCGAGGAGCACGCCGAGAAGATCGTCACTGCGTACCGCGAGTGGCGGGAGGAGCCTGGCTACTCCGCCCTCGTCGAGGTCGAGGACCTGCTGGCAGCCGACGCCAATCTCAACATCCGCCGCTGGGTGGACAACTCTCCGCCGCCGGAGTCCCAGGACGTACGAGCCCACCTGTACGGCGGTGTCCCGCTGACGGAGATCAAGCCACAGGCGAAAAGGTTCGGAGCGTACGGCGTGAGGGTCACCGATCTCTTCACCCCCCGCAGGGACGATCCCGACTACGTCGACTTCCTCCCCGAGGGCCCGGAGGTGACGGCGGCACGTATCCCGACTCTCACGGCAGCGAAGGAGGCGGAGATCCGCCACACCTTCGAGGAGTGGTGGGGGCAGCAGGAACCCCACTTCACGGCCCTGATCGGCCACTCCGCGTTGTTGCCACTGCGCGCCCGCCTGGTCACCGGTTTCACGGAGGCCGTGCGAGATGTCGGCGTGCTAGACCGCCACGACGCCGCGGGCATCGTCGCCGACTGGTGGATGGCCGTACGGTACGACCTCAAGGCCCTGGCAGCCGGAGGGTACGACCGGGTCCTCGACGGCTGGGTCGACTCGGTCGAGAACATGGTCGACCCGGTGGTGCCGGACGAAGAGGAGACCGACGACGGGGGCAACGGCGGCACTGGGCGTAGGAAGGCCCGTATCAAGCCATCGGTCACGACCGCTGACCGGCGTCGGGCGCTGGACCAGCCGGTCGTTCGAGCCCTGATCCCCGAATTCCTGGCGGAGGTCGCCCGTGCCGACGCCGAGTTGGTCAAGGCGGATACGGCGCTGAAGGAGGCCCAGGCCGAACTCGCGGCCTTGCAGGCCCCGGTATTCGCGTCCGGTGACGAGGAGGAGGACCCGGACATCGCTGGGCCTGAGGCCCCGGAGCCTGCCGATGCCGCTGAGATCGAGCGCGTGGAGAAGAAGGTTGCCCGCCTGCGCAAGGACCGTACGGCAGCCTCCCGGCGCCGCTCGGCCCTAGACGACCGCTTCCTGAAGGACCTGAAGGCGGCTGCGGAAGTGGCCAAGGCGGAGGAGGACGGTGCCCGCCGGGTAACCCTGGAAGTATTCGGCGCTGGCCTTTCCGTTCGCCTGGACGCGTCTGTGGCCTCGGGGAGGCGCGGGCTGGTTTCTGTGTTCAGAGCATGGGCGGCGAAATACGAAGTCTCGCTGGAGGACCTGGAGGGAGAGAGCGAGGCGGCGGCCGGTGAGCTGGGGCGGTGGCTTAAGGAGTTGGGGTATGCGCGCTGAGGTTCGGTTGAGAGAGGTGTTGGTGTCCGTTGGTGCTGGCTGGAGTCCTGTTTGCGAGTCTCGGCGGCCAAGTCCCGACGAGTGGGGCGTGCTGAAGTTGAGTGCTGTGACTTCCGGCCGGTTCGTTGAGGGCGAGGCGAAAGCTCTGACCCCTGAGTCCCGGCCACGTCCGACGCTGGAACTGGTGCCTGGTGACGTCCTAATGGCGCGTGCAAATGGGGTACGGAGCCTTGTGGGTGTGGCCTGTGTGGTTCGGCAGGTCCGCCGGCGATTGCTGCTCCCGGACCTTGTTTTCCGTCTCAAGGCTGACCGCGATATCCTGCATCCGGAATTCCTCGGCATAGTTCTTGGCTCTGATGCTGTACGCCGCCAAGTCGACGACGTTATGCGCGGCAGTAGCGGGCAGTACAAGATTTCGCAGGCAGATGTGAGAAACCTGCTGGTACCGCTGCCTACTCTGGTTCAGCAGGAACGCATCGTCGCAGCCCACAGAGCGTTCGAGCGGCGGATTGGGTTGCTGGAGCGAATGTTGGCCAAGTGCAAGGTTGCTGAGCAGGCTCTGTCCACGCGAGCGCTGGCGTCGAAGTCTCACTGGGAGCACGCGCCGGTGGAATCCATTGCCGAGGTGACGGCAGGCGTCACGCTCGGAGCTGAGCCGTTGGGTGACGGGACAGTGGAGTTGCCGTACCTCCGCGTTGCGAACGTTTTGGATGGGCGTATTGATACCGATGATGTAAAGACTGTGCGGGTCCTCGCTACCCAGCTTGAGCGCTTTGCTCTGCGGAGGGGAGATCTACTACTGACAGAGGGTGGAGACCTGGACAAGCTTGGGCGAGGAGCGGTTTGGGACGGTCGCATTACGCCCTGTCTGCACCAGAACCATGTTTTTCGCGTCCGTTGCGGTAGCAGGATGGATTCTCACTTCCTGGCTCTGTACATGGCGTCCGCCGAAGGGCGCGCGTACTTTCAACGTGTGGGTAAGCAGACAACCAATCTTGCATCGATCAACTCAACCCAAGTTAAGACCATGGTCGTTCCAGTGCCGCCGATAGACGAGCAGTGGCGGAATCTTGAACCGGTTCGGGCCATGCGATCGCGGTCTAGCGTGCTGGAGCGGAAAATCGCCAAGCTTCGAGTTCTCCAGCAGTCCGTCATGGAGGACATGTTCAACGGGCGAGGATCAGCCGCAGCCGCTTGACCACGGTGTGGCGGTCATTTGGGGCCGAGTGGCCCCGCCGTGACACTCTGTATGAGCATCGTGAACGCTTGTGGCCTGATCGTAAGGTTCCGGGTGGGGAACTTGCTGTCGCGTACGACTATCGCGTCCTCGACGGCAGCCACCTCCACGCAGTTATTTCCCGATGCCTCTGAGTGTGACGACTTTATCCACTTCAATTCAGTCAAGGTGTTTTCGTCCTTATAGTTCGCGCATGATGTCGAGGATGGCATCCCTCGACTGCTGCGCGGGCAATGCTACCTGTTCGGCTGCGTCCAACCGTCGGCGGAAGTTGGTGAGCTGCGCCGGGGAATCGAAGAAGACTGCCCCGGTCGGGGAGTCGACCTGGACGGTGTCGAGTTGCAGGGTCTCTGCAGTCACGTACAGAACCGAGTCGCCCGCCATCGGGAATCCTCCGGCGCTGAATGGGATGACGCGCAACGTAACGTTGTCTCGCTCGCTCTCCTTCAACAGAAACTCTAGCTGCGTCTTGGCGACGCGTCGCCCTCCGGCCTGCATACGTAGCGCTGCCTCTTGAATCAAGCCCGTGTACTGGACGGGAGGCTCTTTCGTGATCACTGTGCGGCGGGCGAGGCGCTGTGCGACGCGCAACTCGACCTCCAAGCGAGGTAGCGCGGGGATGAAGAGATCGAACAACGCACGCGCATGGTCTTCGGTCTGGAACAGCCCAGGAATGTGTGCCGTTTGTAGCGTGCGCAGAGCTTGGGCGTAGTGCTCCAATTCCGCTACGTCCAAGAAGTCCGGCGGTACCTTCCCCCTGTATTCGTCCCACCAGCCTGGTTTGCGCCCTCCTGTCATAGCTGCCAGTGCGTCGATGAGTGAGTGGTCGTCGCACTCATAGATGCTGGCCAGCCGCCGCAGTCGCTGCTCGCTGATGCCGAAGCGCCCGGCCTCGACGTTGGAGATGGTGGTGCGATCGGTACCAAGAAGCTCGGCGGCGCGTGGCGCGGACAGGCCGAGGGACTCGCGGAGTCGTCGTAGCTCAGATCCGAAACGGCGCTGACGAATGGTTGGGGCCTGACGTGGTGCCATGCATCCTCTCTCCTTGTTCGCGCACAGTGTGCACGTGAGTGCTCGGAGCGTACATTCTGATTCGCAACTTCAACTCGTTGTAGTGAAGTAGGTATCACCCGTTGTAAGTGAGGCGCTACGGTAAGAGTCGTGCCACTCCCTCCAGCCCCGACCTAGGAAGCGCACCCTGTCCTTCTCGGCGCGGCGAGCCACCGAACCGTCGGGAGGGAGCCCGTGGCACCAGTCCAGTTACCGTCACGACCGCGCACCCAGGAGGTGCCACGTGCACCCAGAGCAGAGCCCGGAACCGCACTCCCTCCTCCCCTGCCTCGACCCCCTCACCGGACTCCCGCACCCCCCACCGCTCCCCTTCACCGCCCCCTGGCGCTACGAGCTGCACTTCCCCCGCGACCCGAGAGGCCCCGGCGTCGCCCGCGTCACCCTCCGGGCCGTCCTCGACGCGCACGGGCTCGGCGAACTCACCGACCGCGCCGAACTGCTGACCTGCGAGCTGGCCACCAACTCCGTACGGCACACCACCGGGCCCGCGTCGGTGAGACTCCAGTGGCTGCACCCTGTCCTGCGGGTCAGCGTGCGCGACAACTGCCCCGACCTGCCCGGCGTCCCCGGAGTGCGGCCCACTCCCGCCCAGCCGCACGCGGACGGCGGCCGAGGGCTGCTGATCCTCGACGCTCTCGCCGACCGGTGGGGCGGCTGCGCGACACCGGCAAGGCCGCTGGACGGAGCCCACGGCAAGGCCATCTGGTTCGAGCTGAGACTCGGCCAGCCGGAGCCCGAACCGCCCGCGCTCGCCGCCTGAGTGCCGTAAGGCGTTTTGCCGTCACGCCCGCCACTGTCAGTCCCCGTCACTAGACTCGCTCCTACCTCTGTTCGCACAGGGGCGGGCGGAGTACATGAGGGCGGGGAGCGCGGGCATGTCGCAGCCGGAGTACGAGCTGGTCGAGAAGCCGCTGATCGACCAGCTCGTAGCCATGGGGTGGACGCATCTGGAAGGCGCACCGCCCGGTTCACCGGCGACCAGGCCCGCCAGTTCCGGCCGTACCTCCTGGGGCGAGGTCGTGAACGAGCGGCGGTTCTACGACGCCGTGTCCCGCCTCAACCCCGGCTCGAACGGGCGCCCTTGGCTGAGCGACGATCAGTTGAGGTTCATTCTCGATCGGCTCATGGGGCGCGGCCAGGGGCAGGACCCGCACACCTCCCGGGGCGTCGCCGGGAACCTGGAGGTCACCCGGCTGCTCCGCGAAGGCGTCAACGCCCGGACGCTCCCCGGCTGGAAGAGGGGCCAGCCCGAGCACGTGCGCCTCGTCGACTGGGAGCAGCCTGCCCGCCAGGGCCAGGAGGACGCGTGCGGAAACGATCTGCTGGCGGTCTCGCAGTTCCGCGTCGAGCGCGGTGGGCTGCGGCGGGGCACCCCGGATCTCGTACTCTTCGTCAACGGCCTGCCGTGGGTCGTCGTCGAGTGCAAGGTGTCCGTCGCGGCGGGCCCGGACAGCCGGGTCGCGCTGGACGCCGCCGTCGGGCAGGTCGTGCGGTACGCCGGTGCGGACGAACCCGACGCGGTGCCCGAGTTCACGAGGTTCGCGCAGCTTCTCGTCGCCGCCGCCGGAACGCACGCCGAGCTGGGCACCGTCACCTCCGAGCCCGTCGGCTTCGCCGCCTGGCGGACCTACTGTCCGGCTAGTGAGCAGGAGGTTCGGGAGGAGTTGGGGGCCTCCGGAGGGCGGAAACTGACCGCGCAGGAGATCCTCGTCGCGGGTGTGCTGCGGCCCGCCCATCTTCTCAGTCTCGTACGGGACTTCACCACACAAGCCGGACGTGGCCCTCGTACCGTCAAGGTCATCGGCCGCTACCAGCAGTTCCGTGCCGTGCACCGCATCGCGCACGCCCTGCACAGACGGCAGGAGGCGCACGGAGCCGGTCAGGACACTGACCACCGAGGCGGCGTCACCTGGCACACCCAGGGCTCGGGCAAGAGCCTCACCATGGCCTTCCTGGTACGCCACCTGCGCAGCACGCCGGAGTTGGCCGGGCACAAGGTCGTCGTGGTCACCGACCGGCGGGATCTGGAGAAGCAGATCCGCCGCAGCCTCGCCGCCGCCGACGAGCGGATCTACCGGTCACGGAACGTGCGGCAGGCTCGTCGCTTCCTGGCCGTCGACGTACCCGACGTCGTCCTCGTCATGCTCCAGAAGGCCCGCCGGGATGACACCGCCTATGACGGACGAGAGGAGTTCCTCGCCCAGGGACCGGGTGGCTCGGACCACGTCCACAACCGCGTGGCGAACGACGGGCACGACATCGTCGTCCTGGTGGACGAGGCCCACCGGGGTCAGTACGCCTGGCAGCACGCCCGCCTGCGCGCCATGCTGCCGAACGCGGTGATGCTCGGCTTCACCGGCACGCCGCTCATCAGCCGGGTACGCAAGACCACAGAGGACGTCTTCGGTCCCTTTCTCGACACCTACACTCTGCGCGACGCCGAACAGGATCGTGCCGTCCTCCCTGTCTGGTACGCGGCTGAGAGCGTGCCTCTGGAGGTGCTCGACAAGGCGCGGCTCGACGCCGGGTTCGACGAGCGTATACCCGCTGATCAGGCCAAACGCCTCCAGGTACTCAGGAAGTTCGGGCGGCGCAAGGAGATCCTCGAAGCCACCTCCGTCATCGAGGCCAAGGCGGAGCACATGATGTGGCACTGGGCCACCACGGCGATGCGGGACGGCTTCGGCGCCCAGGTCGTCGCGGTTTCCCGACGGGCAGCCGTGCGCTACCAGAAGGCGTTGACCACCGCCCGGAAGCGGCTTGTGCGACGGATCGACGCCCTCGGCGATCTGAGGTACGACCCGGAGGCCGAGGAACGCGAGTCGGACCCTGAACGGCGTGAACTGATCCGACTCGCGAGCTACCGGGATCTGCTGGAGCGCGTCGAGATCGCCGCAGTGATCTCCGGACGCCGGGGTGATGACGACAATTGGAAGCGCTGGACGGAGAAGAAGCACCAGGACGATCACATCGAGCGCTTCAAGCGAGGGGTACCGGCACGGGAGCCCGGCCCCGGGCAGCCTTGGGGCACCGGGACCCGACGACCCGGGCGGCGGCGCCCGTCGACCGGTGACGGAGTCTGGAACGACACCTTTCGAGCAGACCCCTCACGAGGTGTCCCTCAGCGGGGTCGGCGGGGCACTTCGGGAAGTGACGCTCCCGTCGGCTTCCTGGTCGTCAACTCCATGCTGCTCACCGGATTCGACGCCCCGCCGGAGCAGGTGCTGTATCTGGATCGGTTGTTGTCCGGAGCCGGGTTGCTCCAGGGTATCGCCCGGACCAACAGGCTTTACCCGGTCAAGGAGTTCGGCTTGGTAGTGGACTACGTCGGGGTGGGTCCCGAACTGGCTCGCTCCCTCGCCGACTACGAGGATGCTCACCTGAGGGCCGTACTCGGTTACCAGGACCTCTCCCTCGACCACCTCGACCCGGAGCACACCGGACCCCAGCCCACTCGGGACCGTCTGTGGTTGCAGGCGGACGCGGCGGCCGACGCGCTGCTCGCTGACCGGCACCGGAACCTCACCGCCTTCCTCGCCAGGCTCGGCGTCACCGAACCGGGCGACGAGACCCAGCGTGAGAACCTGCTGGCCAGGCTGGAGGAACCGCAACTGCGGGGTGAGTTCGACGAACGAGTCCGCGCGTTCCTCACCGCGCTAGGTGCCGTGCTCCCGCGGCCGGGTGCCTTGACCTACGAGTCCTTCGCGCGTGACGTGGGTGTGGTGCAGTACTTGGTCCGTGCCCGCTACCTCGACGAACGGGACGAGTTCAGCCCCAGGCGGTACGGGGCGAAGGTGCGGGACCTCATCGCCCGGCACATCTCGGTGTCCGGCATTGAGGAGCGGGTGCCGCCCGCGCAGCTCACCGCTGCCGACTTCCTGGAACGTGTCCTGGCGAACCCTGATGCCCGCGCCCGGGTGTCGTACCTGACCAGCCGCCTCACCACACACATCACGGCCCGGCTGAACGCCGACCGCGCCCGCTATGAACGGTTCAGCGAGCGGCTCGAAGAGGTCATCCGCCGAATGGAGGAGGACTTCGAGCAGGCGGCGGCGTCGCTGGAGACTCTGGCTCGCGACGTAAGGGAGGCGGAGAGCGAGAGCGCGGCGGGAGCGGGTGGCCTCCACCCCTGGACCGAGCAGCCCATTCACGGGTTGCTGTGCCGGGACTACGACGAGGCCGACGGGCCGGCCGTCCCTGAGTCGGTGGACCGTGTCAAGGCGGCGCGGGACGTAGCTGCCTGTCTGGCCGTCCTGGTCAGGTCCCCGAACTTCCAGCGGCTTCCCGAGGCGAGGGACCGGGTACGCAGAGAGTTGCGCAACTTCCTGGAGGAGGAGGTGTACGTGGACTGGGAGGTGACTGGTCCCCTGGCCAACCTGCTTGTGGAACTCGCGGTCGAGCGCCACGCGGACTTCCTGCGGTATCCCGGGCGAAGTGACAGCACAACCGCGTAGCCGAGACCGCAGAAGGCGAGGCTGTCGGCGGTGGGTGATAGAAGTGGGCGGTGCGTCAATCCGTCCAGCAGGCCATCGCCGCGCTGCCGATCCCTTCAGAGTGGCGGTGGCGCGTTGACCTGCGGCCACGGCGCACCACCCTCGGCATCGAGGTGGCCCCGGACGGTCACGTGCTGTTCGCCGTGCCGGTGGACGCTGACCCAGGGGACGTGGCTTCAGCCGTACGTAAGAGGCTGCCACGTCTCGCCGAGGAGATCAGACGGCGTGAGCGACGGCCGCTGGAGCCGGTGAAGGAACTGGTCAGCGGCAGCAGCTTTGCCTACCTTGGGCGTCGCTATCGGCTCAGGCTGGTCCCGGCCGAGGATGGGCGAAGAGTACGGCTGTACCGGGGGTGGCTTGAACTGCCCAGCACCGCGACCACGGGAGCGGCGGCTCGGGACATTGCTGACTGGTACATCGAGCGAGGCACCGCTTGGACGCGTGCCCGTCTGCCGTCCCTGGAGTCTCGCGTGGGCGCGGTGGCGAAGGCGGTCGAGATGGCGGATCTGCCGGACCACTGGGGCGTTTGCGGGCCGGATGGCGTCATCAGGCTGCACTGGGCGGTCATGCAGTTGCCGCCGCCCTTGCTCGACTTCGTGCTGGCCCACGAGCTGTGCCACCTCAAGGTGGCGGGTCATGGCCCCGCCTTTCAGCGGGAGATGCGCCTGGTGCTCGCCGACGCCGACCACCGTGCGAGGTGGTTCGAGGAGGAGGAACCGCTGATGTGGCGTGGTGCGGTGCTGCCGCCCTGACCTGCGGCTGACGCGTGTGGTCGGCTCAGCGACATGCTCGACCACACGCACAACGTGCCTGTGAGAAGCCCTATCCCAGCGAGGACGCGTCCTACCCTGCGAAGAACTCCCCCAGCACCGGCCCCAGCACCCCCGGCTCCACCATGTGGTTCTGGTCGGTGAGCACGCGGTACGTGCCCTCCGGCACCGCCTCCGCGACCGCTCGCGCCGCCCGCCGCATCCACTCCTCGCTCGCGCCGCCCGCGAGGGCCAGCACCGGGCAGGTGACGCGGGTGAGGAGGTCGTGCGGGATGCGGCCGCCGGCCATCACCTGGTCGTCGTAGGCGAGCGTCGGGGCGATGGTCTCCATCTCGGACCACATGGGGGACTGGCGGGCGCCCTGGATGAGCTGGGGGGCCAGGCCGGTCAGGGAGAGGAAGAGGGCGACCGCGTCGCCCTTGCGGCCGTCCCCGAGGGCCGCCGTCAGACTCTCGGTGTACTCGGCGCGCTCCCGCGCGGACGCGTCGTCCAGGGCGTACGGCACCTCGTAGACGGCGACCTGACGGACCGGCAGTCCGCTGGCCGCCGCGCGCAGGGCGAGCGCGCCGCCCGAGGAGACGCCGTAGAGCGCCGCCTCGCCGCCCGCCGCGTCGATCAGTGCCGCGAGGTCCTCGACCTCACGGTCCACCGCGTACGGCGCCGTGTCGCCGCTCGCGCCGCGGCCCCGGCGGTCGTAGGCCAGGACGGTGCAGCGGTCCGACAGGGACCCGGCCAGGGGTGCCACCGTGGCCCCCGTCGACATCGCACCGCTGACCAGGATCACGGCGGGGCCGTCCCCGGAGCGTTCGTACGCGATCGGTGTGCCGTCGCGCGAGATGGTCTGCTTGTCCATGCCACGGAGACTGCCACGCGGCACGGAACTCAATCGTCTACAACACGTCCACGTTGTAGAAGCACAGGTGGTCCTTGATCTGCGCGACGTCCGGCTTCGGCTCCGGGTAGGACCAGACGAGGTCCTCGGCGTCGGGGAGCGACCAGTAGGACGCCGTTCCCTTGAAGGGGCAGTAGGTGTGGGTGTCGGAGGGGGTCAGGAGGTCGAGGCGTACGTCCTGCGGAGGGATGTAGTAGCGGGGCGGACAGCCCGTCTCACGGAGGATCAACGGGCGGTGGCTGTCCGCCAGGACCTGTCCCTCGTGGACGGCCCTGACGTGTTGCGTGCCCTGCTCGATGGTGATCGTGTGTCCTTCGGCCATACCGGGACAGCGCCGCCGCGGGCGCGGTTTGTTCCCACGTACGGTTGCCCCATGAACATCTGTGTCTTCCTCTCCGCCGCCGACCTGGACGAGCGGTACACGCGTCCCGCGCGGGAGTTCGCCAAGCTGATCGGCAAGGGCGGGCACGCGCTCGTGTGGGGTGGCTCCGACGTCGGGCTGATGAAGGTGGTGGCCGACGGCACGCAGGAGGCGGGCGGGCGGCTGGTCGGGGTGTCGGTGGAGTTCCTGTCGGCCAGGGCCCGGCCCGGCGCCGACGAGATGGTCATCGCACGGGACCTCGCCGAGCGCAAGAGGCTGCTCCTCGAGAAGGCCGACGCCGTCGTGATCATGGTAGGTGGGACGGGCACGCTGGACGAGGCGACCGAGATCCTGGAGCTGAAGAAGCACGGGCGGACGGGGAAGCCGGTGGTCCTGCTGAACACCGCGGGCTTCTACGACGGGCTGAGGGAGCAGTTCCGGCGGATGGAGGACGAGGGCTTCCTGCCCCGGCCCCTGGCCGACCTGGTGTTCTTCGCGGAGGAGCCGGTGGACGCCATGGCCTACCTGGAAGAGAGCCTCGGCATCCAGTGAGTGCCCCGGGGGTGCGAGCATGGCGGGCATGGCTACACATGTGATCACCGGGGCCGGTTCCGGCATCGGCGCGGCCGTCGCCCGCCGTCTGCACGCGCGCGGGGACGAACTCGTGCTCCACGCGCGCGACGCGGGCCGCGCGAAGGAGCTGGCCGCACGGTTCCCCGGCGCCAGGACCCTCGTGGGCGACCTCGCCGACCCGGACCGGCTCAGCTGGGCCTTCTCCCACCAGACCCTGCCCGACCGCGTCGACTCGCTGCTGCACATCGCCGGTGTGGTGGATCTGGGCCCCGTCGGCGACCTCACCCCGAAGAACTGGCGGCACCAGCTCAACGTCAACCTGCTCGCCCCCGCCGAGCTGACCCGGCACTTCCTGCCCCAGCTGCGCACCGCCCGCGGTCACGTCCTCTTCGTGAACTCCGGCGCCGGACTCGCCGCCCACGCGGGCTGGTCGGCGTACGCGGCCTCCAAGCACGGTCTGAAGGCCCTCGCGGACTCCCTGCGCCAGGAGGAGCACGCCCACGGCGTGCGCGTCACCTCCGTCTATCCGGGCCGCACCGCCAGCCCCATGCAGGCCAAGGTCCACCAGCAGGAGGGCAAGGAGTACGACCCCGGGAAGTGGATCGACCCCGAGTCCGTCGCCACCACGATCCTGATGGCGCTCGACCTGCCCGCGGACGCGGAGGTCAACGACCTGACGGTGCGTCCGGGGCGCTGACCGGCCGCTGGCGGTTCCGTAGGCTGCACCGGTGAGCGAAAACAGCGAGATGAGCTTCGGCACGGCCACCGGCGTCGGGTCCATGCCCGGCACCGACGCCCGCGAGGCCGCCAAGACCGTCACCGGGTCCTTCGAGGACTTCCCGTACCTCGCCGAACTGCCCGCCCGCGGGCCCGGCGCCGACATGATCGGGCGGACCGCGGGGATGCTCGTCGAGCTGTACGCGCGCGTGGAGCCCAGCGGCTGGCGGCTGGGGGACCGGCCGGGGCGGGACACCCGGCGGGCCCGCTCCTGGCTGGGGGAGGACCTCGACGCCCTGGAGGAGTACACCCAGGGCTACGAGGGCCCGCTGAAGGTGCAGGCGGTCGGGCCGTGGACGCTGGCCGCCGCGCTGGAGCTGCGCAACGGCGAGGCCGTGCTCTCCGACGCCGGGGCCTGCCGCGACCTCGCCGCCTCCCTCGCCGAGGGGCTGCGGGAGCACCTGGCCGAGGTACGGCGCCGCATCCCCGGCGCGCGCGTGGTGCTGCAGCTCGACGAGCCGTCCCTGACCGCCGTCCTGCGCGGGCAGGTGAAGTCGGCCAGTGGCTACCGCACGCACCGGGCCGTCGACCGCCAGGTCGTGGAGGCCGGGCTGCGGGACGTCATGGCGGTGTGCGGGGACGGCCGGGCCGTGGTGCACTCCTGCGCGCCGGACGTCCCGTTCGCGCTGCTGCGCCGGGCCGGTGCCGCGGGCATCTCCTTCGACTTCGCGCTCCTCACCGAGCGTGACGACGAGGTGATCGGGGAAGCCGTCGAAGCGGGTACCCGGCTGCTCGCCGGTGTGGTGCCGGGCACCGACGGCCCGTTGTCAGACCCTGCCGGTAGCGTCAGTGGTGTCAGGACGCTCTGGCGCAGGCTGGGGCTGCATCCGGGTCTTCTCGCGGATGTCGTCACGGTCACCCCGGCGTGCGGACTCGCGGGCGCGTCCCCCGAGTACGCCCGCCGGGCGCTCGCCCACTGCGTCCGGGCGGCGAGATCCCTCGCGGACAACCCAGAGTAACGGGAGGACAACACGGTGGCCGGGGACAAGCAGGCGGAGACGACGGTGCCCGCAGAGGCACGGGACAGGCACGCGCAGCTCGCCCAGGAGGTAGAGGAGCACCGCGCCCGGTACTACGGGAAGGACGCGCCCGTCATCAGCGACGCCCAGTTCGACGAGCTGCTGCGGTCCCTGGAGGCGCTGGAGGAGGAGTACCCGGAGCTGCGCACGCCCGACTCGCCGACCCAGAAGGTCGCGGTGGCGTACGAGACGGACCTCGCGGAGGTGGAGCACCGCCAGCCGATGCTCTCCCTCGACAACGTCTTCGACGACGAGGGGCTCGCCGCCTGGGCCGAACGCGTCGCCAAGGACGTCGGCGGCCCCGACTACCACCTGCTGTGCGAGCTGAAGGTCGACGGCCTCGCGATCAACCTCACGTACGAGGACGGCAGGCTGGTCCGCGCGGCCACCCGGGGAAGCGGCCAGACCGGGGAGGACGTCACGCCGAACGTCATGACGATCGGTGAGATCCCGCACCGCCTCAACGGCGACCGCGTGCCCCGGCTCGTCGAGATCCGCGGCGAGGTCTACTTCCCGATGGAGGCGTTCCAGGACCTCAACGCCCGCCGGGTCGCGGCCGGGGAGAAGCCGTACGCCAACCCCCGCAACTCCGCCTCGGGTTCGCTGCGCCAGAAGGACCCCAGGGTCACCGCGACGCTGCCGCTGCACATGGTCGTCCACGGCATCGGCGCCCTGGAGGGCTTCGAGGGCCTGACCCGGCTCTCCCGGGCGTACGACCTGCTGAAGGAGTGGGGGCTGCCGACGTCCCCGCACAACCGCGTGGTCGACGACCTCGACGGCGTACGGGAGTTCATCGCCCACTACGGCGAGAACCGGCACTCGGTGGCGCACGAGATCGACGGTGTGGTCGTCAAGCTCGACGAGATCCGGCTCCAGGGCCGCCTCGGCTCCACCTCCCGCGCCCCACGCTGGGCGATCGCGTACAAGTACGCGCCGGAGGAGGTCAACACCAAGCTGGTCAACATCCGCGTGGGCGTCGGCCGCACCGGCCGGGTCACGCCGTACGCGCAGGTCGAGCCGGTCACGGTCGCGGGCTCCGAGGTGGAGTTCGCCACCCTGCACAACCAGGACGTCGTCAAGGCCAAGGGCGTGCTCATCGGGGACACGGTGGTGCTGCGCAAGGCCGGTGACGTGATCCCGGAGATCCTCGGCCCGGTGGTCGACCTGCGCGACGGCACCGAGCGCGAGTTCGTGATGCCGTCCGAGTGCCCCGAGTGCGGTACGACGCTGAAGGCCATGAAGGAGGGCGACGTGGACCTGCGCTGTCCCAACGCCCGCGCGTGCCCCGCGCAGCTGCGGGAGCGGCTGTTCTACCTCGCGGGCCGCAAGGCGCTCGACATCGAGCACTTCGGCTACGTGGCCGCCGCCGCGCTCACCAAGCCGCTGGAACCGGACACCCCGCCGCTGGCCGACGAGGGCGACCTGTTCGACCTCACGGAGGAGCGGTTGCTGCCCATCAAGGCGTACGTCCTCGACCAGGACAGCGGGCTGCCCAAGCGGGACCCGAAGACGGGCGAGGAGAAGGTCGTCACGGTCTTCGCCAACCAGGAGGGCAAGCCCAAGAAGAACGCGCTCGCGATGCTGGAGAACATCGCGGCGGCCAAGGAGCGCCCGCTCGCGCGGGTGCTGACCGGGCTGTCGATCCGTCATGTCGGCCCGGTCGCGGCCGAGGCGCTGGCCAGGGAGTTCCGGTCCGTGGAGCGGATCGAGCAGGCCAGCGAGGAGGAGCTGGCGGCGACCGAGGGCGTCGGGCCGATCATCGCGGCCTCGCTGAAGGAGTGGTTCGCCGAGCCGTGGCACCAGGAGATCCTCCGCAAGTGGCGGGCGGCCGGGGTCCGGATGGAGGAGGAGGGCTCCGGCGAGGACCAGGGGCCGCGTCCGCTGGAGGGGCTCACCGTCGTCGTGACCGGGACGCTGGAGCACTTCACCCGCGACGGCGCCAAGGAGGCCCTCCAGACCAGGGGCGCCAAGGTGACCGGTTCGGTGTCGAAGAAGACCGCGTTCGTCGTTGTGGGTGACAACCCCGGATCGAAGTACGACAAGGCGATGCAGCTGAAGGTTCCGGTGCTGGACGAGAACGGGTTCGACATCCTTCTCGAACAGGGCCCGGACGCCGCCGCGAACGCCGCACTTCCGGCCGAGGAGTAGCGGTTGAAGGCCACCCGATCGGCGCATATCAGATGCATAAGGGTGGCATGGGCGCAATCGGGCGACCGCCGACGACCGCTGCCCGTGGAAGGCTTCTGCGGCCTACTGTTGAGGTGTGCGCCTGCCGTGCCCAGCTGCGGCTGGGGCACCTCCGTGCTCTCGAAGGGCCTTGAAGGGCACGGGAAAGGGTTTTCCAACGCGGCGCCAAGGATGGTTGTCGGGCGTCGGGCCGCGTGGCGTGGGCACCGCCGGCTGTGAGAGGGACGGGAATGGAACCGACCGAGAGCGCCGCGCCGGACTCGACGCTGCGCCGGATGGCGGGCGCGTGGCGTGCGGGCCGCCGCCCGCTGTGGCGGACCCGCGAGGAGGGCCGTACGGCAGCGGCACCGCCGTACCCCGGACCCGGGCACGTCCGGCCCGGACACGGCGGACCCGGGCACGCCGGGCCCGGACGCCTGGGCGCGGTCCACCCCGGTCTGGGCGGACACGTCACCGGACACCACGGCGCGGGCCACCCCGCCGGACACCACGGCGCCGGTCCGGACGGCGACGCCGACCGCCAGCTGTCCTGGCCCGCCCTGCCCGCGGCCGTCGTGGCCGCCGCGGCGTTCGTGCTCGGCGCCGGGTTCCTGCGGGCCTTCACCGGCAACCACGCGCTCTTCCCGTCCGGCACGGTCGGCTGGTCCCTCGCCGTCCTCACCGGCATCATCGTCGGTCACCTCGTCGCCCTCGGCCGCGCCCGCTGGTGGGGCGGCACCGGCTCCGGCGCCGCCCTCACCCTCGCCGTCCTGCTGCTGTACGGCTGGGTCTCCGCCGGGATGGTCTCGCTGACCGTCGTCGTGCTGGTCGGCGTCGCCAGGCGGCACCGCTGGCGGCAGGGCGTGCTGCACGGCGCGGCGGACATCCTCGGCATCGGCGCCGGCGCGCTGGTCCTCGCCGCCTTCGGCCGGGTGCCGTCCGTCGAGCGCCCCTGGCCGCCGGAGACCTGGACCGTCTACACGGCCCCCGGCGTCGTCCTGGTCGCGGTGGCCTACCTCGCGGTCACGCGCGCCCTGCTGTGGTACCTGCACACGCCCCGCACCGGCCACGGACTGCCGACCATCGCCCGCTCCGCCCTGGTCAGACAGGGCCTGGTCGCCGTCGCGCTGCTCGGCATCGCGCCGCTGGTCTGCGTCGTCGCCGTCGCCAAGCCGATCCTGCTGCCGCTGTTCGCCATCCCGCTCATCGCGCTCGACTCCACCCTGTGGATGGCCCGCGCCCGCGCCGAGGAGCAACTGCGCGACCCGCTGACCGGACTGCCCAACCGGCAGTGGCTCCTCGAACGCATCTGGACCGCCCTCGACGACGCCGAACGCATCGGCGCCCGCTCCGCCCTGATGCTGATCGACCTCGACCGCTTCCGGTCGGTCAACGACACCCTGGGACACCTGGCCGGTGACCGGCTGCTGCTCCAGACCGCCGACCGGCTGCGGCTGGCGCTGCCGCGCGGCGCGGAGGCCGCGCGGCTCGGCGGGGACGAGTTCGCCGTGTTACTGCCGGTCGCCGACTCCACCACGTCCGCGACCCGTATCGCCCGCGGCCTCGTCGCGGAACTCAGCTCTCCCCTCGATCTCGACGGCCTCACCCTGGTCCTGGAGGCCAGCGCCGGAGTGGCCGTCTTCCCCGACCACGCCGACGACGCCGAGGGCATGTTGCGCCGCGCCGACGTGGCGATGTACCAGGCCAAGCGGGACCGCACGGGCGTGGAGGTCTACGAGTCCAAGCGCGACTCCAACACCCCCGACCGCCTCGGCCTGCTGGCCGACCTGCGCCGGGCGCTCGACGCGCACGAGGTGCAGCTGCACTACCAGCCCAAGGTGCGGTTCGACGGCAAGGTGGCCGGTCTGGAGGCGCTGGTGCGGTGGGTGCACCCGGAGCGCGGGAGGGTGCCGCCGGACGAGTTCATAGCGATCGCCGAGTCCTCCGGGCTGATGCAGCACCTCACGGACTACGTCCTGGAGACGGCGCTCGGGCAGGTCGCCAAGTGGCGCGCGCAGGGCCTGTTCGTGCCGGTCGCGGTGAACGTCTCCCCGCGCGACGTGCACACCCCCGGCTTCGCGGGCTCCGTGGCCGCGCGGCTGGCCCGGCACGGGGTCCCGGCGGGCGCGCTCCAGCTGGAGATAACGGAGCACGTGCTGCTGGAGGACCCGCAGCGGGCCGCCGACACCCTCGCCGGGCTCACCGGGCACGGCGTGAAGATGTCCCTGGACGACTTCGGCACCGGGTACTCGTCGCTGGTGCACCTGCGACGGCTGCCGGTGAGCGAACTGAAGATCGACCGCTCGTTCGTGGCGCGGCTCGCCGTGGACACGGAGGACGCGGAGATCGTGCGGTGCACGGTCGACCTCGCGCATTCGCTGGGGCTGCTGGTGGTCGCCGAGGGCGTCGAGGACGACGAGACCTGGGAGCGGCTGCGGGACCTGGGCTGTGACGCCGTACAGGGGTGGCTGGTCGCCGCGGCGATGCCGCCGGACGAGACGACGGCGTGGTTGCTCGCGCGGGGGGCGCGGGGGTGGCAGCGGCCCGCCGCCGTGTTGCCCGCGTCGGCGGCCGACGAGTAGTCCGCCTCCGCCGCCCTTGCCCGTTCCCCTCCCCGGGGGCTGCCGGAGGGGCTGAGTTTCCCAGCCTCCGGCCCTGGCGGAAGCCGTTGCACGGCCACCGCCCCCCGCCCCATAGGATTGGGCCCCAAACCACACACACTCACCCCAGAGGACCGCTGAATGCCTGGCATCACGCGCGAGGAGGTCGCCCACCTCGCCCGGCTGGCGCGTCTGGAGCTGAAGCCCGAAGAGCTTGACCACTTCGCTGGCCAGCTGGACGACATCATCGGCGCGGTCGCCCGCGTCAGCGAGGTCGCCGACCAAGACGTACCGCCGACCTCGCACCCGCTCCCGCTGACGAACGTCATGCGCCCGGACGAGGTCCGCCCCTCGCTCACCCCCGAGCAGGCGCTCTCCGGCGCCCCGGCCCAGGAGCAGCAGCGTTTCAAGGTGCCGCAGATCCTGGGGGAGGAGTAACACCCCATGACGGACAGTCCCATCATCAAGCTCACCGCCGCCGAGACCGCCGCGAAGATCGCCTCCGGCGAGCTGACCGCGGTCCAGGTCACCGAGGCCCACCTGGCCCGGATCGAGGCCGTCGACGAGAAGGTGCACGCCTTCCTGCACGTCGACCGCGAGGGCGCCCTCGCCCAGGCCCGCGCCGTGGACGCCAAGCGGGAGCGCGGCGAGAAGCTCGGCCCGCTCGCCGGTGTCCCGCTCGCCCTGAAGGACATCTTCACCACCGAGGGCGTGCCCACGACCGTCGGTTCGAAGATCCTGGAGGGCTGGATCCCGCCGTACGACGCGACGCTCACCAAGCGGCTGAAGGCGGCCGACGTGGTCATCCTCGGCAAGACCAACATGGACGAGTTCGCCATGGGGTCCTCCACCGAGAACAGCGCCTACGGCCCGACCGGCAACCCGTGGGACCTCACCCGCATCCCCGGCGGCTCCGGCGGCGGCTCCAGCGCGGCCCTGGCCTCGTACCAGGCGCCGCTCGCCATCGGCACCGACACCGGCGGCTCCATCCGCCAGCCCGCCGCCGTCACCGGCACGGTCGGCGTGAAGCCGACGTACGGCGCGGTGTCGCGGTACGGCATGGTGGCGTTCTCGTCCTCCCTGGACCAGGGCGGCCCCTGCGCCCGCACGGTCCTGGACGCGGCGCTGCTGCACGAGGTGATCGCCGGGCACGACCCGATGGACTCCACCTCCGTCGACGCCCCGGTCCCGCCGGTCGTCGAGGC
This sequence comes from Streptomyces sp. NPDC006997, assembly GCF_040635175.1. NCBI lineage: Bacteria > Bacillati > Actinomycetota > Actinomycetes > Kitasatosporales > Streptomycetaceae > Streptomyces > Streptomyces sp. NPDC006997. The sequence continues at coordinate 68,074 of NZ_JBEYHH010000001.1, forward strand.
CGCCCGCAACGGCAGCGTCGCGGGGATGCGCGTCGGCGTCGTGAAGCAGTTCCGCGGCGAGGGCTACCAGGCCGGTGTCATCCAGCGGTTCGACGAGTCCGTCGAGCTGCTGAAGGAGCTGGGCGCCGAGGTCGTCGAGCTGGACTGCCCGTCCTTCGACCTCGCCCTGTCGGCGTACTACCTGATCGCGCCGTCCGAGTGCTCCTCCAACCTGGCCCGCTTCGACGGCCTGCGGTACGGCCTGCGCACCGGCGACGACGGCACGCGCTCCGCCGAGGAGGTCACCTCCCTGACCCGCGAGGCCGGGTTCGGCGCCGAGGTCAAGCGCCGCGTCATGCTCGGCACGTACGCCCTGTCCAGCGGCTACTACGACGCCTACTACGGCAGCGCCCAGAAGGTCCGCACGCTGATCACGCGGGACTTCGAGAAGGCGTTCGAGCAGGTCGACGTGATCGTGTCGCCGACGACGCCGACCACCGCCTTCCCGATCGGCGAGCGCGCCGACGACCCGATGGCGATGTACCTCGCGGACCTGTGCACCATCCCGACCAACCTGGCGGGCAACGCCGCGATGTCCCTGCCCTGCGGCCTCGCGCCGGAGGACAACCTGCCGGTCGGCCTGCAGATCATCGCGCCCGCGATGCGGGACGACCGCCTCTACAAGGTCGGCGCCGCGGTCGAGGCCGCCTTCGTGGAAAAGTGGGGGCACCCGCTCCTGGAGGAGGCACCGTCGCTGTGAGCGCACTGAACAAGGCCAAGGACTTCAGGAAGTCCAAGTCCGGTCTGTACGTCTCGATGGCCACCTCGGCGTTCGGCGCCGTCGGTGTCTACAAGCAGATCAAGAAGGCCCGGGGCGAGAGTGACACCCTGCGGCTGCTGGACGCCGTACTGACCGGCGCCGCCGTCGTGACCAACCTCGCCCTTCTCTACCGCGAGCTGAAGCGGCTGGGCGACGACGACGTCCTGCTGGGCTGAGAGGGAAGTTTTCACCGTGACCACCACGACCGACCTGGTGTCGTACGAGGACGCGCTGGCGTCCTACGACCCCGTCATGGGCCTTGAGGTCCATGTCGAACTCGGCACCGCCACCAAGATGTTCTGCGGCTGCTCGACCTCCCTCGGCGCCGACCCGAACACCCAGACCTGCCCGGTCTGCCTCGGCCTGCCCGGCGCGCTCCCGGTCGTCAACGCGACCGGCGTGGAGTCCGCGATCAAGATCGGACTCGCGCTGAACTGCGAGATCGCCGAATGGTGCCGCTTCGCCCGGAAGAACTACTTCTATCCGGACATGCCGAAGAACTTCCAGACCTCCCAGTACGACGAGCCGATCGCCTTCAACGGCTACCTCGACGTGCAGCTGGAGGACGGCGAGACCTTCCGCGTGGAGATCGAGCGCGCCCACATGGAGGAGGACACCGGCAAGTCGACGCACGTCGGCGGCGCCACCGGCCGCATCCACGGCGCCTCGCACTCGCTGCTCGACTACAACCGCGCGGGCATCCCGCTCATCGAGATCGTCACCAAGCCGATCGTCGGTGCCGGGGAGCGCGCTCCGGAGGTCGCGCGGGCGTACGTGCGTGAGCTGCGCGAGCTGATCCGCGCGCTCGGCGTCTCGGAGGCCCGGATGGAGATGGGCCAGATGCGCTGCGACGTGAACCTGTCGCTGATGCCGAAGGGCACCGAGAAGTTCGGCACCCGCTCCGAGACCAAGAACGTGAACTCGCTGCGGTCCGTGGAGCGCGCGGCCCGCTTCGAGATCCAGCGGCACGCCGCCGTACTGAACGACGGCGGGACGATCGTCCAGGAGACCCGGCACTTCCACGAGGACACCGGGTCGACGACGTCGGGCCGGGTGAAGGAGGAGGCCGAGGACTACCGGTACTTCCCGGAGCCCGACCTGGTGCCGGTGGCCCCCTCGCGCGAGTGGGTCGAGGAGATCCGGTCCGCGCTGCCCGAGCTGCCGCTGGTGCGCCGCAACCGGCTCCGTGAGGAGTGGGGCGTCTCCGGCACCGACATGCAGGCGATCCTGAACGCCGGTGCGCTGGAGCCGATCGTCGCCACCATCGACGCCGGTGCCGACGCCGCGTCCGCCCGCAAGTGGTGGATGGGCGAGCTGGCCCGCACCGCCAACGAGTCCGGCAAGGCGCTGGACGAGCTGGCGATCACCCCGGCGCAGGTGGCCCGGGTCGCCGAGCTGGTGACCTCAGGCGACCTGAACGACAAGCTGGCCCGCCAGGTCATCGAGGGCGTCCTCGCGGGCGAGGGCACGCCGGACGAGGTCGTCGACAAGCGCGGTCTGAAGGTCGTCTCCGACGAGAGCGCCCTCGGTGCCGCCGTCGACGAGGCCATCGCCGGGAACCCGGGCGTCGCGGACAAGATCCGCGGCGGCAAGGTGGCCGCGGCCGGTGCGCTGGTCGGCGCGGTGATGAAGGCGACCCGCGGGCAGGCGGACGCGGCCCGCGTGAAGGAGCTGATCCTGCAGAAGCTGGGCGTCAGCGAGGGCTGACCCCGGTCCTTACGCCGAAGGGGCCGCACCGGCATCGGTGCGGCCCCTTCGCGTGCGCTCAGCCACGGCGTCCCACGACCCGCGCGAACCCCAGGTTCGCGCCCTGGTCGACGCGGAGCATCTCCGCCGACTCGCGGGCCATACCCGCCATGAACTCGCTCGGGCTCTCCTCGGCGCACACCTCGCTCCACAGCAGCCAGTCGCGCCAGCCGTCGGTCAGCCAGTCGGCCGCCTCGACCCGCACCGCGCCGCCGCGGGTCCAGTGCCGCCGCCACCAGTCGGGGGAGTGGAAGCACCAGAAGGCGGGCTCCCAGAACGGCTCCAACGGCTCCGGCGGCTCGGTACCGTCGATCTCCTCCCGCACCGACGGGACGACCACCCCGATCCGCCCGCCGGGCTTGAGCAGCCGGGCCAGCGTCGGCAGGTAGAGGTCGTCGGTGCCGAAGTACTGGTACGCGTCGACGGAGACGATCGCGTCGAAGGTGCCCTCGGCGAAGGGCAGGTCGTGGGCCTCGGCCAGGACCGGCAGCACGCGGTCCGCGACCCCGGCCTCGGCGAGGCGCCCGGCGTTGTCGTCCGGCTTGATCCACAGGTCGGCGGCGGTGACCTGGACGCCGTACTCCCGGGCCAGGAAGACCGAGGTCATGGCGCGTCCGCAGCCCAGGTCGAGGACGCGGGCGCCCGGGGGCAGGGCGTCCAGGCCGAGCGCCGGGGCGAGCCACTCCAGCAGCCACAGCGCGTGCGGGCCCATCTGGTTCTCGATGGTCCAGCGGGCGTCGTAGGCGCTGCTGCGGGGGTAGCGGGGGTGGGTGAGGCGCTGCGTGAGGTCGTCGGGCACGCGCGGACGGTAACAGTGGCCCGTGCGGCACCGCACCTGGTTTCGGTGGGCGGCGATCGGCTCCGGTGACCTGAGAAGTTCACCTGATTGTCCTGTGAACGGTCTCCCACTCTTGTGAATCAGCCCACGAATGCCACAAAGGATCATTTTCAACTGCAAGAGTGGCGGTGCATCGCTCAAGCGTTCTTTGCGGGCTTTCAGTGCATGGACGACTGTTCGGCTGTTCCCGGTCAAAGATCACAAGAGTCACCTTGGGAGCTGGCACGTGGCAGTCCTCGCACGCTGGTGCGTCACGCACCGACTGGTCGCCGTTCTGCTGTGGCTGCTCGCCTTCGGCGGGGTGACCGCCGCCGCCTCCGTCGCGGGGTCGGCGTACTCGAACGACTACCACGTGCCCGGCACCGAGTCCGGCCGCGCGGGCGAGCTGCTCCAGCAGGGCTTCCCCGGCCTCGGCGGCGACAACGACCGCGTGGTCTGGCACACCGACTCCGGCACCGTCCGCGCCGCCGACGTCGAACAGACGATGACCCGCACCCTGGACCAGATCGCCGAACTGCCCGGCATCGCCGCCGTCAGCAGCCCCTACGAGGGCCGGAGCACCGCCCAGATCAGCGCGGACAGCCGCACCGCCTACGCCACGGTCACCTTCGAGGACCAGGCCAGGGACGTCGACGCGGGTCGGGCGCGGGCCCTGGTCGACACCGCCGAAGCGGCCGACGGCCACGGGCTCCAGGTGGAGCTGGGCGGCAGCGCCATAGGGCTCACCGAGACCTCCGGCGGACACCTCGCCGAGGCGGTCGGCGTGGTCGTCGCGGCCCTCGTGCTGTTCCTCGCCTTCGGCTCGCTCGCCGCCTCCCTGCTGCCCGTCGCCACCGCGTTGGTCAGCGTCGGCACGGCCTACGCCGGGATAGTCCTGCTCGGGCACTTCATGACCGTCGCCGACTTCGCGCCCATGCTCGGCATGTTGATCGGGCTCGGCGTCGGCATCGACTACGCCCTGTTCATCGTCACCCGGCACCGGCGCGGCCTGAAACGCGGGCTCGGCGTCACCGAGTCGGTCACCAACGCCGTCGCCACCACCGGGCGTGCCGTGGTGTTCGCGGGTGCGACGGTGTGCATCGCCCTGCTGGGCATGTTGATCCTGCGACTCAGCTTCCTCAACGGCGTCGCCATCGCCGCCTCGCTGACCGTGGTCCTCACCGTCGCGGCCTCCGTGACCCTGCTGCCCGCCCTGCTGTCCCTCATCGGAACGCGCGCGCTCAGCCGCCGCGAACGCCGCCGCCTCACCCACCACGGACCCGAGCCGGAGCTGCCCACCGGGTTCGCCGCGCGCTGGTCCGCCTTCGTGGAGCGGCACCCAAAAAAGCTCGGCGCCCTCGCCCTCGCCGGGATGGCGCTGCTCGCCCTGCCCACGCTCTCGCTCCACCTGGGCACCTCCGACCAGGGCAACAACCCCCAGACCTCCACCACCCGGCAGGCGTACGACCTGCTCGCCGACGGCTTCGGACCCGGTGTGAACGGGCCGCTCACCCTCGTCACCCAGGTGCACGGCGGCTCCGACCGGCTCGCCCTGGACAACCTCGACAGCACCCTGCGCACCACCGAGGGTGTCGCGTCGGTGACCCCGGTCGTCTACAACTCCGGCGCCGACACCGCGTACCTCACCGTCGTACCGGAGTCCTCGCCGCAGTCGCAGCAGACCAGCGACCTCGTCGAACGGCTGCGCGACGAGGTGCTGCCGCGCGCCGAGTCCGGCACCTCCCTCGACCTGCACGTGGGAGGCGTCACGGCGGGCTACGACGACTTCGCGGACGTCATCGTCGGCAAACTGCCGCTGTTCGTCGGCGTCGTCATCGGCCTCGGCTGTCTGCTGCTCCTGCTCGCCTTCCGGTCGGTCGGCATCCCGCTCAAGGCCGCCGCGATGAACGTCGCCGCCGTCGCCGCCGCCTTCGGAATCGTCGTCGCGGTCTTCCAGTGGGGCTGGGGCAGCGACCTGCTCGGCCTCGGCCGCGCCGGCCCCATCGAACCGTTCCTGCCCGTGATCATGGTGTCGGTCCTCTTCGGGCTCTCCATGGACTACCAGGTCTTCCTGGTCAGCCGGATGTACGAGGAGTGGCTGGAGACCGGCGACAACCGGCGCGCGGTCCGCGTCGGGCTCGCCGAGACCAGCCGGGTCATCAACTCCGCCGCCGTGATCATGATCTCGGTCTTCCTGGCCTTCGTGCTCAGCGGGGACCGCGTGATCGCCATGTTCGGCATCGCGCTCGCCGCCGCCGTCGCCCTGGACGCCTTCGTGCTGCGGACGCTGCTGGTGCCCGCCCTGATGCACCTGCTCGGCGGCGCCAACTGGTGGCTGCCGGACTGGCTGGACCGCCGGATGCCGCGCATCAGCATCGAGCCGCCCGAGTGCCGTACCGCCCGTACCGATCATGAGAGGCTCTCGGACGTCGTGGACGTACTCGAGAAGGAGCGGCAGCCGGATGTACGCGATACCTCTGGACGATGACGGAGCCGAACTGCGCCCGCTGGAACCCTGGCACGCGGAGGAGTTCCTGGCCCACCTCGACCGGGGGCGGGAGTTCATCAACCAGCACGTCCCGTTCGGGGCGAAGGCCACCGACGTCGACTCCGCGCGGGGGGTCATCCAGGCGTACGCCGACAAGCGCGCCGCCGACCGCGGCTCCATCCACGGCATCTGGCTGGACGGCACCCTCGTCGGCGGTGTGCTGTTCGTCTCCCTCGACGCCGCGACCGGGTGCTGTGAGATCGGCTGCTGGCTGGAGCCCGCGGCGGCCGGGCGGGGACTCGTCACGCGGGCGTCGCGCGTCCTGATCGACTGGGCCTTCGACGACCGCGGGCTGCATCGCGTGGAGTGGCACGCCGCGTCCGGGAACACGCCCAGCATCAACGTCGCACGGCGGCTCGGCATGACCCGGGAGGGCGTCCTGCGGCAGAGCCACCCCTGGAACGGCGGCCGGCAGGACTACGAGATCTGGGCCGTCCTCGCGCCGGAGTGGCGTGCCGCACGCGCGCGTGCCGCGCACAGCGATCATTAAGACGGCTCTCAGACAGCGTCCGTACGGTGCGGGGCATGGGTACGAAAACTGAGGACGAGACCGGCACCGAGACCGGCACCGAGACCGGCACCGAGACCGGCACCGAGACCGGCACCGACACCGTCGGCGAGGCGGCCACCGAGACGGTGACCACCGGGGCGACCGCCGCCTCGGCGGCCGACGGGGATGACGCGACGGAAGCCGACGCCGCCGCCGAGGACGGCGCTCCCGAGGCCGCTTCCGGTACCTCCGGCGCCGCCTCCGGTGTCGGGCAGGGCGCGGGTGCCGTCGTCGCCGCCGCGCTCGGCGTCGTCTCGCTCACCGGCAGCTGGGTCGGCACGGTGGCCTCCGCCCGCCAGTCCCTCATCGGCCAACTGGAGACCTCGCAGTCGTCCGACGTCGCCGAGATGGTCCGGCGCGGCTACGGCGACGCCTGGCAGGCCAACGCCCTGTGGGCCGGACTGTTCGCGCTGGCCGCGCTGGTCGTCGGCGTGGTGGTCCTCGCCCGGCCCGCGTTCGGCGTCCCCGGCCGGCCGCAGGCGCCGTGGATCAAGTCGGTCGCCTGGGCGGGCGTCTCGCTCGGTGTCATCGGCCTGCTGCTGGCCGTACTGAAGTACACGGACGTCCTGCTCGGGCTCCCGGCCACGGGCTGAGGCACGACCGCGCGGGGCGGCCTTCAGGCGCCGGGAACCTCGACGACCCCGCCGTTCCCGTCGACCGAGTGGGTCTCCCAGCCCGTCTCCCACGCGTCGCCCACGTGCTGGGGTTCCTTGCCCTCGGGGTAGCGGGTGCAGCCCTACGACGGCTCCTCGTCGGCGGGCCCGCACCCAGGCAGGCGCGGCGCACCTGACTAAGGCCCCGGCCCCCGGCTTAGGGCACCGGCTTGAGGCCCCGCACCGCATCTAAGGCCCCGCCCCCGCGGAAGATGCGGAACTCTCCCCATGCGGCCCACCCGCCTTGGAGACGAAGGTTGAGGCATCGCCAGACGGCGAAACCGAAACCCACCTCCAGACCGGGAGAAGCCATGCACGAGTACGACCTCCACCAGCTCCGCGCCACCGAACTGCTCCGCCGCGCCGAGCAGGAGCGGCTGGCCCGCCAGGTGCTCCGCGCCCGCCGCGACGCCGTACCAAGCACCGCCGAGAGCGAGAGCCATACGGGGCGGGCCAGGCGGCTCCGTTTCCCGCGCACCGCATGACCGCGGTCGGCCGCACACCGCACCGGGAGAAAACCGGTGCCGCGCTGTCAGACCCCCGTGCGATGCTCTCGGCTGTGGAGACCAGGTCAGTCAGCCCCGTGTTCGTCGGCCGCACCGCAGAGCTGAGCACCTTGCAGGACGCGCTCGCCCGCGCCACCGCGGGCGAGCCGCAGGCGTTGCTGGTGGGCGGTGAGGCGGGCGTCGGAAAGTCCCGCCTGATCGAGGAGTTCGCCGCCACCGCCTGCCACGCGGGCGCCGTCGTCGTGGTCGGCGGCTGCGTCGAGATCGGCGCCGACGGACTGCCGTTCGCCCCGTTCTCCACCGCGCTGCGCGCCCTGCGCCGGGAACTCCCCGACGAACTGGCCGCCGCCGCCGAGGGCCAGGAAGGCGAACTCTCCCGGCTCCTCCCCGAACTCGGCGAGGCGCCCACCGGACGCCACGACGAGGAGGGCATGGCCCGCCTCTTCGAACTGACCGCGCGACTCCTGGAACGGGCCGCCGCCGACCGCACCGTGGTCGTCGCCCTGGAGGACCTGCACTGGGCCGACACCTCCACCCGCCACCTCCTCGCCTACCTGTTCCGCACCCTGCACACCGGCCGCCTCGTCGTCCTCGCCACCTACCGCTCCGACGACGTCCACCGCCGCCACCCGCTGCGTCCCCTCCTCGCCGAACTGGACCGGCTGCGCACCGTCCGCCGGATCGAACTCGCCCGCTTCAACCGCGCCGAAGTCGCCCGCCAGATCGCCGGGATCATCGCCGAGGAACCCGACCCCGCCCAGGTCGACGACATCTTCGACCGCTCCGACGGCAACGCCTTCTTCGTCGAGGAACTCGCCGTCGCCGCCCACGAGGGGTGCTGTACCGGCCTCACCGACTCCCTGCGCGACCTGCTCCTCGTACGGGTCGAGGCGCTGCCCGAGAGCGCCCAGCGGGTCGCCCGGATCGTCGCCGAGGGCGGGTCCACCGTCGAGTACCGGCTGCTCGCCGCCGTCGCCGGGCTCTCCGAGGACGACCTCATCGAGGCGCTGCGCGCCGCCGTCGGCGCCAACCTGCTGCTCGCCGCGCCCAGCGGCGACGGCTACCGCTTCCGGCACTCCCTGGTCCGCGAGGCCGTCAGCGACGACCTGCTCCCCGGTGAACGCTCCCGCCTCAACCGGCGGTACGCCGAGGCCCTGGAGGCCGACCCCACACTCGTCCCCGCGGACGAGCGCGTCACCCGGCTGGCCAGCTACTGGTACCACGCCCACGACCCGGCCAAGGCCCTCCCCGCCGTCCTGGACGCCTCCGCCGCCGCCCGCCGCCGCCACGCCTACGCCGAGCAACTCGGGCTCCTGGAACGCGCGATGGAACTGTGGGACAGCGCCCCCGAGGAGGTCCGCGCCACCCTGCGCCCCGCCGACTACACCGAGGGCTACCCGCCCTGCGGCTGCGACCCGGCGACCACCCCGCTGCGCCACCTCGACCTGCTCGCCGAGGCCGCCGTCGCCGGACGGCTCTGCGGGGAGCGGGAACGCGCCCTGAAGATCACCAAGCGCGCGCTACGGCTCCTGGAGGACGACGCCGACCCGCTGCGCGCCGCCTGGTTCTGGACCCAGCGCTCCCGCCTCGTCCAGGCCCTCGCCCGCGGTGACGGCTGGCGCGAACTGGGCATCGCCCAGGACCTGGTGCGCGGCCTGCCACCCTCCGAGGTGCACGCCGAGGTCCTCACCAACGCCGCCAACTGGTCGATGCTGCACTGCCCGGGCCCCGACGCCCTCGCCGCGGCCGAACGCGCGGTGGAGTACGCCCGCATGATCGGCGCCCGCGAGATCGAACTGAGCGCCCGTGTCACCCTCGGCGGCCTCGTCGTCGACTCCGGCGACCACGAGGCCGGACTCGCCCAGACCCGGGAGGCGATGGAGCAGGCCCTGGCCGAGGGCATCGTCGGCGTCGCGGGCCGCGCCTATGTGAACCTCCCCTCCGAACTCGAATCCGTCGGCCGCTCCAAGGAAGCCGCCGCCCTGCTGCGCGAAGGTGTCGACTACACCCGCAAGTACGGCCAGCTGGACGCCGAGGCCTGGGTGTGGGGCAACCTCTCCGACTCGCTGTACTCCCTGGGCGACTGGGAGGCGTCCGTCGAGGCCGCGACGAACGCGCTGCGCCGGGGCCAGAGCGCCAAGCCCCAGGGCATGGGTGCGATGTGCCTGGCCCATGTCGCCCTCTCCCGTGGCGACGTCGCCGAGGCCCAACGCCAGCTCCAGGCCGCCCGCGGCTACTTCGGCTCCCATGACCCCATGCCCCAGCAGCGGCTCCCGCTCGCCCGGATCGTCGCGGGCATCGCCGCCGCGGAGGGCCGCCTCCCCGACCTGCGCGCGGTGGTGACCGAGGCCCTCGACTGCGGGGTGCCCCTGGGCACCCACCGCTACGGCTGGTCCCTGCTGCTGGCCGCCGCCACCGCAGAAGCCGACACCCGCACCCTGCCCGCCGCCCAGCCGGGCCGTGAGGAGTTCCTCGACCGTCTTCTCGGCACGGTCAAGACGCTCACCACCGACGCCCCCATCTGGCTCGCCCACGAGCAGTGGGTCCGGGCCGAACTCCGGCGCGCCCAGGGCACCGCCACCGCCGACCTCTGGTCACCGGTGGTCAGCGCCTTCGAGCAGCTGGAGCGGCCGTACGACCTCGCCCGCGTCCGCTACCGCCTCGCCGAGGCCCTGCTCACCTCCGCCCCCGGCCGGACCCCCGGCACCGAGGACGACCGCGACCGCGCCACGGAACTCCTGCGCCTCGCCCACGCCGTCGCCGCGCACCTCGGCGCCCGGCCCCTCGCCGAGGCCACCGCCCAGCTCGCCCAGCGTGCCCGCCTCGCCCTGCGCCCCGCCGTCGACCCCGGCCCGGCGCCCGCCGCGGACCCGGTCGCCGCCCTCGGCCTCACCAGCCGTGAGCGCGACGTCCTGCGGCTGGTCTCGGCGGGCCGCACCAACCGCCAGATAGCCGAGGAACTGTTCATCTCGCCCAAGACCGCCAGCGTCCATGTCTCCAACATCCTCGCCAAGCTGGGTGTCTCCGGGAGGGGGGAGGCCGCGGCGGTGGCGCACCGGCTGGGGCTGTTCCCGGCCGGTGCGGACGACCGGATGGCCGCGCGATGACGGGACCGTGCGGGGTGGCGGAACGGCGAGGGGCGGGGGAGCGGTAACGGTGGTCCGCTAGCTCACCCGCACCTCCAGGATCCGGTCGTCCCCGTTCTCCGGGGAGCCCCGGCCGTCCGTCTCGCTGGTGATCAGCCACAGCCTGTCGCCGCCCGCGGTGGCCACCGTGCGCAGTCGGCCGTACTCGCCCTCCAGGAAGGACTGCGGGTCGGCCGAGGCCACCGTGCCCTTCAACGGGATGCGCCACAGGCGCTCGCCGCCCAGGCCCGCCATCCAGATGGAGCCCTCGGCGTAGGCGATGCCGCTGGGGGAGGCGTCGTCGGTGGGCCACTGGGCTATCGGGTCGTGGAAACCGGGCTCGTCGGACTTGCCCTCCGCCTCCGGCCAGCCGTAGTTGTCACCCGGCTTGATCGCGTTCAGCTCGTCCCAGGTGTCCTGGCCGAACTCCGCGGCGAACAGGCGCTGTCGGTTGTCCCAGGCCAGCCCCTGGACGTTGCGGTGGCCGTAGGAGTACACCGGTGAGCCGTCGAACGGGTTGCCCGGCGCCGGTTCGCCCTCCGGGGTCAGCCGCAGGATCTTGCCGCCCAGGGACTCCTTGTCCTGCGAGAGGCCCTTCTCACCGCTCTCGCCCGTGCCCGCGTACAGCATCTTGTCGGGGCCGAAGGCGATCCGGCCGCCGTTGTGGATGAAGCCCTTCGGGATGCCCCTGAACACCGTGTCCGGGGCGCCCAACTGCTCGCCGGACGGCCTCTCGGCGTCGTAGAGCATCCGTACGACGCGGTTGTCGGAGGCCGAGGTGAAGTAGGCGTAGACCATGTGGTCCGAGGCGTAGTCCGGGGAGAGCGCCAGGCCCATCAGACCGCCCTCACCGGCCGGGGAGACGCCGGGCACCTCGCCCAGCACGGTCTTCTTGCCGGTCTCCGTGTCGACCCGGGTGATCGTCGCCTCGTCGCGGGAGGAGACCAGCAGGTCGTCGTCCGGCAGGACGGCCAGGCCCCACGGGCTGTCCAGGCCCTCGGCGACCGTCCGCACGACCTTGGCCGAGCCCTTAGCGGGCGGGGTCTCCTCCGCCGACGCCTGCCCGGACGGCGAGGCCCCCGCCGCCGTTCGGTCCGGTGGCGGGCTCCCGCCGAAGGGCGGTCCCCCTCCCCCGTCGTCGCCGGAGCAGCCGGCCGTGAGCAGGAGGGCGGCCGTGGCCAGCACGGTCGGCACAACTCGACGTAGCACGATCATGTCCCTTCGACGCGGTCCCCCGGCGGGTTCTCCTTGTCATACACCGCCCGCGCCTCCCAGGTTCCCGATCACCGGAACCCGAACCAGGGCCGGACCCCCGGCCCGCTCATGACCGGGCCCCGCGCGCCCCGCCCCCGCCCCGCGTCACTCCCACGACCCCTGCGCCCCCGGCAGTCCCGCCACCGCCTCCAGATCCTCCGGCGTCAGCCGTATCCCCGCCGCCCCCGCGTTCTCCGTCACCCAGCGTTCCCGCTTCGTCCCCGGGACGGGAACCACGTGGTCGCCCTGGGCCAGGACCCAGGCGAGGGCCACCTGGGCCGGGGTGACGTCCGGGCCGTGGCGGGCGGCCACGCGGCGCAGACCGGCGACGATCGGCTGGTTCGCGGCCATCATCTCGGCGGTGAAGCGGGGGTGGCGGGCGCGCATGTCGTCCGGCTCGAACCCCTCGCCCGGGGTCAGGGTGCCGGTCAGGAAGCCGTTGCCGAGCGGCATCGCGGCGAGGAAGCCGACGCCGCGCGCCGCGCACCACGGCAACAGCGCGTCCAGCGCCTCCGGGGACCACACCGACAGCTCCGCCTGCACCGCGCTCACCGGGAACACCTGCTGCACCCGCTCCAGTTGCCGGATCGTGGTGTCGTGCAGCCGCGCGCCGGACCGCCGCCCGCCGCGCGCGCCGACCGCGCACAGCCCCAACGACCGCACCTTCCCGGCCCGCACCAGCTCGGCCATCGCGCCCCAGGTCTCCTCGACCGGCACCTCGGGGTCGGCGCGGTGCAGCTGGTAGAGGTCGATGACGTCGGTCTGCAGCCGCCGCAGGGACGCGTCGCAGGCCCGCCGGACGTAGCCGGGACGGCCGTTGGCGACGATGTGCTGCTCACCCACCAGCAGCCCGACCTTCGTCGACACGAACGCGTCCTCGCGCCGCTCCTTCAACACCCGCCCCACCAACAGCTCGTTGGTGAACGGGCCGTACATGTCGGCGGTGTCCAGCAGGTCCACGCCGAGGTCGAGAGCCCGGTGCACCGCCCGGACCGACTCGTCGCCCCGCTGCCGGGACGTGCTGTACGCCCAGCTCATCGGCATACACCCGAGTCCGACGGCCCCCACCGAGAGCGCCGCCGCGCCGATCGTCCTGCGCTCCACCTGGCCGTAACCCTCCCTCTGCTGGCCCCCCAACCTAACCTCTGCGCCCGCGCGGGCCTGACATAGCCTCCTGGCCATGACTGCTGACGTGTGGCTGCCCATCCCGCCGGAGGAGATCGAGGGGCTCCCGGAGGGGCCGAACTACCTGTTCTGGAACGGTGCCGAGGAGTTCCCCGCGGACCCCGCCGACTGCGTCTTCTACACCGTTCCCTACATGAAGCCCGTCGGCGTCGGCGTACGGCCGCTGCCCGCCATGCGCTCCGTGCGGGTCGTGCAGACGCTGTCCGCGGGCGTCGACCACGTGCTGCCGGGGCTGCGGCACCTGCGCCCCGGCGTCCTGCTCTGCAACGCGCGCGGGGTGCACGAGGCCAGCACCGCCGAGCTGGCGCTGGCGCTGATCCTCGCCTCCCTGCGCGGCATCCCCGACTTCGTACGGGCACAGGACCGGGGGGAGTGGCGCGGCGGTTTCCGGCCAGCGCTCGCGGACAAGAACGTCCTCATCGTGGGATACGGCTCCATCGGCGCCGCCATCGAAGACCGGCTCGCGCCCTTTGAGCTCGCGCGGGTGGCGCGCCTGGCGCGCTCCCGGCGCACCACGGCGCGCGGGCCGGTGCACCCGCTCACCGAACTGCCCGCGCTGCTCCCCGAGGCGGACGTCGTCGTGCTCTCCACGCCCCTCACCGAGGCCACCCGGCACCTCGTCGACGCGGAGTTCCTGGCCCGGATGAAGGACGGCGCGCTGCTGGTCAACGTGGCCCGCGGCGGGGTCGTCGACACCAAGGCGCTGCTCGCCGAGCTGGAGAGCGGGCGCCTCACCGCGGCCCTGGACGTGACCGACCCGGAGCCGCTGCCCGCCGACCATCCGCTCTGGCGTGCGCCGGGCGTGCTGATCAGCCCGCACGTGGGCGGGCCCACGTCCGCGTTCCTGCCGCGCGCCCAGCGGCTCCTGGTGGCCCAGCTGCAACGTTTTCTGAACCGGGAGCCGCTGGGCAACGTGATCCTTACGACGGGCGCAATGGACGGATAGGCGCGGGACGCGGCGGTCGGACCATCCGCTTCGGGTACGGTCCGCAACCCTTCGGGTGCGGTCCGTTCCCGTGTTCCCATCCATGGTCACGGAGCGTAGAGAAGCTATGTCCCTGAGTGACGAGACTGGTGTATCGTCCGGACAGGGGTTGCGCCGTGACCCGTTCGGCGCCGGGGATGGACATTTCAGACTGCGAGGGGGGCGACGGGCGATGCACGGCCTATGGACCAACGATCCGAAGCGGCAGGACCGCCGACGACGACCCTGGCGCACGGCCGCGCGCAGACGCGGCCCTCACCCGGCCACCGGCGGACGCCAGGGTCCGTACCGGTGCGGACCACACCGGTACGGGCGCCACCACAGTCAGCACGACAGCCAGCAGCACCACAGTCAGCACCGCGGGCACAGCAGCCGCGAGAGGCACGCGCGCCCGGCCGTCCGGGACCAGCGTGACCGGACAGCGGTGCGGACCGGGAGGCCCCGGTGAACTCGCCGCCGACCGTCACCACCCTCGACACGACACCGCGACCGCACCCGGTCTCCGGGCCCTCGCCGCTGCGCCGTCCGTCCGCCTCCGGCGGATCGGGCGGCCGGACCGGCGGCGGCCCGCGAGGCGGCTCGGGCGTGGTCCACCAACTGCTGCTGGCCCTGGTCTGCGCGGGATACGCCGTCGGTTCCGCGACCGGCTGGGGATCGAGGCGGCTCGCGCTGATCATGGGCGACTTCGGGCTGAGCGCCGCGGCGGCCACCGCCGCCGTGTCCTGCCTGCTGTACGCCCGCAGCCGCCGGGTCCCGTTCCGCACCGCCTGGCTGCTGTTCGCCCTCTCCTCCGCGATGGCCGCCCTGGGCAACGCGGTCTGGGGCTGGTACGAGGTGGTGCTGGGCCGCGCCGTGCCCAGCCCCAGCTACGCCGACCTGTTCTTCCTCTGCTTCGCGCCGCCCGCCATCGTGGGCCTGCTGGTGCTCGCCAAACGGCCGGTGACGAAGGCGGGCTGGGGCTGTCTGGCGCTGGACGCCTGGCTGATCGGCGGCTCGCTGCTGACCCTGTCGTGGAGTCTGGCGCTGGCCCAGGCGGCCCGCGTCGAGGGGTCGAGCGTCTCGCACACCGCGCTGTCGCTGGCCTACCCGCTGCTCGACATCGCCCTGGTCAGCATGGTCCTCGCGCTGCACTTCCGACGCACCGGGACCAACCGCTCGGCCGTCAACACCGCGATCGGCGCGCTGGCCCTGACCGTGATGTGCGACGCGCTGTTCACCTCACCGCTGCTGCACGACAACTACAGCTCCGGCCAGTTGCTGGACGCGGGCTGGTTCGCCGGATCCCTGCTCCTGGCGTACGCCCCCTGGGCCGCGCCCCGGCACGGACACGGCGCGGAGGAGCAGCACACGCGCGTGGTGCACGAGCACGTGCCCGGACAGCGCCCGGCGCACACCACGCAGCACACCAGGCCCCCCCACACGCCAGGCACCGCACCGGGCCGCACGCCCTCCGCCGCGCCGGGCACCGCACCCGGCATCGCGCCACCCACGGCACCAGGCGAGCACAGCCGGTACCCCACCACCCGGCCCGTCACCGGCTCCCTGGCCGCCCTCACGCCGTACCTCGCCGCCGCCGTCTGCACCCTGGGGATCCTGTACAACGTCCTCAACGGCCGCAGCGTCGACCGCGTGGTGCTGTTCACCGGCGGCACCGTCGTGCTGGCCCTCGTGGTCCGGCAGGGCGTCATGCTGCTCGACAACATCACCCTCACCCAGGAACTGGCCCAGAAGGAGAACCACTTCCGCTCCCTGGTGCAGGGCTCCAGCGACGTCATCATGATCGCCGCGCCCAACGGCATCCTCCGGTACGTCTCCCCGGCCGCCGCCGGGGTCTACGGCCGCCCCGCGGAGGAGCTGGTGGGCAGCGAACTGGCCGACCTCATCCACCCGGAGGACCTGGGCTGCGTGGTGCACGAGGTGCGCCGCTTCCTCGCCGCCAGCCCCCAGGAGGAACCGACCACCCGCATCGAGTGCCGCTTCCGCTCCGGCGCCGGGGGCGGCGGCTGGCTGAACGTCGAGTCCACCGTCAACCGCCACCACGGCGGCCTGATCTTCAACAGCCGGGACGTCACGGAGAGAGTGCGCCTCCAGGCGCAGCTCCAGCACAACGCCGAGCACGACCCGCTCACCGACCTGCCCAACCGCGCCCTGTTCACCCGGCGGGTGCAGCAGGCGCTGTCCGGGCGCCGCGCCACCGACCGCGGGGCCGCCCTGCGCGGCACGGCGGTGCTCTTCATCGATCTCGACGGCTTCAAGGCCGTCAACGACACCATCGGCCACCAGGCCGGGGACGAACTCCTGGTGCACGCCGCCCGGCGGCTCCAGGACGCGGTCCGGCAGGGCGACACCGCCGCCCGGCTCGGCGGCGACGAGTTCGCGGCCCTGATCGTCTCGGACGGCGCCCGCGACCGCGCGGCCCGCGAACGGCACATCCTGGAACTGGCCGACCGACTGCGGATCACGCTGTCCCAGCCGTACTCCATCGACGGCAACGATGTCCGCGTGGCGGCCTCCATCGGCGTGGCCTTCGCCGAACCGGGCCTGGGCGCGGGCGAACTGCTGCGCAACGCCGACCTGGCGATGTACCGCGCGAAGTCGGCCGGAAAGGGCCGGGTCGAGCTGTACGCGCCACAGATGCAGCAGGACGTCGTGCGCAAGGCGGAGCTGGCCACCCGGCTGCGGGCCGCGCTGCACGACGGCGAGTTCACGCTGTTGCACCAGCCGGTGGTGTCCCTGGCGGACGGCCGGATCACGTCGGTCGCCGCGCAGGCGCGCTGGCGGTCCTCGCAGGGGGTGCTGTTCACGCCCGCCGAGTTCCTGCGGGTGGCGGAGGACAGCGACAAGACGGCGGAGCTGGGCCGCTGGCTGCTCCACGAGGCCGTCGAGCAGGCCGCCGAGCGCGGCACCACGACCGGTCTCGCCGTACCCGTGGTGGTCCGGATGAGCGCCCGCCGACTGCTGGACCGCTCGCTGCCCCCGGGCTCCGTCGAGGCGCTGCTCACCCGGCACGGGCTGCCGTCCGGGGCGCTGGTCATCGAGCTGTCCGACATCGACCCCCGGATCAGCATGGACGACCTGGAGCGCCGTCTGACGGGCCTCGGGCGGCTCGGCGTACGGATCGCGCTGGACGGCTTCGGCGGTGGCTGCGCGGTCCTCACGGCGCTGCGCAGGCTCCCCGTCGACGTGCTGAAGCTCGACCGCTCGCTGGTCGAGGGCGTCGTCGAGTCCACCCGGCTCGCCAAGATCACCGGTGGGCTGCTGCGGATCGCCGCCGACCTCGGACTGCCGTCCGTGGCCGACGGCGTGGACCGGCCGGAGCAGGCGGCCGCCCTGCGCGCGCTCGGCTGCACCCACGGGCAGGGCATGGCGTTCTCGGGTCCGCTGGACGAGTACCGGCTGCGCCGGGCGCTCACTTCCGGCCACTGCCCGGTGCCGCACCCACCGGCCGAGCCCGCCTTCGCGGGGGGCGGTACGGGGGTGTACCCCACGGGTGTGGGCGGCCCGGTCACCAGCGGGATGGCCAGTGGCATGAGCAGCGCCCTGACCAGCGGGATGAGCAGCGGTATGACCGGAGGCAGGGCCAGTGTGCTCAGGGCCGGTCCGACCCTCGGCACCCCCCGTCGCCCACATGATGAGACTCCCGTCCCACCCACTTGACAGTCGGTGCGTGCCGGGGGGAGGGTCTGTGCCATGCGCACCCGAATTCTCGTACTTGGAAAGCGCGTCGGCTGAAGCTGGTGACGTCCGGACGGACCCGGAACTCCCAGCGACCCCACCCGGCGCGCTCCCCTCGCTTGCCTTATGGCACGAGGGGTTTTTTGTTGCACAGGCACCTGCCGTGCCGCAGCCGCAGACCGTAAAAAACCGCACAAACCCTCAGCATCGAGAAGAGAATGCCGATGACCGAGCAGGCCACCGGGGCCCATCATCCGCAGCCGCGGCCCCGATCCGGAGGACACCACTCCGCCCCCGAGCGTGTCACGGGTGCGCAGTCCCTCATCCGCTCGCTTGAGGAGGTCGGCGCCGACACGGTATTCGGCATTCCCGGGGGCACCATCCTCCCGGCGTACGACCCGCTGATGGACTCCACCCGGGTCCGTCACGTGCTGGTCCGCCACGAGCAGGGCGCCGGGCACGCCGCCACCGGCTACGCCCAGGCCACCGGCAAGGTCGGCGTCTGCATGGCGACCTCCGGACCCGGCGCCACCAACCTGGTCACCCCGATCGCGGACGCGCACATGGACTCCGTGCCGCTGGTGGCGATCACCGGGCAGGTCGTCTCCAAGTCGATCGGCACCGACGCCTTCCAGGAGGCGGACATCGTCGGCATCACGATGCCGATCACCAAGCACAGCTTCCTGGTCACCAGGGCGGAGGACATCCCCCGGGCGATCGCGCAGGCGTTCCACATCGCCTCCACGGGCCGCCCGGGACCGGTCCTGGTCGACATCCCCAAGGACATCCTCCAGGCGCAGACCACGTTCTCCTGGCCGCCCGTCATGGACCTGCCCGGCTACCGGCCCGTCACCAAGCCGCACGCCAAGCAGATCCGCGAGGCCGCCAAGCTGATCACCGCCGCCCGCCGCCCGGTCCTGTACGTCGGCGGCGGCGTCCTGAAGGCGGGGGCCACCGCCGAGCTGAAGGTCCTCGCCGAACTCACCGGAGCGCCCGTCACCACCACCCTGATGGCGCTCGGCGCGTTCCCCGACAGCCACGAGCTGCACGTGGGAATGCCGGGTATGCACGGTTCGGTCACCGCCGTCACCGCGCTGCAGAAGGCCGACCTGATCGTCGCCCTCGGCGCCCGCTTCGACGACCGCGTCACCGGCAAGCTGGACAGCTTCGCCCCGTACGCCAAGATCGTCCACGCCGACATCGACCCCGCGGAGATCGGCAAGAACCGCGCCGCGGACGTGCCGATCGTCGGGGACGCCCGCGAGGTCATCGCCGACCTCGTCCAGGCGGTGCAGAAGGAGCACAGCGAGGGCCACCGGGGCGACTACAGCGCCTGGTGGACCGACCTGAACCGCTGGCGCGAGACCTACCCGCTCGGCTACGACCAGCCCGCGGACGGCTCGCTCTCCCCGCAGCAGGTCATCGAGCGGATCGGCCAGCTCGCCCCCGAGGGCACGGTCTTCGCGGCCGGCGTCGGCCAGCACCAGATGTGGGCGGCGCACTTCGTCCAGTACGAGAAGCCCGCCACCTGGCTGAACTCCGGCGGCGCCGGGACGATGGGCTACGCCGTCCCGGCCGCCATGGGCGCCAAGGCCGGGGTCCCGGACCGCACGGTGTGGGCGATCGACGGCGACGGCTGTTTCCAGATGACCAACCAGGAGCTGACCACCTGCGCCCTGAACAACATCCCGATCAAGGTCGCGATCATCAACAACGGCGCCCTCGGGATGGTCCGCCAGTGGCAGACGCTCTTCTACAACCAGCGCTACTCCAACACCGTGCTGCACTCCGGCCCGGAGGCCGACGGCAGGCAGCCGAGCGCGGGTACCCGGGTCCCCGACTTCGTGCGGCTGGCGGAGGCCATGGGCTGCTACGCGATCCGCTGCGAGGACCCGGCCGACCTGGACAAGGTCATCGAGGAGGCCAACTCCGTCAACGACCGTCCCGTGGTCGTCGACTTCATCGTCCACGAGGACGCCATGGTGTGGCCGATGGTCGCCGCCGGCACCTCCAACGACGAGATCATGGCCGCCCGTGACGTCCGCCCCGACTTCGGCGACAACGAAGACGACTGAGCGAGAGAGACGCAACGAGACATGTCCAAGCACACGCTCTCCGTCCTGGTGGAGAACACCCCCGGCATCCTCGCCCGGATCGCCGCCCTGTTCTCCCGCCGCGGCTTCAACATCGACTCGCTCGCCGTCGGCGTCACCGAGCACCCCGACATCTCCCGCATCACGATCGTGGTGAGCGTCGACGACCTGCCCCTCGAACAGGTCACCAAGCAGCTCAACAAGCTGGTCAACGTGCTGAAGATCGTCGAACTCGAACCGTCGGCGGCCGTGCAGCGCGAACTCGTCCTGGTGAAGGTGCGCGCGGACAACGAGACGCGCTCCCAGATCGTCGAGATCGTCCAGCTGTTCCGCGCCAAGACCGTCGACGTCTCCCCGGAGGCCGTCACGATCGAGGCCACCGGTTCCAGCGACAAGCTGGAGGCCATGCTGAAGATGCTGGAGCCGTTCGGCATCAAGGAACTGGTCCAGTCCGGAACGATCGCGATCGGCCGTGGTGCCCGTTCGATCACCGACCGATCGCTGCGCGCCCTCGACCGGTCGGCGTAACCGACGAAAACGGGCGGTCGCCCCACGCGCGACCGCCCGTATGCCGAGACCCCCGAACTTCCCCCCTCCCCACCGTCATACGGTGGGACGCAACACCTGCACCCAAGGAGAGAACCCAAAGTGGCCGAGCTGTTCTACGACGCCGACGCCGACCTGTCCATCATCCAGGGCCGCAAGGTCGCGGTCATCGGTTACGGCAGCCAGGGCCACGCCCACGCCCTGTCGCTGCGCGACTCCGGCGTCGACGTGCGCGTCGGTCTGCACGAGGGCTCCAAGTCCAAGGCCAAGGCCGAGGAGCAGGGCCTGCGCGTGGTGAGCCCGTCCGAGGCCGCCGCCGAGGCCGACGTCATCATGATCCTCGTCCCGGACCCCATCCAGGCCCAGGTCTACGAGGAGCACATCGCCCCCAACCTGAACGACGGCGACGCGCTGTTCTTCGGCCACGGCCTCAACATCCGCTACGGCTTCATCAAGCCCCCGGCCGGTGTCGACGTCTGCATGGTCGCCCCGAAGGGCCCGGGCCACCTGGTGCGCCGCCAGTACGAGGAAGGCCGCGGCGTGCCCTGCATCGCCGCCGTCGAGCAGGACGCCACCGGCAACGCCTTCGCGCTGGCCCTGTCGTACGCCAAGGGCATCGGCGGCACCCGCGCGGGCGTCATCAAGACGACCTTCACCGAGGAGACCGAGACCGACCTGTTCGGCGAGCAGGCCGTGCTCTGCGGTGGCACCGCGGCGCTGGTGAAGGCGGGCTTCGAGACGCTGACCGAGGCCGGCTACCAGCCGGAGATCGCGTACTTCGAGTGCCTGCACGAGCTGAAGCTGATCGTGGACCTCATGTACGAGGGCGGCCTGGAGAAGATGCGCTGGTCGATCTCCGAGACCGCCGAGTGGGGCGACTACGTCACCGGCCCGCGGATCATCACCGACGCCACCAAGGCCGAGATGAAGAAGGTCCTCGCCGAGATCCAGGACGGCACCTTCGCCCAGGCCTGGATGGACGAGTACCACGGCGGTCTGAAGAAGTACAACGAGTACAAGAAGCAGGACTCCGAGCACCTGCTGGAGACCACCGGCAAGGAGCTGCGCAAGCTCATGAGCTGGGTCAACGAGGAGGCGTAAGCCTTCGCACCGAGGGGCTGTCGCCGCGTGGGCGACAGCCCCTTCGCCGGATGGCGGGCAGCGTGCCACCAGGGGCGTTGTCCCACCCGTCCCGCCTCGGACGGGTGATCCTTTCCGGAGAGGCGCATAACGCCCTACGCCGCGCCACTACACTGCCGTACTACATACGCGTCAGGCCCACAGCGTCGTGCGTCTTCCACGCGGCTAGCCAACCTCCTCCGCCTGCGGCCGTCGGGACGGCCGTCCGCATGTTCTGGACTTGTGAGGACTCACGTGAGCTCGAAACCTGTCGTACTCATCGCTGAAGAGCTGTCGCCCGCGACCGTCGACGCGCTTGGCCCGGACTTCGAGATCCGGCACTGCAACGGAGCGGACCGAGCCGAACTGCTCCCTGCCATCGCCGATGTCGACGCGATCCTGATCCGCTCCGCCACCAAGGTGGACGCCGAGGCCATCGCCGCCGCGACCAGACTGAAGGTCGTCGCCCGGGCCGGTGTCGGCCTGGACAACGTGGACGTCTCCGCCGCCACCAAGGCCGGTGTGATGGTCGTCAACGCCCCCACCTCCAACATCGTGACCGCCGCCGAGCTGGCCTGCGGTCTGATCGTCGCCACCGCCCGCAACATCCCGCAGGCCAACGCCGCGCTGAAGAACGGCGAGTGGAAGCGCTCCAAGTACACCGGCGTCGAGCTGGCCGAGAAGACCCTCGGCGTGGTCGGCCTCGGCCGCATCGGCGCGCTGGTCGCGCAGCGGATGTCCGCGTTCGGGATGAAGGTCGTCGCCTACGACCCCTACGTGCAGCCCGCGCGGGCCGCGCAGATGGGCGTGAAGGTGCTGTCGCTGGACGAGCTGCTCGAGGTCTCCGACTTCATCACCGTCCACCTGCCCAAGACCCCCGAGACGGTCGGCCTGATCGGTGACGAGGCGCTGCGCAAGGTCAAGCCGAGCGTGCGCATCGTCAACGCCGCGCGCGGCGGCATCGTCGACGAGGAGGCGCTGTACTCGGCGCTGAAGGAGGGCCGGGTCGCCGGTGCCGGGCTCGACGTGTACGCGAAGGAGCCCTGCACGGACTCCCCGCTGTTCGAGTTCGACCAGGTCGTCGCCACCCCGCACCTCGGTGCCTCCACCGACGAGGCGCAGGAGAAGGCCGGTATCGCCGTCGCCCGCTCGGTCCGCCTCGCCCTCGCCGGTGAGCTGGTCCCGGACGCGGTGAACGTCCAGGGCGGGGTCATCGCCGAGGACGTCAAGCCGGGCCTGCCGCTCGCCGAGCGCCTCGGCCGCATCTTCACCGCCCTCGCCGGTGAGGTCGCCGTCCGCCTGGACGTCGAGGTGTACGGCGAGATCACCCAGCACGACGTGAAGGTGCTCGAACTCTCCGCGCTCAAGGGCGTGTTCGAGGACGTCGTCGACGAGACGGTGAGCTACGTCAACGCGCCGCTGTTCGCCCAGGAGCGCGGCGTCGAGGTACGGCTGACCACCAGCTCCGAGTCGGCCGACCACCGCAACGTCGTCACCGTGCGCGGCACCCTCGCGGGCGGCGAGGAGGTCTCGGTCTCCGGCACGCTCGCCGGCCCCAAGCACGTCCAGAAGATCGTCGCCGTCGGTGAGTACGACGTCGACCTCGCCCTCGCCGACCACATGGCCGTCCTGCGCTACGAGGACCGGCCGGGCGTCGTCGGCACCGTCGGCCGGGTCCTCGGCGAGGCGGGCGTCAACATCGCCGGGATGCAGGTGGCCCGCGCGGTCGCCGGTGGCGAGGCGCTCGCCGTGCTGACCGTGGACGACACGGTGCCCGCGGGTGTGCTGGCCGAGGTCGCCGCCGAGATCGGCGCGACGTCGGCGCGCTCGGTCAACCTGGTCTGAGCGACGCCTCTCACCGAGCGCCGGACGAGCTGAGTTCCCTCGGCTCGTCCGGCGTCTCTCACGGGCGGGCGCGAGGAGGACGTCACCGACGAGACCGCGGACGCCCTCGGCATGTTCTACGTGACCGTGATGACCGGCCTCATCGCCCGGCGGACCTTCGACCCCGCGGGCGCCCCCGAGGCGCAGCAGCTCGCGGAGGGGCTGCGCCGCGCGGGCGTCAAGGGGGGCACCGAGGGGAGCTGACCGCGGGCCGGGCGGTCAGAGCCGGGCGCCCTTCAGCGCCATGTGCAGCAGCAGGCGGTCCTCGCCGTCGTCCAGGTCGAGGCCGGTGAGCTGCTCGACGCGGGAGAGCCGGTAGTACAGGGTCTGTCGGTGCACGCCCAGCTCGGCGGCGGTGCGGGTGGCCTGGCCCGCGCAGTCGAGGTACGTCTCGGCGGTCCGGGCCAGCTCGCGGTGGGCGGGGGAGAGCAGGGACCGCACGACGGGGTCGTGGGCCACCTCCGGGGGCAGCGCCGTCAGCAGCCGGAACGGCCCGATCGACGCCCACTCGGCGACCGGTCCGAGCACCGGCTCGGCCAGCGCGGCGCGCGCCGCCGCCGACGCCTCCCGCCAGGCGGCCCCCAGCTCCGCGAGCCCGCCGCGGGCGGTGGCGATCCCGGCCGCGGGCGCCCCGGCGGCGCCGCCCAGCCCGCGGGCCCGCGCCAGCAGCCGCCCCGCCGCCGAGGTCGCCGGGGTCAGCACGTCCGCCGAACGGAGCCGTATCAGCAGGGCGAGCGCGGTGCCCGCCGCACCCCACGGCACCGTGCACAGCGCCGTCGCACCCGGCACCGTACGCACCGAGGGCGCGTCGTCCGGGTCGGCGGACGGCCACGGGGCCACGCACACCACCGTGTGCGGGGCGTCCGCGCGGGCGCCGAGGGCGGTACGCAGCTCGGCGACGGCCATGTCCTGCTGCCAGCCGCGCTCGGCCCCGAGCACCGCCCGCAGCTCCCGGCTGAGGTCGGCCCCGTGCTGGGCCTCGTCGGCGAGCAGGGCGCCGATCCGGACCGTCACCTCCATCGCCGCCGCGAGCTGCGGCGCGGTCGGACCCGGGTCGCTGTCGAGCAGCCAGACGTAGCCGAGGACGACACCCCGGTGCCGTACCGGCAGGCAGACGCGGCCCCGGTGCACCCCGGCCTCGGGGGTGCGCGGGATGCGCACCGGGCCGGTCGCGCGGGTGATGCCGAAGCCCTCGAACCAGGCGCGGACGGCGGCCGTGGAGCGCCGGGTCAGGATCGAGCGGGCGCGCACCGGGTCCAGGGCGGACGGGTCGAGGTCGCCCTCGCTGTCGTACGCGCCGAAGGCGATCAGCTCGAAGTCGCGGTTCTCCAGGGTCGCCGGAGCGCCCAGCAGCTCCGAGATCTCGTCGACCAGCTCCTGGTAGTCAGCCCTGAATTCCGGCGTCACCCGGGCATTCTCCCCCATCCCACGGCGGCTTTCATACATCTGTCTGAGATCCGTGGCACGGATGCGTGACAGCTGTCGATGGCCGACGATCGGAGTCATCCTTAGGTTTCACGGTGGTTCTCCGTGCCGTACCCGGATGGTAGGGAACGGCCCTTTCGTACCTGTGCCAGTGGAGGTGCCCCGTGCTGGGTCCCGTGATTCTCGCCGCCTCGCGCAGCGACCGGATGCGACGCCTGATCTCGGCGGCCCCCGGGACCAGGCAGGTCGTCGACCGCTTCATCCCCGGAGAGACGGTCGACGACATCCTCCCGGTCGTCCGGGACCTCACCGACCGGGGTCTGGAGCTGACGCTGGACGTCGTCGGCGAGGACATCACCACCCCCGCGCAGGCCGCCGCCGCCCGCGACGCCTATCTGGAGCTGGTCGACCGGCTGAAGCCGCTGGACCTCGGCGCCCGCGCCGAGATGTCGGTGAAGCTGTCCATGTTCGGACAGGCGCTGGACGGCGGCCACGACCTGGCCCTCGCCAACGTCCGCCCGGTCGTCGAGGCCGCCGCCGAGATCGGCACCACGGTCACCCTGGACGCCGAGGACCACACCACGCTCGACTCGATGTTCACCATCCACGACGAGCTGCGGAAGGACTTCCCGCAGACCGGCTGCGTCATCCAGGCGTACCTGTTCCGCACCGAGGCCGACGCCCGCCGCCTCGCCGACGGCGGCAGCCGGGTGCGGCTGGTCAAGGGCGCGTACAAGGAGCCCGCCTCCGTCGCCCACCAGCAGAAGCACGAGATCGACAAGGCGTATGTCCGCGTCCTGAGGATCCTGCTGGAGGGCGAGGGCTACCCGATGATCGGCTCCCACGACCCGCGCCTGATCTCCATCACCCAGGAACTGGCCCGCCGCGCCGGGCGCAAGCCGGACGAGTACGAGTTCCAGATGCTGTACGGCATCCGCGGCGAGGAACACCTGCGGCTGGCCGCCGAGGGCCACCGGATGCGCGTCTACACCGCCTACGGCACCGACTGGTACGGCTACTTCATGCGCCGTCTGGCCGAGAAGCCCGCCAACCTGCGGTTCTTCCTGCGCTCGATGGCCACCCAGGGCTGACCCGAACACCCGCTCACGTACAAGGAGTTACGGATCTCATGGACGCTGTGACCCAGGTCCCCACCCCCGTCAACGAGCCGGTGCACGGCTACGCCCCGGGCACGCCCGAGCGCGCCCGGCTGGAGGCGAAGCTGAAGGAGCTGGCCGACAACCCGATCGACCTGCCCTGCACCATCGGCGGCGAGCGGCGGATGGGCGGCGGCGAGCGGTTCGACGTCGTACAGCCGCACAACCACAAGGCCCGCCTCGGCACCTACGGCAACGCCACCCGGCAGGACGCCCAGGACGCCATCGACGCGGCGCTGGCCGCCGCCCCGGCCTGGCGCGCGATGGCCTTCGACGACCGTGCCGCGATCATCCTGCGCGCCGCCGAGCTGCTGTCCGGGCCGTGGCGCGAGACGCTCGCCGCCTCCACCATGCTCGGCCAGTCCAAGACGGCCCAGCAGGCCGAGATCGACACGCCCTGCGAGCTGATCGACTTCTGGCGCTTCAACGTCGCCTACGCCCGCAAGATCCTCGCCGAGCAGCCCCCGGCCAACTCCCCGGGCGTGTGGAACCGTCTCGACCACCGCCCGCTGGAGGGCTTCGTCTACGCGATCACGCCGTTCAACTTCACGGCGATCGCGGGCAACCTGCCCACCGCCCCCGCCCTGATGGGCAACGTCGTGGTGTGGAAGCCGTCCCCGACGCAGACCCACGCCGCCGTGCTGCTGATGCGGCTCCTTGAGGAGGCGGGGCTGCCCAAGGGCGTCATCAACCTCGTCACCGGCGACGGCATCGAGGTCTCCGAGGTCGCCTTGGAACACCGGGACCTCGCGGGCATCCACTTCACCGGCTCCACCAAGACCTTCCAGTACCTGTGGAAGACGGTCGGCAACAACATCGAGAAGTACCGCACCTACCCGCGCCTCGTCGGCGAGACCGGCGGCAAGGACTTCCTCGTCGCCCACCCGTCGGCCGACCGCGCGGTGCTCAAGACCGCGCTGACCCGCGGCGCCTTCGAGTACCAGGGCCAGAAGTGCTCGGCCACCTCGCGCGCGTACATCCCCGCCTCGATCTGGGACTCCGGGTTCAAGGAGGAGTTCGCCGCCGAGGTCGACTACCTCACCATGGGCGACGTCACCGACCTGTCGAACTTCATCGGCGCCGTCATCGACGAGCGCGCGTTCGCCAAGAACAAGGCCGCGATCGACCGCGCCAAGGCCGACCCGACCTGCACGATCGTCGCGGGCGGCAGCTACGACGACTCGGTGGGCTACTTCGTCCGCCCGACCGTCGTCGAGTGCACCGACCCGGAGAACGAGGTCTTCACCACCGAGTACTTCGGCCCGTTCCTCGCCGTCCACGTCTACGAGGACGAGAAGTACGACGAGATGCTGACGCAGATGGAGTCGGTGTCCGACTACGCGCTGACCGGCTCGGTCATCTCCGGTGACCGCGCGGCGGCGGCGTACACGATGGACAAGCTCCGCTACGCCGCGGGCAACTTCTACATCAACGACAAGTCGACCGGCGCCGTCGTCGGCCAGCAGCCCTTCGGCGGCGGCCGGGCCTCCGGCACCAACGACAAGGCGGGCGCCCCGCAGAACCTGCTGCGCTGGACGCTCACCCGCGCCATCAAGGAGACCCTGGTCCCGCCGACCGACTACTCCTACCCGCACATGGGCTGACCCCCTGGTGAAAAGGGCCGGTTCCTCCGGGAATCCGGCCCTTTTCTATGCCCTTGCTGCGGTCGCCGTCTCAGATAGTAGGAAGTCCGAGTAATTGTGGAGACAGACGCGGTCTCCTCACCTAGCTTTGTAGGAGCCGAACGTCTCGCTCGACCCAGCGAATGGCGGTGGTGAGCCGGACCCCATGCAGGTCACCCCTGCGGTCCCCTGGCCTCCCGCCTCTTCCGGCCTCTCGTAAACCGTCTTCCCCGGTTCCTCGAAGGAGTCGATTCCCCATGGCCGAGACGACCGCCCGCCGCCGAGTCCGTCACCTCCCGCGTACGACCGACTCCGACCGCAAGAACGCCGCCGCCGCGCTCCAGCGCGCCCTCGACCGCCGTGACAACGGCGGCGCCACCGGCCACTGACCGTACGTCCGCATGGTGGACGGCGCGTGTCATCCCCTGGGACGCAGGAGTAGGGTGCCGACATGTCTCGCAGCATCAATCTCGCAGTGATCCCCGGTGACGGAATCGGCCAGGAGGTCGTGACCGAAGGACTCAAGGTCCTCTCCGCCGTCCTCCCGCAGGACATGAAGCTGGAGACCAAGGAGTACGACTTCGGCGCCCGGCGCTACCACGCCACCGGTGAGACCCTCACCGACGCCGACCTCGACGCCCTCAAGCAGCACGACGCCATCCTGCTGGGCGCCATCGGCGACCCGGGCGTCCCGTCCGGCGTCCTGGAGCGCGGCTTCCTGCTGAAGCTCCGGTTCGCCTTCGACCACCACGTCAACCTGCGGCCGAGCAGGCTGCTGCCGGGCGTCGAGACGCCCCTGAAGGGCCAGCCGGAGATCGACTTCGTCGTGGTCCGCGAGGGCACCGAGGGCCCGTACACCGGCAACGGCGGCACCATCCGCAAGGGCACCGAGCACGAGGTCGCCACCGAGGTGTCCGTCAACACCGCCTACGGCGTCGAGCGCGTCGTCCGGGACGCCTTCGCCCGCGCCCAGGCCCGCCCGCGCAAGAAGCTCACGCTGGTCCACAAGAACAACGTGCTGACCTTCGCCGGTCACCTGTGGACCAACGTCTTCAACGCGGTGGCCGCCGAGTACCCCGAGGTCACCACCGAGTACATCCACGTCGACGCGGCGACGATCTACCTCGTCACCCAGCCCGAGCGGTTCGACGTCATCGTCACCGACAACCTCTTCGGCGACATCATCACCGACCTGGCCGCGGCCGTCTCCGGCGGCATCGGCGTCGCCGCGAGCGGCAACATCAACCCCTCCGGCGCGTTCCCGTCCATGTTCGAGCCGGTCCACGGCTCGGCCCCGGACATCGCCGGGCAGGGCAAGGCCGACCCGACCGCCACCGTCCTGTCCGTCGCGCTGCTCCTGCGCCACCTCGGCCTCGACGCCGAGGCGACCCGGATCGAGGACGCGGTCGCCGCCGACCTGGCCGAGCGCGTCGGCGGGCCCGCCCGCTCCACCGCCGAGATCGGCGACGCGCTCGCCGTACGGGTAACCGGCTGACCCGTCGGTTCCTCCTCGAAGCCGCCGGGTCGCATCCGCACCCGGCGGCTTCCGCATGTCCCCGCCGGGTGCCACCATCAACCCCTGGGCCGCGTTCACACCCTTTCTCCCTTGTTTCTTCCTCGGCGTGCCGCGCGCGATAATCGAACGCGGAGCCGCGGAATGAGGGAATGCTCGGACGTCCTAGCACTGGCCACTGGCAGTACGGGCGTGAGCGCGGCCCGTCACTACAACCGGTGAAGGACAACCACTCATGACGACGCCCACGATCGAGCTCAAGCCCTCCGCCAGCCCGCTCTCCGACGCCGAGCGGGAGGCCATACTGGCCAGCCCCGGCTTCGGCCGCCACTTCACCGACCACATGGTGACGATCAAGTGGACCGAGGGCCGCGGCTGGCACGAGGGGCAGCTCGTCCCGTACGCGCCGATCCCGCTCGACCCGGCCACCAACGTCCTGCACTACGCGCAGGAGATCTTCGAGGGCCTGAAGGCGTACCGCCGCCCCGACGGCTCGGTCGCCACCTTCCGCCCCGACCAGAACGCCCGGCGCTTCCAGCGCTCCGCGCGGCGCCTGGCGATGCCGGAGCTGCCGGTCGAGACGTTCATCGAGGCGTGCGACGCGCTGGTCCGCCAGGACCAGGCGTGGGTGCCCGCGCACGGCGGTGAGGAGTCCCTCTACCTGCGGCCCTTCATGATCGCCACCGAGGTCGGGCTGGGTGTGAAGCCCGCCAACGAGTACCTGTTCCTCGTCATCGCCTCCCCGGCGGGCGCCTACTTCCCCGGCGGCGTGAAGCCCGTCTCCATCTGGCTCTCCGAGGACCGCGTCCGCGCCGTCCCCGGCGGCATGGGCGACGCCAAGACCGGCGGCAACTACGCGGCCTCCCTGCTCGCCCAGGCCGAGGCCGCCGCCAAGGGCTGCGACCAGGTCTGCTACCTCGACGCGGTCGAGCACCAGTGGGTCGAGGAACTCGGCGGCATGAACCTGTACTTCGTGTACGGCAACAAGATCGTCACCCCCACCCTCACCGGCTCCATCCTGGAGGGCGTCACCCGCGACAGCCTCCTCACCGTCGCCCGCGACCTCGGCTACGAGGCGGAGGAGGGCCGCGTCTCCATCGACCAGTGGCAGCGCGACGCGGAGAACGGCACCCTGACCGAGGTCTTCGCCTGCGGCACCGCCGCGGTGATCACCCCGGTCGGCACGGTCAAGCGCACCGGCGCGGAGTGGACCCACGGCGACGGACAGCCGGGCGAGACGACGACGCGGCTGCGCACCGCGCTGCTCGACATCCAGCGCGGCACCACCGAGGACACCCACGGCTGGATGCACCGGCTCACCTGAGCCTTGCCCGCTCCCTCCGACGAGGCCCGCACCCGGCACCGGGGTGCGGGCCTCGCCGCATCTCCCCTCACCCTTTAGAACGCTGCTCTAACAGGTTAGAGTGCCGCTCTAACGTCGGAGGAGGTGCCCACCCCATGCGACTGACCCCCACCGAGCGCGACCGGCTGCTGCTCTTCGGAGCCGCCGAGCTGGCCCGCGCCCGCCGGGCCCGGGGACTGCGGCTCAACGTGCCCGAGGCGACCGCGCTGATCGCGGACGCCGTCTGCGAGGCCGCCCGGGACGGACGGCGGCTCGCCGAGGCCGTCGAGGCGGCCCGGTCGGTGCTCGGGCCCGAGGACGTGCTGCCGGGCGTGGCGGACGTGGTCACCGAGGTGCACGTGGAGGCCGTCTTCGACGACGGCTCCCGGCTCGCCGTCGTCAACGACCCCATCGGCGGCGGTCAGGGTGCCGGGGCGCCGGGCGCGCTGCTGCCGGGGCCCGCGCACGACGAGCCGGTGGCGGCGGCGCGGCTCACCGTCACCAACACCGCGACCGTGCCGGTCTCCGTCACCTCCCACTTCCACTTCTTCGAGGCCAACCCGCGCCTGGACTTCGTCCGCGAGCGCGCCTACGGGATGCGGCTCGCCGTGCCCGCCGGGTCGTCGGTGCGGTTCGGGCCGGGGGAGAGCGTCGAGGTGGGGCTCGTGCCCATCGGCGGCGCGCGGGTCGCCATCGGGTTCGCCGGGCTGGTCGACGGTCCGCTGGACGCCCCCGGCGCCCGGCAGGAGGCCCTGCGCAGGGCCGCCGCCTGCGGATACCTGGGAGCGTGAGCGTGGACCCGTACGAGTACGCCGCCGTGCACGGGCCGCGCGCCGGGGACCGGATCAGGCTCGGGGACTCCGGGCTGGTCGTCCGCGTCGAGTCCGACGCCCAGCGCCCCGGCGACGAGTTCCTGGCCGGGTTCGGCAAGACCGCCCGCGACGGACTGCACCTCAAGGCCGCCGCCGTCCGCGACACCTGTGACGTCGTCGTCAGCAACGTCGTCGTGATCGACGCCGTGCAGGGCGTACGGAAGGTGTCCATCGGCATCCGCGAGGGCCGGATCCACGCGATCGGGCGGGCCGGGAACCCCGACACCCTCGACGGCGTGGACGTGGTGGTCGGCACCGGCACGTCCATCGTCTCCGGCGAGGGCCTGATCGCCACCGCCGGGGCCGTCGACACCCACGTCCACCTGCTGTCGCCGCGGATCATGGAGGCGTCGCTGGCGTCCGGGGTGACCACGGTCATCGGGCAGGAGTTCGGGCCGGTGTGGGGCGTCGGCGTCAACTCGCCCTGGGCGCTCGGGCACGCGTTCGGCGCCTTCGACGCCTGGCCGGTCAACATCGGGTTCCTCGGCCGGGGTTCGTCGTCCTCCGCCGCCCCCTTGGTGGAGGCCCTCGCGGAGGGCGGCGCCTCCGGGTTCAAGGTGCACGAGGACATGGGCGCCCACACCCGCGCCCTGGACACCGCGCTGCGCGTCGCCGAGGAGTACGACGTCCAGGTGGCCCTGCACAGCGACGGGCTGAACGAGTGCCTCTCCGTGGAGGACACCCTGCGCGTCCTGGACGGCCGCACGATCCACGCCTTCCACATCGAGGGCTGCGGCGGCGGACACGTCCCCAACGTGCTGAAGATGGCGGGCGTCCCGAACGTCATCGGCTCCTCCACCAACCCCACCCTGCCCTTCGGCCGGGACGCGGTCGCCGAGCACTACGGCATGATCGTCGCCGTCCACGACCTGAAGACCGACCTGCCGGGCGACGCCGCCCTGGCCCGCGACCGCATCCGCGCCGGGACCATGGGCGCCGAGGACGTGCTGCACGACCTGGGCGCGATCGGCATCACCTCCTCCGACGCGCAGGGCATGGGCCGGGCGGGCGAGACCATCCGCCGCACCTTCGCCCTGGCCGGGAAGATGAAGGCCCGGTTCGGCGCCCCCGACGACGGCCACGACAACGACCGCGTCCTGCGCTACGTCGCCAAGCTCACGATCAACCCGGCCCTCGCGCACGGCCTCGCCCACGAGGTCGGCTCGATCGAGGTCGGCAAGCTCGCCGACCTCGTGCTGTGGCGACCCGAGTTCTTCGGCGCGAAACCGCAGCTCGTCCTGAAGGCGGGGTTCCCGGCGTACGGCGTGGTCGGCGACCCGAACGCCGCCACCGACACCTGCGAACCCCTCGTCCTCGGACCGCAGTTCGGCGCGCACGGCGCCACCCCGGCCGAGATCTCCGTCGCCTTCGTCGCCCGGGCCGCCGTGGACCAGGGCGGCGACCGGCTGCCGACCCGCCGCCGCCGGGTCGCGGTGCGCGGCACCCGCGGCATCGGACCGGCCGACCTGCGACGGAACACCCGTACCGGAGAAGTCGACGTGGACCAGCGCACCGGCCTGGTCACCCTCGACGGGGAGCCGCTGCGCTCGGAACCGGCCGACTCGGTCGCCCTGAACCGCCTCTACTTCCTCTAGGACCCCCGATGACCTTCCGTATGCCGCCCGAGTGGGCCCCGCACGAGCGCACCTGGATGGCCTGGCCCGGCGCCAACCCGACCTTCGACGACCCCGCCGGGCTGGCCGCGGCACGGGCCGCGTGGGCGTCGGTCGCCCGCGCCGTCCGCCGCTTCGAGCCGGTGACCGTGGTGTGCGGCCCCGGCCAGTCGGCGGAGGCCCGCGCGCTGCTCGGCGACGGCGTCGACACCGTCGAGCGGGAACTCGACGACGCCTGGATGCGGGACGTCGGGCCCACCTTCCTCACCGACGGACGAGGGCAACTCGCCGCCGTCGACTGGACGTTCAACGGCTGGGGCGCGCAGGAGTGGGCCCGCTGGGAGCACGACGCGAAGGTCGCCGCGCACGTCGCGGACCTCGCGGGCGCCACGACGACGTACACCTCGCCGCTGGTCAACGAGGGCGGCGCGATCCACGTCGACGGCGAGGGCACGGTCCTGCTGACGGAGACCGTGCAGCTCGGCCCCGAGCGCAACCCGGGCTGGACCAAGGCCGAGGTCGAGGCCGAGGTCCACGCCCGGCTCGGCACCAGCAAGGCGATCTGGCTGCCGCGCGGCCTCACCGCCGACTACCCCCCGTACGGCTACGGCACCCTCGGGCACGTCGACATCGTCGCCGCGTTCGCCCGCCCCGGGGTGGTCGTCGCCCACCACCAGCCCGACCCCGCGCACCCCGACCACGAGGTCACGCGGGAGGTCATCGGCCTGCTGCGGGCGCGGACCGACGCCCGGGGCCGCCCGCTGGAGGTGGTGGAGGTGCCCGCCCCGACCGTCCTGGAGGCCGACGGGCACTGGGCCGACTACTCCTACGTCAACCACTACCTCTGCAACGGCGGCGTCGTGCTCTGCGGCTTCGACGACCCCCGGGACGAGACCGCCGCGGCCATCTTCCGGCGCCTCTTCCCCGACCGGACGGTCACCCTCGTCGACGCGCGTACGATCTTCGCCGGTGGCGGAGGCATCCACTGCGTCACCCAGCAGCAGCCGAGGACCTGGGGCCTGTCGTTCGGATCAGGTCGCAGGGCATCGGCGGTGGCTGTGCAGCGCCGCGTCTGCGGCATGATCCAAACGACCGGACCTAGGAGCGAGTGAGATGGCCGGTGTGCGGCGCAGGCCCGCCCCGCCCCGCGAGGACGTCCTCGCCACCGCCATGGCGATGATCGCGGAACGCGGTCTGGAGAAGCTGACCATGGCCGCGCTCGGCCGTGAGGTCGGCATGAGCAGCGGCCACCTGCTGTACTACTTCGGCTCCAAGGACGAACTCCTCCTGCGCACCCTGGAGTGGAGCGAGGGACGCCTCGGCGTGGAGCGCGGACGGTTGCTCACCCGGGCCGCGCCCGCCCGCGAACGGCTCGCCGCCTACGTCGACCTGTACCTGCCCGACGGCCACCGCGACCCGCACTGGACGCTGTGGCTGGAGGTCTGGAACCGCTCGGGGAACGCCGACGACGCCGCCCACGAGCGCCAGGCCGCCATCGAGGGGGCCTGGCACCGCGACCTGGTGGCGCTGCTCACCGAGGGCATGGCGGACGGCGCGTTCCGCCCGGTGGACGCCGACCGCTTCGCCACCCGGCTGCGCGCGCTCCTGGACGGCTTCTCCCTCCACGTCGCCCTCGGCCCGCGCGGCACGGACCGCACACGGATCCTGGGGCACGTGCGGGAGTTCCTGGACGCGTCCCTGTCGCCGCCCCGACCTCACCCGCCCGCATCCTGAGACAACGGTGAGATCCGGTCAACGGCTGTGCCAGACTGCCCCCGTGCTCTCGTTCGCCATGATTATTGGCAGCAGGCGCGCCGGTCCGCAGTGACCGCCACGTACGACCAGGTACGGGCGGCCACCGTCGTCCTCGACCCGCGCGCAGACCTCTCGCACCCGCGAGGGGTTTTTCTTTTGCCCGGACCACCGCATACCGGGCAAGGAGCGTAAGGGATCATAAGAAGGACGGTGGAGCCGGTCATTCCGGTAGACCGAGATCAACTCAGGAGCCTTCAGACCATGACCGAGACGGCAACCAGCGAGCTGGACGACTCATTCCACGTCTTCGACACCACCCTGCGCGACGGCGCGCAGCGGGAGGGCATCAACCTCACCGTCGCGGACAAGCTGACCATCGCACGGCACCTGGACGACTTCGGCGTGGGCTTCATCGAGGGCGGCTGGCCCGGCGCCAACCCGCGGGACACCGAGTTCTTCGCCCGTGCCCAGCAGGAGATCGACTTCCGGCACGCCCAACTGGTCGCCTTCGGCGCGACCCGTCGCGCGGGCACCACGGCGGCCGACGACCCGCAGGTCAGAGCGCTGCTGGAGTCCGGCGCCCCGGTGGTCACGCTGGTCGCCAAGTCCCACGACCGGCATGTGGAACTGGCCCTGCGCACCACCCTCGACGAGAACCTGGCGATGGTCCGCGACACCGTCTCCTTCCTCCGCGAGCAGGGCCGCCGGGTCTTCGTCGACTGCGAGCACTTCTTCGACGGCTACCGCGCCAACCCGGAGTACGCCAAGGCCGTCGTCCGCACCGCGTCCGAGGCGGGCGCCGACGTGGTGATCCTCTGCGACACCAACGGCGGGATGCTCCCGGCGCAGGTGCAGGCGGTCGTCGCGACGGTGCTGGCCGACACCGGCGCCCGGCTCGGCATCCACGCCCAGGACGACACCGGCTGCGCGGTCGCCAACACCCTCGCCGCGGTCGACGCGGGCGCCACCCACGTGCAGTGCACGGCCAACGGCTACGGCGAGCGCGTCGGCAACGCCAACCTGTTCCCCGTGGTCGCGGCCCTGGAGCTGAAGTACGGCAAGAAGGTCCTCCCCGACGGCCGGCTGAGGGAGATGACCCGGGTCTCGCACGCCATCGCCGAGGTCGTCAACCTCACCCCCTCCACCCACCAGCCCTACGTGGGTGTCTCCGCGTTCGCCCACAAGGCGGGCCTGCACGCCTCCGCGATCAAGGTCGACCCGGACCTCTACCAGCACATCGACCCCGAGCAGGTCGGCAACACCATGCGGATGCTGGTCTCCGACATGGCGGGCCGCGCCTCCATCGAGCTGAAGGGCCGGGAACTCGGCATCGACCTCGGCGGCGACCGCGAGCTGGTCGGCCGGGTCGTCGAGCGGGTCAAGGACCGCGAACTCAACGGCTACACCTACGAGGCCGCCGACGCCTCCTTCGAACTGCTGCTGCGCGCCGAGGTGCAGGGCGGCAAGCCGCCGCGCTACTTCGAGGTCGAGTCCTGGCGGGCCATCGTCGAGGACCGCCCCGACGGCACCCACGCCAACGAGGCCACCGTCAAGCTCTGGGCCAAGGGCGAGCGCATCGTCGCCACCGCCGAGGGCAACGGCCCCGTCAACGCCCTCGACCGCGCGCTGCGGGTGGCCCTGGAGAAGATCTACCCCCAGCTCGCCAAGCTCGACCTGGTCGACTACAAGGTCCGCATCCTGGAGGGCGTCCACGGCACCCAGTCCACCACCCGCGTCCTGATCTCCACGAGCGACGGCTCGGGCGAGTGGTCGACGGTGGGCGTGGCGGAGAACGTCATCGCGGCGTCCTGGCAGGCCTTGGAGGACGCGTACACGTACGGCTTGCTCAGGGCGGGAGTAGAGCCCGCGGAGTGAGCGGAGGCGGGTCGGCTCGCGCCCGCGGGGGCGCGGGGAACCGCGCGACCAGCCACCGACGCCCCGCACCCGACGACCACGAGTACCCCCGGCGCCCCCGGCGCGAAGCGCACGTCCCCGCGCCGGGGGCGCAGGCCCGTTTCTCCCCGAAATCGGGTAACTTCGAACATATGAAGGCCGCGCCGCGTACGTCCGCCCGCCTGCTCCTGTCGACCTTGATCGCCGCCGTGGCGATCCTGCTGGCCGGTGCGTCGCACGCCCACGCCGCCACCGACCTCTCCGACGTGGCCAAGGCCCTCCGCGACGGCCCCGTCTACGTCGACCCCGCGGCCTCCGACCAGCTCTCCGCCGCGGACGCGGACGCCCTGGCCGCCAAGATCGAGGACGCCGACAAGCCGGTCTTCGTGGCGGTCCTCCCCGAGGGCTATCCCACCGAGGACCTCTTCCGGAACCTCCGCACCGAGACCGGCGTCACCGGCCTGTACGCCATCAGGCTCGGCGACGCGTTCGACGCCCGCGCCGACGGCAGCGTGCTGAGCCAGCAGGGCGTGTCCAACCTGGTCGCCTCGGTACAGGGCGCGGGGGACGCCAAGGCCCAGCTCAACGACTTCGTCGACGGCGCGCTGCGCAACGTCGGCGGCTCGGCGCCGAGCAGCTGGAGCGGCGGCGACGGCGCCGAGGGCGTGTCCACCGGCGGTCTGATCACGCTCGGCGCGGTGCTGGTGGCCGGGGGCGCGGGCGCGTACACGCTGGTGCGCCGCAACCGCCGTCGGCACGCGGAGGAGCAGCGGGCCGCGCTGGAGAAGCTGCGGGTGGTAGTGGACGAGGACATCACCGCGTTCGGCGAGGAGCTGGACCGCCTCGACTTCCACCCCGGTGGGCCGGGCGCCACGGACGCGATGCGCGAGGACTACGAGCACGCCCTCGACGCCTACGAGACGGCCAAGTCGCACATGGCGGCGGCGCTGAAACCGGAGGACGTCCGCCCGGTCACCCAGTCCCTGGACGACGGCCGCTTCGCGCTGGCCCGGCTGGCCGCCCGCCGTGCGGGCCGCCCGCTGCCGGAGCGCCGTCCGCCGTGCTTCTTCGACCCACGGCACGGACTGTCGGTCGCGGACACCGAGTGGGCCCCGCTGGGCGGCACCCCGCGCGACGTGCCGGTCTGCGCCGTCGACCAGGCCCGGCTCGCCGAGGGCCGGGACCCGCTGGCCCGCGAGGTGGTCACCGAGTCCGGCACCCGCCGCCCGTACTGGGAGGCGGGCCCCGCCTACGGCCCGTGGGCGGGCGGCTACTACGGCAGCGGCCTGCTCCCGGCGCTGCTCGTCGGCACCCTGCTGGGCAACATGATGGCGACCTCGGCGTACGCCGCCGACTACGGCTCCGGGTACGGCGACTTCGGCGGCTACGAGGGCGGCGACGTCTCCGGGGCGGACTTCAGCGGCGGTGACTTCGGCGGCGGTTTCGGCGGGGGCGGCGACTTCGGCGGCGGGTTCGGGGGAGGGGACTTCGGCGGCGGCTTCTGAAGCCCCCTCCGGGACCGGCCTCAGGCGTTGCGGATCGCCGAGACGTCGAAGTTCAGCTTGATCTTGTCGGAGACCAGGAAGCCGCCGGTCTCCAGCGCCGCGTTCCAGGTCAGGCCCCACTCGGAGCGCAGGATCGTGGCCTTGCCCTCGAAGCCGACGCGCTCGTTGCCGAACGGGTCCTTCGCGGCGCCGTTGAACTCCAGGTCGACGGTGATCGGCCTGGTGACGCCGAGGAGTGACAGGTCGCCGGTGACGCGGTAGTCGTCGCCGCCCAGCGACTCGGCCGAGGTGGACCGGAAGGTCATGGTCGGGAACTCGTCGATCTTGAAGAAGTCGGCGCTCTTCAGGTGGCCGTCGCGGTCGGCGTTGCCGGTGTCGATGCTCGCCATCTGCACGTCGATCGACGCGGTGGACTTGGCCGGGTCGCCGCCGTCCAGGTGCAGGGTGCCGGTGAAGTCGAGGAACTTGCCCTTGACGTTGGTGACCATGGCGTGCCGGGCGACGAAGCCGATGGTGGTGTGGGCGGGGTCGATGGTGTAGTCACCGGTCAGGGCGGTGAGGTTCTGGTCGCTCATGATGTCTCCCAAGGGGTTGCGGGCGGCTCGGAGGAGAACCGCGGGGCCAGTAAGTTGAACATTCAACGAGCCTAACGTGGTCGACGGTAGACCTATTCCCTCCGGCTTTCAACGTCATCGGCGGGTGTCGCGGTTGGATCATCCGGCCCAGTGGTACCCAGTGACCGTGGACTCGGTCGCCGTCCTGGTCGAGCTGACGCGGAACGCCATGTCAGGGGGCCAGGTCAAGAGCTGGGAGCGGTTCGCGGAGAGCGCCGCCGGGCTCCC
The DNA here is from genome assembly GCF_040635175.1 of Streptomyces sp. NPDC006997. NCBI lineage: Bacteria > Bacillati > Actinomycetota > Actinomycetes > Kitasatosporales > Streptomycetaceae > Streptomyces > Streptomyces sp. NPDC006997. Next base: position 107,098 of record NZ_JBEYHH010000001.1, read on the forward strand.
CGACGGCCTCGTGCCCGACCTCACCGTGTACTTCCTGGGGGAGCGGGACCACGTGGAGACCCTGGCGCCGCACGTCCGGTTCGTCATGCTCCGGCCGGTGCTCGGCACCGCCCGGCTCAGCTCCGCCGAGGGGGCCGGGGACGCCACCGACCTCGCCCCGTACCACCCGCGTCTCGCCGCCCTGCTGCCCCGGCACGACGTCTGGCACCTCACCCACAGCTTCGCCTACGCCACCACGGCCGTCCGGCTGGCCCGCGCCGCCGCCCGCAGGGGCGACCCGGTGCCCCGGCTGGTGGCGTCGGTGCACACCGACGTCCCCAGGCTGGCCGCGGTCTACACCCGCCACCTCGCCGACCGCGCGCTGCCGCTGCCCGGCCACCACCCCGGCGACGTCCTCGCCGACCAGGCCGAACGCTGGCTGCGGCGCCGCCGCGACCGGCTGCTGGGCGCCTGCGAACGCGTCCTCGTCCCCACCCCGGCCGGACGCGCCGAGCTGGCCCCGCTGCTCGGCCCGCACCGCGTCGGCCCGCTGCGCCGCGGCACCGACCACGACCGCTTCCACCCCGACCCCACCGCCCGCGCCCTGCTCACCCACCGCCACGGCCTGCCCGCCGACCGCCCGCTGGTGCTGTTCGCGGGCCGCCTGGACGCCTCCAAGGGGCTGCCCCTGCTGGCGCACGCCCTGCGGCTGCTGCGCGACCGGGGCGACGCCGCGCACCTCGTGATGGTGGGCTCCGGCGCGGAGACCGGCGCCGTCCACCGGCTGCTCGGCGCCGACGCCACCCTGCTCGGCCCGCTCCCGCAGGACCGGCTCGCCGAGGTGTACGCGGGCTGCGACGTGTTCGCCTTCCCGTCCCGCACCGAGACCTGCGGCAACGTCGTCGCCGAGGCGATGGCCAGCGGCCTCGCGGTCCTGCTCCCCGAGGGCGCCACGACCACCCAGTGGCTGAGCGCCCCCGGCCGGGACGGGATCGTCGTACCCGCCGACGACCCGCACACCTGGGCCGACGCCCTGGCCACGCTCGTCACCGACCCCCACCACCTGACCGGGGTCCGCCGGGCCGCCGCCGCCACGGCCCGTCACCACCACCCCACCTGGACCCGGGTCCTCACCGAGGACCTCCTGCCGCACTGGACCCGCCCGAGCCCGGACGACCACACACCCCCGGCCCACGCCGCGTGAACCCCGGCTCCGGCCCCCGCCCGTGCAGCGCCGCGACCACCCGCGAGGTGTCCAGCGCCACCACCCCCGCCACCACGCACACCAGCCCCGTCACCGTGACCGCGCTGACCGGCCACCCGGTGCTGACCGTCTCGCCGAAGAGCAGGGTCCCGACGGTCACCGCGACCACCGGCTCGGCCGCGTCGATCACCGGCACGCTCGCCGCCAACGGCCCCTGCTGGAAAGCGCTCTGGATCAGCAGCAGCCCCCCGACGCTGGCGACGACCAGCGCGTACGTCTGCCAGGCGGCCAGCGCCGAGAGGAGCCCGTGCCGCAGCCGGTCCACGGTCGCCGCGAGCAGCACCGACTGGGTGCCCATCACCGCCCCCGCCGCCAGCGCGGTAGCCGACGCCCGCCACGGCCCCGACAGCCCCCGCCCCACCGCCAACGCCAGCACCACCAGCGCCCCGGTCGCCCCCAGCACCAGCAGCCACGCCCCCCACCCCGCCGCCTCCGGACGCCCGCCCCGCGGCCGGGCCGACGCCAGCGCCAGTGCCAGCCCCCCGGCCACCGCCACCGTGCCCAGCCACTCCCGGCGCCCCAGCCGGATCCGGTACAGCCGCGCCGACAACGGCACCGCGAACACCAGCTCCGCCACGATCAACGGCTGGACGAGGCTCAGCGGCCCGAACGCCAGGGCCAGCGACTGGAAGCCGTACGCGAGCACCGCGAGACCGATGCCGCACAGCCACAGCCGGTCCCGCACCAACTGGCCGAGGAGCCGCGGGGAGAGCGCCTCGTCGTCCGGACGCGCCGCCGCGGCCCGCTGCTGGAACACCCCCGCGACGGCGAAGCAGCCGCCCGCCGCGAGCGCCGCCGGGACCGCGATCCCGACCACCGCTGCGGCCTACTCGGCGACCCGGCGGCTCGGCGCGCCCTGCGTCGCCCCGCGCGTGTGGACGTACAACTGCCGCCGGTCGCCGACGTCGAGCCGCTTCGGCAGCGGCAGCTCGTGGCGGACCGGCATCCGGTGGTCGGCGAGCTGGCGCTCGGGGTTGTAGACCTTGTTGAACTTCCACAGCATCCGGGCGAAGTTGGTCTGCCCGTGCAACAGGTTGCGCCCCAGGATCCGGGCCGCCCCGAACGCGGTGCGCAGCCCTAGGTGCTTGCGGTTGATCACCGCCTGGGTGCGCACCAGCTCCTCGTAGAACCGGCCCAGCGGCAGCGTCGTCGGCACCACGGCGTGCTGGATGTCGAAGAGGCGGTAGTCGCGGGTGGTCAGCCGCCGCGACTCGGTGTGCCAGATCTCCGTGCCGGGGTACGGCGTCATCACGGTGAAGTGCACGATCTCCGGCACGGCGAGCGCGAACTCCCGCACCACCCGGAACTGCTCCTCGTCCCAGGCGGGGTCGACGATGAGGTTGATGGCGACCGTGATGCCGATCTTGCGGGCCACCTCCAGCGCCTTGATGTTCTCGTCCGGACTGACCCGCTTGCGGTACAGGTCGAGGCCCGCCGCGTCGATGGCCTCCATCCCCAGGAACATGTAGCGCAGCCCCAGCCGGGCCCACCGCTCGAAGACCTCCGGGTGGCGCAGCAGCACGTCGCTGCGGGTCTCCAGGTAGTACTGCTTGCGGATGCCGCGCCGCTCCACCTCCGCGGCGATCGCGTTCCCGTGCTCCGGCCGGATGAACGCCACGTCGTCGACGATGAACACGTTCGGCTCCCGGATGCTCGCCAGCTCCGCCGCGGCGGCCTCCGGGGACGCCTTGCGGTAGCTGCGGCCGTAGAACGTCCACGCCGAGCAGAACGAGCAGTCCCACGGGCAGCCGCGGGTGAACTCGATCGACGCGCACGGGTCGAGTTCGCCGATGAAGTAGCGGCGGCGGTTGCGCATCAGGTCGCGTGCCGGGAGCGGAGAGTCGATGCTGTGCAGCATCAGCGGCGCGGGCCCCCGCCCCGAAGCCGTCACGATGCCCGGCACACCGTCCACCCCGCCGTCCCGTACGGCGTCCAGCAGCGGCGCGATCACCGGCTCGCCCTCGCCGCGCACCACGGCGTCCACGGCGCCGTCCGCCTGCTGGAGCACCTCCTCGGCGACGAAGGACACGCTGTGCCCGCCGAAGAAGACGAAGCAGCCCGGCACCACCCGCTTCACCCGGGTGGCCAGCTCGATCGCCTCGGGGATGTTCGCCAGGTAGTTGAGCGAGATGCCGAGCGCCTGCGGCCGGAAGGACATCACCTCACGGCGCAACCGGTCCTGACTGAGCACCTGGAGGTCCACCACCCGCACCGTGTGCCCGGCGTCGCGGGCCGCGCCCGCCACCCGTTCCAGGCCGAGCGGTTCGAGCCGCAGGAAGATCTCGGAGTACATCAGGGCGCTGGGGTGGACGAGCAGCACGCGCATGGTCACCTCGCCACGGGGGCCGACAGAAGGGTCTCCCCTTCGTATCCCGGTGGGCGGGCCCGCGCACCGCCCGTACCGCCGCCTGGCGGCACCGCGCGGCCCGCAGGGGTGGTCCGGCGCCCGCGGCGCTTCGGTCGCGGGACCCGGCCGGGTGGCCGATATTCGTACGAACGGCTCCACCGCTGGCGCCGGGCGCCCCGGTGGCGGTGTCCTGGGAAGCGGGAGGGCCCCGCATTCGGGACAGCCCGGGCACGACCCCACCCCCCGCCCCGGGCCGCCCCACCGGACCAACAGCCAGGGAGACCGCCAAGTGACCCAGACCGGCTCCGGCCCCGGACCCGTCCACGACTCGGCCACCAGCGCCACCAGGCTGCCGGGCCGCGCCTCCGGACCGCCCCCGCCGCCGCCCCCCGACACCCCGGTGGCGCTGGTCACCGGCGCCTCCTCCGGCATCGGGGCCGCGACCGCGCGGCGGTTCGCCGCCGAGGGCTGGCGGCTGGTGCTGACCGGACGGCACCGGGGGCGGCTCGCGGAGACCGCCCGGGGGACCGGGGCCGTCGTGCTGCCCGCCGACCTCACCGAGCCGGAGGGGCCGCGCCGGGTCGCCCGGGAGGCGCTGGGGGCCGCGGGCCGGGTCGACGTGCTCGTGGCGGGGGCGGGCATCGGCTGGGCCGGGCCGTTCCTGACGATGCGGCACACGGACATCGACCACGTCCTCGACACCGACCTCAACGCCACCCTCCACCTCGTCCGCGAGGTGCTCCCGGCCATGGTCGCCGCCGGACGCGGCCGGGTCGTGCTGGTCGGCTCCGTCGCGGGTAGCGTGGGCGTCCGCGACGAGGCGGTGTACTCCGCCGCCAAGGCGGGCACGGCCGCGTTCGCCGAGGCGCTGCGCCAGGAGCTGCGTGGCACCGGCGTCGGCGTCACCCTCGTCGTACCCGGCCCGGTGGACACCGCGTTCTTCGACCGGCGCGGCACCCCGTACCGGCGTTCCCGCCCCCGCCCCACCTCCGCGGGCCGGGTCGCGGGCGCGGTCTGGGACGCCGTACGGCACGGCCGCGACGACGTCCACGTCCCCGGCTGGCTCACCCTGCCGGGGCGGGTACGCGGCCTCGCGCCGGGCCTGTACCGTCGGTTGCTGCACCGGTTCGGCTGACCGGGTGGTCCAGGGAGCCTCGATTGCGGCTCGATCCCGTTTCTTGTCCGGCCCCTACAACCGGAGACCCCTCTGACCAGTCGAAACGGCACTGTCCCTGGGTGGTTCTGTTCAGTCGTACCAGGAAAACAGGCCGGAGACTGTACAGAGTCGACGGCCCCCTTTCCTTGCTCTGCTTCGTAAGGTCGCTACATGACCGTTTTGGATGAGGCACCGGGTGAGCCGGCGGACGCGCGCGGACGAGTAGCCGAGCTGCACGAGATCCGTGCGCAGGCGCTGGCCGGTCCCAGCGAGAAGGCGACGGCGGCGCAGCACGCCAAGGGCAAGCTGACGGCCCGTGAGCGCATCGAGCTGCTGCTGGACCCCGGCACCTTCCACGAGGTCGAGCAACTGCGGCGGCACCGGGCGACCGGCTTCGGCCTGGAGGCCAAGAAGCCGTACACCGACGGCGTCATCACCGGCTGGGGCACCGTCGAGGGCCGCACGGTCTTCGTCTACGCCCATGACTTCCGCATCTTCGGCGGCGCGCTGGGCGAGGCCCACGCCAAGAAGATCCACAAGATCATGGACATGGCCATCACGGCCGGGGCGCCGCTGGTCTCCCTCAACGACGGCGCGGGCGCCCGCATCCAGGAGGGCGTCGTCGCCCTCGCGGGCTACGGCGGCATCTTCCAGCGCAACACCAAGGCGTCCGGGGTGATCCCGCAGATCTCCGTGATGCTCGGCCCGTGCGCGGGCGGCGCGGCCTACAGCCCCGCCCTCACCGACTTCGTCTTCATGGTCCGCGAGACCTCCCAGATGTTCATCACCGGCCCGGACGTCGTCAAGGCGGTCACCGGCGAGGAGATCACCCAGAACGGCCTCGGCGGCGCCGACGTGCACGCCGAGACCTCCGGCGTCGCGCACTTCGCCTACGACGACGAGGAGACCTGCATCGCCGAGGTGCGGTACCTCCTCTCGCTGCTCCCGCAGAACAACCGGGAGAACCCGCCCCGCGCCGAGTCCTCCGACGCCCCCGACCGCCGCTCCGACGTCCTGCTCGACCTGGTCCCGGCGGACGGCAACCGGCCGTACGACATGGCCAAGGTCATCGAGGAGATCGTCGACGACGGCGACTACCTGGAGGTGCACGAGCGCTGGGCCCGCAACATCATCTGCGCGCTGGCCCGGATGGACGGCCAGGTCGTCGGCATCGTCGCCAACCAGCCCCAGGTCCTCGCGGGCGTCCTGGACATCGAGGCGTCGGAAAAAGCTGCGCGCTTTGTCCAGATGTGTGACGCTTTTAACATCCCGATCGTCACGTTCCTGGACGTCCCCGGGTTCCTCCCGGGCGTCGACCAGGAGCACGGCGGGATCATCCGGCACGGCGCGAAGCTGCTGTACGCCTACTGCAACGCCACCGTGCCGAGGATCTCGCTGATTCTGCGCAAGGCGTACGGAGGTGCGTACATCGTGATGGACAGCCAGTCCATCGGCGCGGACCTGACCTTCGCCTGGCCGACGAACGAGATCGCCGTGATGGGCGCCGAGGGCGCCGCGGGCGTCATCTTCCGCCGTCAGATCGCCTCGGCCGAGGACCCCGAGGCGATGCGCCAGAAGATGGTCAAGGAGTACAAGTCCGAGCTGATGCACCCGTACTACGCGGCGGAGCGCGGCCTGGTGGACGACGTCATCGATCCGGCCGAGACCCGCGAGGTGCTCATCAGGTCGCTGGCGATGCTGCACAGCAAGCACGCCGACCTGCCCTCCCGCAAGCACGGCAACCCGCCGCAGTAACCGGTCGTTCCCGGCACGGCAACCCCCCAGACGTCTGACTCCCGGAGACTGACACCCATGGACGCCCCTGACATCCGCGTAGAGAAGGGCCACGCCGAGCCCGAGGAAGTCGCCGCCCTCACGGCGATCCTCCTGGCCCGCGCCGCCGCCCACAGCGCCACTCCGACCCCCGCCCACCGCGGCCGGGCCAGAGCCCCCTGGCGCCGCCTGGAACGCGAGAACGGCTTCCGCGCCCCCCACAGCTGGCGCTGAGGACAGACACAGAGAAGGGCTCCCTCCCAAGAGAGGGGGCCCTTCTGCCGTTAGGGGCGCGGGACCCGCGCGACAGGCCCCGGACTGCCCGCGGCCGGCGACGAAACCGCCCGGGGCAGCCCAGCAGCCGCGGAAACCTACCGCAACCGCGCCATGAGCGCGTGCTCGACCAACGTGATCAACGTCGACTTCGCATCGGCCCGGTGCCGCGCGTCCGTCGTGATGATCGGCGTGTCGGGCCCGATCTGCAACGCCTCCCGTACCTCTTCCGGCTGGTACGGCTGCTGCCCGTCGAACCCGTTCAGCGCGATGACGAACGGCAGCCCGCTGTTCTCGAAGTAGTCGACCGCGGGGAAGCAGTCGGCGAGGCGCCGGGTGTCCACCAGGACCACCGCGCCGATCGCGCCGCGCACCAGGTCGTCCCACATGAACCAGAACCGGTCCTGGCCGGGCGTACCGAACAGGTAGAGGATCAGGTCCTGGTCCAGGGTGATGCGGCCGAAGTCCATGGCGACCGTCGTGGTCGTCTTGTCCCCGGTATGGGTGAGGTCGTCGATGCCTGCCGAAGCAGACGTCATGACGGCCTCCGTGCGCAGCGGATTGATCTCCGAGACGGCGCCGACGAACGTGGTCTTGCCCACGCCGAAGCCGCCGGCCACCACGATTTTCGCGGACGTGGTGGAGCGGGAAGGCCCTCCGCTAGAGCTTGCGAAGTCCACTGAGCACCCTTTCGAGCAGTGTCACGTCTGGCTGGCCGCCGGCGCTCTCGTCGCCGCCGGGCTGATGGATGGCGACCAGGCCCGCCTCCGCCAAGTCGGCGACGAGGATCCTGGCCACGCCGAGAGGGATCGTGAGCAGGGCGGAGATCTCCGCCACCGACTTGATCTCCCGGCACAGGTTGCAGATCCGCTGATGCTCGGGCAGCTGGCCCTGCATCTGGTGCGGCTGCGCTGTGGTGTGCACCAGCGCCTCGATGGCGAGCTGGTAACGGGGCCTGGTACGACCGCCCGTCATGGCGTACGGACGCACCAGGGGGTTGTGCGACGCCCCGGCGGGCGCTGGCTCAGTGGTGCGGTGATGCGGCTGCACGGGCTGGATGCGCGGTGCCTGCGGCTGGTCGTACTGGCCGGGGCCGGGGCCCTGGGGCGAGTACGGACGCCGGTGGCCGGGGGTGGAGGGGAAGTCGTACCGGTTCTGGGCGCCGTCGTGCTGGCCCTGGGCAGGGCCGTACGGCCAGTCGCCCGTAGATGAACCGCCTGGGGGTGTTGCCACTTTCTCCTCCTCCGACCGTGCCGGGCACCCATCCCTGTGGAGCCGCGTCCCGAAACCTTACGGCCCCGGGACCCGAAAACGCACCGTCTGTCTGTTAGTTGAGAAGGCTCCCCTGGAGCTCCGCACGGAGATCCGGGGTCAGGACCGTGCCCGCACGGTCCACCAGAAGGGCCATCTCGTACCCGATGAGGCCGATGTCCGCTTCGGGGTGTGCGAGAACCGCGAGCGACGAACCGTCGGAAATGGACATGATGAAGAGGAATCCCCGCTCCATCTCCACAACCGTCTGGTTCACGCTGCCGCCCTCGAAGATCCGCGAGGCACCCGCGGTCAGCGAGGTCAGACCGGACGCGACGGCCGCGAGCTGGTCGGCGCGGTCGCGGGGAAAGCCTTCGGACATCGCCAGAAGGAGTCCGTCGGCGGAGACCACCACCGTGTGGGACACACCCGGGGTGTTGTCCACGAAGTTGGTGATCAACCAGTTCAGGTTCTGTGCCGCCTGGCTCATCGGGCTCACACTAACGCTCCTGGTTGTAGGTGCTGTCAGGACCGAAGCCCTGGCCGTTCGTTTCACTTCCCGCGTTGCGTCCCCGCTGGACGCCCCGGCGCAGGTTGCTCAGCCTGCCCCGGACGTCCTCGGGAGCGCGGGAGACCTGGGGGCCGCCCTGCGGGGTCGACTCCGCGGTGCCCTCGACCAGGTTGGCCTTGGGCACCCGGCGCGGCAGGCCGGAGGCTGTCACCCCGCCCGCCTTGGGCTTCTTCAGGCGTGATGCCTGCTGCCAGCGCTCGTCGTTGGCCGAACGCCAGCTGTCTTCGGTGTTCGCCGACGGGGAGGACGCCGCCTGGGCCGAGGGCCGCTCGGCGCCCGCGCCGCCCGCGGTGGATCCGCGGCGGGGAAGACCGGCGTCGGTCAGCTCGTGGCCCTGGGCCTGGTCCGCATCCGGACGGTCGAAGCCTACGCTGTCCCGCTCACCGGCGTCAGCGGCCTGCGTGGGTTCCGCTTGGCGAGCGTACTCGTCCGGGTAGCCGTTCTGGTAGTCGGACGTCTGCTGCCAGTTCTGCTGGTAGGACTGCTCGTCGAAGCCCTGGTAGCCGTCCGCGGCGGCGGCCGGTGCCGCCTGCGCGTCCTGCGGGGCGGACTCCGGATAACCGGATTCCGGGTAGCCGCCGGTCGCCGGGAACCCGCTGTCCGAGGAGAATCCGTCGTTCTGCGGCAGGCCGCCGTCCGGCGCGTAGTACTGCTCGTCGTACGACTGCTGCCGCGGCTCCTCGTAGCGGGCCTGCTGGCCGTACGCCGACTGCTCGGGGTAGCCCGTACCGCCGTCGTCGTAGGACTGCTGGCCGTCGGGGTAGGCGGCCGTCTCCGACTGCTGCTCGGGCTGGTGGGTCTGCGCCTCCAGCGCCGCCCGGCGCTCCTCGCGCATGAGGGAGCGGCCGACCGGGTCCAGCTCGCGGATGTCGTCCGGGATCTCGGCGTAGCGGCTGTCGTCGAAGCCGAGTTCCGCGGCCGTGCGCATCGGCTGCTGCTGCTGTGGCACCGCGAAGCCCTCACCCTGGAACTGCTCCTCCGGGATGATCTGCGAGACGGTGAACTCCTCGCGCTCCGGCGGCTGTTCGCCCCCACCGCCGTGGGTGATCGCGTCCGGCAGCATGACCAGCGAGGTGGTGCCCGCCTGCTCGCCGGAGGGGCGCAGCTGGACCCGGATGCCGTGCCGGTCGGAGAGCCGGCCGACCACGAACAGGCCCATGCGCTGGGAGATCGCGGCGTCCACGGTCGGCGGGTTGGCCAGCTTGTGGTTGATGTCCGCGAAGTCCTCGGCGGTCAGGCCGATGCCCTTGTCGTGGATCTCGATCATCACCCGGCCGTCGGGGAGCCGGGTGGCGGTGACGCGGACCTTGGTCTGCGGGGAGGAGAACGTGGTGGCGTTCTCCAGCAGCTCGGCCAGCAGGTGCACGAGGTCGGTCACGGCACGGCCGTGGATGTCGGCCTCGGGGACGCCGGACAGCTCGATGCGCTCGTACTGCTCCACCTCGGAGGAGGCGGCGCGCAGCACGTCGACGAGCGGGACCGGCTGGTCCCAGCGGCGGCCCGGCTCCTCGCCCGCGAGGACCAGGAGGTTCTCGCCGTTGCGGCGCATACGGGTCGCCAGGTGGTCCAGGCGGAAGAGGTTCTCCAGCTGGTCCGGGTCGGCCTCGTTGTTCTCCAGGTCGGTGATGAGGGTCAGCTGGCCCTCGATCAGCGACTGGTTGCGGCGCGAGAGGTTGGTGAAGATCGCGTTGATGTTGCCCCGCAGCAGGGCCTGCTCGGCGGCGAGCCGGACGGCCTCGCGGTGCACCTGGTCGAAGGCGCGGGCGACCTCGCCGATCTCGTCGCGGGTGGCGATCGGGATCGGCTGGACGCGGGTGTCCACCCGGCCCGGGTCGGTCCGGGAGAGCTGGTCGACCAGCATCGGCAGCCGCTGCTCGGCGATGCCGAAGGCGGCGTTGCGTAGCTGGCGCATGGAGCGGCTCATCTGCCGGGCGACCATCCCGGCCAGGATGAACGCGGCGAGCAGCGCGATGACGACGGCGGCGCCGGTGATGAAGGCGTCCCGCTTGGCGTCGTCGGCGATGGCGGACGCCTCGGTCACCGCGGCGCCGGTCATGTCCGACTCGATCGTGCGGTAGGCGTCGTACTTGAGGGTGTTGACCGCCCACCAGTTCTCCGCCGTGATGCCCTGCTCGGCGAGGGCGGCCCGCTCGGTGGGGTCGACGGACTCCAGGCCCGCGATGGCCGCGACCATCTTGGCCGGGTCGGACGGCGGCGCCTGGTAGTCGGGGTTCTGCGCGAGGGCTTCCTTGGCCTGTTCCCTGGCGTCGGCCTTCAGCTGGTCCTGGAGGTCCTCCAGCTTGCGCACGTCGGCCTCGGTGCCACCGCCTCGGTACTCCTCGATGGCGATGCGTTCCAGGTAGGCGTACGAGGTGAGCGCGACCTTCTGGCTGGCCAGACTGCCCTCACCGGGGCCCGGCTTGACCAGCAGGTGCATACCGATGGACCGCTCCAGCGACAGGGCCGACTTGGTCAGCGAGATCGCGTAGACGGTACGGCCGTAGCTGGTGATGTTGCCGGTGCCGAGACCGAGTTCGTTGGCGAACTCCAGCAGCGGGTGCGCGACGTTCAGGTAGCCCTCCTCGGTCATCACCCCGGTGAGCTTGGGGGAGACGTAGGCGCCCTGGCGCAGTGTCGGGAGGGTGGTCTCCGCCTCCCGGAACAGCTTCAGCCGGCGTTCGAGACCGGGCTTGGACGGCATGTTCCGCGCGGCCTCGTCGAAGGCGTCGGCCGCCTCGTCGGTGGTCGCGCGCGCCTTGCTGACGGTGGCCTGGTCCTCGTTGCTCTTGCTTTCGAGGAGCAGCGGGGCGGCGGTGACGTCGCGCTCGGTGTAGAGGGCGTCGGCGTAGGTGAGGGCGGCCTGCACCACGCGGGCGGTCTTCTTGGCGTCCTCGGCTTCCTGCCAGGTGTCGATGGAGCCCTTCACCTGGAAGCCGCCCATGACCAGGCCGACCAGCACGGGTATGAGCAGGATCGCGTTCAGCCGGGTCGGCACCCGCCAGTTGCTCGGCGAGAACCGGCCGCCGTTGGGCGTGGCCGCGGCCGTCGGCTCCGGGCCGGGCACGGACGCGGGCGCCGCTCCGCGCGGCGGCGGGGTGAAGTTGCCCCGTGTGGGCGGCTCGGGGCCGTTCTTGCTTCGCCTCACTCGACCAACAACCTCTCGGCGGCGGGCACCAACGCTGTGCCGCAGTGTCTCAGAGCCCAGTGCGCCATCGACCAAGGAGTACGTCTTTGACTATTGGGCAGTTCAGGCATTCCAGCACGTCAGTCAGCGCTCTTCCAAACATGGGAAAGCGCTGGTTCCGTTCGATGTAAGTCCCAGATAAAACGGTCATAAAGAACGAGCCCCGGCAAAAGACGGGGCATTCGTACGCGCAGCGACACCGCTTGACCGCGACGCGTGGCGGCATCACCCGATTCCTCTGCCGAAACGTTATGAACAGCGGAGCCGACCGTGTCAAAGGCCACAGTCGGCTCCGGAACGGCTACGGCAACTGCCGTAGGCGGTTGATCATTTGGCGGTCACCGCAGGCGTGCCATGAGCGCGTGCTCCACCAGTGTGATCAGCGCGGACTTGGCGTCCGACCGGTGCCGGGCGTCGGTGGTGATGATCGGGGCGTCCGGCCCGATCTGCAGCGCCTCGCGGACCTCCTCCGGCGTGTACGGCTGGTGGCCGTCGAAGCCGTTGAGGGCGACCACGAACGGCAGGCCGCTGTTCTCGAAGTAGTCGACCGCGGGGAAGCAGTCCGCCAGCCGCCGGGTGTCGACCAGCACGACCGCGCCGATCGCGCCGCGCACCAGGTCGTCCCACATGAACCAGAAACGGTCCTGGCCGGGCGTACCGAACAGGTACAGGATCAGGTCCTGGTCGAGCGTGATACGTCCGAAGTCCATGGCCACCGTGGTGGTGGTCTTGTCCCCGGTGTGGGTCAGGTCGTCGATGCCCGCGCTGGCGGACGTCATGACGGCCTCCGTGCGCAGCGGGTTGATCTCCGACACGGCTCCGACGAACGTGGTCTTGCCCACGCCGAAGCCGCCCGCCACCACGATCTTCGCGGAGGTGGTGGAGCGGGAGGCGGCAACCTGCCCGCTGCTAGAGCTTGCGAAGTCCACTGAGCACCCTTTCGAGCAGTGTCACGTCCGGCGCACCGGTGGTTTCGTCGCCGCCTGGCTGGTGGATGGCGACGAGTCCGGCCTCCGCCAGGTCGGCGACCAGGATCCGGGCCACGCCGAGGGGCATGGCCAGCAGTGCCGACACCTCGGCGACGGACTTCACCTCACGGCAGAGATGGCAGATGCGCTGGTGCTCCGGGAGGAGCCCCATCAGCGCTGCCGGGTCGGCCGTGGTGCTGATCAGCGCCTCGATGGCGAGCTGGTAGCGCGGCCGAGTCCGGCCGCCGGTCATCGCATAGGGACGGACCAGCGGCTGGTCGCCCTCGTCCCCGTACGGATCTGAGTACGGATCATGAGAGGCGTTGGGCGGGGTCATGAATCCTCCGGGCGGACAGCAAGTCGGTCAGTCGAGCCGTCGGACGGGGCCGGTGGGGGGATTGTGGCGGCCGGACGGTGATTTGGTGAGACGGGTGGATCCGGGGCCGGTCAGTGAAGCAGACTGCCTTGGAGTTCGGCACGCAGGTCGGGGGTGAGCACCGCGCCCGCGCGGTCGACCAGCAGCGCCATCTCGTAGCCGACCAGGCCGATGTCGCACTCGGGGTGCGAGAGGACGGCCAGTGACGAGCCGTCCGAGATGGACATGAGGAAGAGGAAACCCCGCTCCATCTCGACGACGGTCTGTGCCACCGTGCCGCCCTCGAAGATGCGGGAGGCCCCGGCCGTCAGCGAGGTCAGTCCGGACGCGACAGCCGCCAGCTGGTCGGCGCGGTCGCGGGGGAAGCCCTCCGACAACGCCAGCAGGAGGCCGTCGGCGGACACGACGACGGTGTGGGACACCCCGGGGGTGTTGTCCACGAAATTCGTGATCAACCAGTTCAGGTTCTGTGCCGCCTGGCTCATCGGGCTCAACTAACGCTCCTGCTGGTGAGTGGGGCTGGGGAAGCTGCCCGTCTGGCCGGATCCGGCCTGGCGTCCCTGGGCGATGCCCCGACGGAGATTGGTCAACCGGCCGCGAACGTCCTGAGGAGCGCGCGAGACCTGCGGACCACTCTGGTGCTGTTGCTGCTGAGCCGTGCCCGGGACGAGGTTCGCCCTGGGCACCCGGCGCGGCAGGCCGGAGGTGGTGACACCGCCCGCGGCGGGCTGCCGTACGCGCTCTGCCTGCCGGACGAGATCGTCGTTCGGCGAGCTGCGCCAGGAGGCGGTGGACCGCTGGGGGGCCGCGGGGCTCTGCGGCGCCTGCGGGGCGGGAGCGGAGTCGTTGCTCTCCTGACCGCCTCGCTGGCCGTGGAACCAGTTGGTCTCCAGCGTGTCGTACAAGGGGGTACGTCCGTCACCGGCACCCGCCGGGGGCAGGGCCTCCGGCTCGGGGCGGGCGGGACGCTGCGGTCGCTGCGGGACCGACGGGCGCTGCGCGCCGAAGTCGGACCCGGGGGCGGCCGGGTGGACGGGGGCCTGGCGGCCCGGCATCTGGTGCTGGCCGGTGGAGTCGTTGTCGTACTGCGGGGCCTGCGGCTGCGGCGGGACCGGGAACTGGCCGGTGGAGCCGCCGTCGTAGCCCTGCGGCGCCTGCGGTACCGCGAACTGGCCGGTGCCGGACGGGTCCTGCTGACCGCCCGGAGCACCGAAGAGGTCGGCGCGCCGGAACGGGTCGGCACTGTCCTGGCCGCCCGGTCGCGGCCCCTGGCCCCGCAGGTCGGCGGGCCGGGCGAACGGGCCCGGGTCCTGCCTGCCGCCCGGGCCGGGACGCGGGGCGTCGAAGTCGGGGCGGGCGAACTCGGAGGTCGAGCCCGGTCCCTGGCGGTCGTCGATGCGCGGGTACTCCGAGATGGCACCGGGTCCCTGGCGGTCGTCGATGCGCGGGAACTCGGACGTGGCGCCCGGTCCCTGGCGGTCGTCGATGCGCGGGAACTCCGAGGTGGCACCGGGTCCCTGGCGGTCGTCGATGCGCGGGAACTCGGACGTGGCGCCCGGTCCCTGGCGGTCGTCGTAGCGCGGTGCCCGCGTGTTCTGGGAGACGTCCGGCTCGTCGTGGCCGCGCGGCGCGTCCAGCGAGCCGCGGCCCACCGGCGGCTGGGCGTTCTCGTCGCTCCAGCTCGGCCGCGACTGCTGGTCGCTGCCGCCCGGCAGCTCGGGCCGCGGCCCGCCACGCGGCGGCAACTGCGGCTGCTGGCCCTGCTGCTGACCGCGCCGGAGCCGTCCACCGCCGGGGTTGCCGCGCTGCGGCGGCACACCGCCCCGGGTGTCCTGGCCCTGCTGCGGCGCGCCCGGGTCGGACGGCTGCTGGAAGCCCTGCGGCGCCGCCTGCGACGGCTGACCGAACCCGGAGCCGGCGCCCACCGGAGCGGGCCTGCCACCGGGAGCCCCCTGGGGACCGCCCTGCGGACCCCGCGCGCCACCCGGCGCGCCCGGACCCGGACGGCCGCCCGCGCCGGGCAGCGCGGCCTGCGGCCCCTGACCGGCACCGAGCAGACCACCGCCCGCCTGCGGACCGGCGCCCACGGCACCGGCGTTGCGGCGCGCGGCGGCGACACCGGCGGAGGCCGCCGCGGCGGCCGAGCCGCCACCGGGACCACCGGCGCCCGCGCCCTGCTTGGGCTGCGGCTTGGCGCCGCCCTGGGCGACATCGACGGGCAGCATGACCAGCGCGGTCGTACCACCGGAGTCGGACGGGCGGAGCTGGATGCGGATGCCGTGGCGCTGCGACAGCCGGCCGACCACGAACAGACCCATGCGGCGGGAGACCGAGACGTCCACGGTGGGCGGCGAGGCGAGCCGCTCGTTGATCGCGGCCAGGTCCTCCGGCGACAGGCCGATGCCGGTGTCGTGGATCTCGATCAGCACCCGGCCGTCGGGCAGGGCGTGACCGGTGACCTTGACCTTGGTCTGCGGGGAGGAGAACGAGGTGGCGTTCTCCAGCAGCTCGGCGAGCAGGTGCACGAGGTCGTTGACGACGCGACCGGCGACCTGGGTGGTCGGCACGGCGGCCAGCTCGATGCGCTCGTACTGCTCCACCTCGGAGGCGGCGGCGCGGAGCACGTCGACCAGCGGGACCGGGCGGGTCCAGCGGCGGCCGGGCTCCTCACCGGCGAGGACGAGGAGGTTCTCGCCGTTCCGGCGCATACGGGTCGCGAGGTGGTCCAGCTTGAACAGCGAGGCCAGCTGGTCCGGGTCGGCCTCGCGGGACTCCAGTTCGGAGATGAGCGACAGCTGGCGCTGGATCAGACCCTGGGAGCGGCGCGAGAGGTTGGTGAACATCGCGTTGACGTTGCCCCGCAGCAGGGCCTGCTCGGCGGCGAGGCGGACCGCCTCGCGGTGCACGTCGTCGAAGGCCGCGGCCACGCGGCCGATCTCGTCCCGGGAGTGCACGCCGACCGACTCCACGGAGGTGTCGACGTCCTGCGGGTCGGTCTCGGAGAGCTGCTTGACCAGCTCGGGCAGGCGTTCCTGGGCGACCTTGGTGGCCGTGTCCTCCAGGCGGCGCAGCGAGCGGATCATGGAGCGGGCCACGACGAACGCGCCGACCAGCGACACACCGAGCACGATCAGGATCAGCGCACCGGAGATGATGGCTTCCTGCTCGGACTCCTTGCGGAGCTCGCGCGCCTTCTGCTCCATCTCCTCCAGGAGGCGGCGCTCGATGTTCTTCATCTGCTGGATCTTGGTGGAGCTGTCGTCCAGCCAGTCGCGGTAGGACCGCTTCTCCAGGCCCTCCAGACCGTCCGCGCCGCTCAGCGCGCGCTTGGCGAAGAGGTCGGTGGCCTCGATGATCGCGTTGCCCTGGTCGATGGGGCGCAGGAGTTCGTCGGTGCCGGTGCCGTAGATGCTCTCGAAGCTGCGCAGCTCGGACGCCTGGCTCTGCAGGGCCGCCTCGGCGTACAGCCGGTCGTTGTCGGAGAGGTCACCGAAGGTGGTGTTGCTCGCCGGGAGCGCCGCGGCGAGGACCGCGCGCTGCACCGACGCGTACTCCTTGGCGGAGGAGAACGCCGACAGCGAACGGGTCCGCTGGATCATGTCGGGGTTGCTGGTGGCCTCGGCCATGTCCTGGGAGAGGTCCAGCAGGTGGGTGATCAGCCGGTGGTAGGCCTCCACCGTCTGGGTGGAGTTGTCCTCGGCCTCGTACGCGGTGTTGCGGATCTTGTTGAGGCCGTTCAGGTCGCTGGCCAGGCCCACCAGGCTGTCGCGGACGCCCTGGAGGTTGCCCTCCTTGCTGGCCGCGTCGACCTCCTCGGAGGCGGTGAGGAAGTTGTCCAGGGCCCGGTCGGTGCGGTCCCGGTAGCCCTTGACCAGGACGGCGCTGGTGGTCGAGCCGTGCGCCAGCGGTCCGGCGGAGTTGTCGCGCTCCTCCTGGAGCGCGGCGGCCAGCTCGGTGGCCTGCTTGGTCATGTCCGTCAGCAGCTTCATGTTGTCGAGCTGCTGGATGTCGTCCATGGACTGGTTGATCCGCAGTGCGCCCAGCGAGGTGGCCGCGACCACCGGCAGCGCGAGCAGCGACACCAGTCGGGTCGAGATGCGCCAGTTGCGCAGGGCTATTCGCGGGCCGGTGCTCGGCGGGCCCTGCGGCGGCTTCACGTCCGGGCTCGGGGCCTCGGGCGACGCCGGGGCGCCGGGGCGCCCGGAGCGGGCACCGCCGTCACCGGTGGGGGCCGGACCCTGGTTCTGGGCGTGCTGGGGCGAGGAGCTGCCGGCCATGGAGCCAGTCCCGCCGTGCGGCTCCGGCTCCGCCGAAGCACTGCCATCCCTCTTGAAACGTCCCTGCACTAGCGTCGCAACCTCTGGACCAGGCGCCCCTCCGCGTGAACGGAAGGACGGTGTCGGCGTCGTCGGGAACGCCCTGAATACGTTCCCGGGTGGTCGTGAGTGACCGGCGCTGGTTCCCCCTATCTCGCCGCCACTCGGCGCTGTAGCGCCCCCTGCGCGCCGGCTCGATCCTGCGGCGGTCCGTGGAATTCCAGCACAGTGCAGGATCTCCAACAAGGCCAGTTGGTCAGGCTGTGACCTACGTGACTGCTCGTGAGGGGCGAGTCACGGGTGGTAGACGGAGGTTCCGCTTATACCGGGCGTATCGCCGCGAGTCGCCGGGGTGGGGTGGGGGGTGGTGTGGTGTCCCAGTCGCCATGATCAGGAGCGGAATATTGGGTTCAGGTGGCTATTGTCCCTTTCGCCGGTATGGCAGGGCTGTCTGAAATAACCCTTTTCATCTCGCGATGGTGAGCAAACTCACACCGCATTCACGGGAGCTTGCAGTCTCCGGTGGGGAACAGGATGTTTAGCCTGACGCTTTACAAGAGGCGACATTCTGTCAACCGGCGCCCCAAGCGCCCCGTACACGACAAGGTTCCGTACAACCGTGAAGACGACGACGATGTTCCGCACGACGGCCAACCCGCGACGTACCACCCTGGCGCACCTGACGGACGCCGACGCGCTGCGGACGCCGGTCCAGCAGGAGAACTCCGTCGAACTCCCCACCCAGACGGCCAACCCCCGGCGCACCGTCCTGACCCACGCCCCGGAACCGGCCGCCGCCGCGCAGTAGTAGCACACCGGCCCCGCACCGGGCCCGTCGGGCGCCCCGCGTCATCGCGCGAGGCGCCCGTCCTTTTGGGGCGATAGCCTGGGGCGTCAGACTCCAGCCGCTCTCAGTCAAGGGGCCAAGCAACCCGTGCGCATCGCCAGGTTCTCCATCGACGGGAACGTCGCCTTCGGCGCGGTCGAGGGTGACAAGCCGGACGAGCTAGTCCTCGACATCATCAAGGGCATCCCCTTCGCGGACTTCGAACTCTCCGGGACGAAGGTGCCGGTGAGCAAGGTCCGGCTGCTGCCCCCGGTGCTCCCCAACAAGGTCGTCGCCTACGGCCGCAACTACGTCGAGCACGCCCGTGAACTGGGCAACGAGGTACCCGACGCCCCGTTCGCCTTCTTCAAGCCGTCCACCTCCGTGATCGGCCCCGGCGACGAGATCCAGTACCCCTCCTTCTCGACGGACCTGCACCACGAGGCCGAGCTGGCCGTCGTCATCGGCCGCATGTGCCGCGAGGTCCCGCGCGAGCGCGTCAAGGACGTCATCCTCGGCTACACCTGCGCCAACGACATCACCGCCCGTGACGTGCAGAAGCGCGAGAAGCAGTGGGCCAGGGCGAAGGGCTTCGACACCTCCTGCCCGCTCGGCCCCTGGGTGGAGACCGACCTCGATCCGGCGGACCTGACCATCCAGCTGACCGTCAACGGCCAGCAACGCCAGCTCGGCCGCACCAGCGAGATGATCCACCCCGTCGAGGACCTGATCGTCCACATCACCGAGGCGATGACGCTGCTCCCCGGCGACGTGATCCTCACGGGCACCCCCGCGGGCGTCGGCCCGCTCGCTGTCGGCGACGAGGTCTCCGTCAGCATCGAAGGCATCGGCACTCTCACCAACAAGGTTGTCAAGCGTGGCTAGCGCACCCGTACGCGTCCGTTTCTGCCCGTCGCCCACCGGCAATCCCCACGTGGGCCTGGTCCGCACCGCCCTGTTCAACTGGGCCTTCGCGCGCCACCACCAGGGCAGCGGTGCCCAATTCGTCTTCCGCATCGAGGACACCGACGCGGCCCGCGACTCCGAGGAGTCCTACGAGCAGCTCCTGGACTCGATGCGCTGGCTGGGCTTCGACTGGGACGAGGGTCCCGAGGTCGGCGGCCCGCACGCGCCGTACCGCCAGTCGCAGCGGATGGACCTCTACAAGGACGTCGCCGCGAAGCTCCTGGAGGCCGGGCACGCCTACCACTGCTACTGCTCGCAGGCCGAGCTGGACACCCGCCGCGAGGCCGCCCGTGCCGCCGGGAAGCCGTCCGGCTACGACGGCCACTGCCGCGACCTCACCACCGAGCAGGTCGAGACCTACCGGGCCGAGGGCCGCGAGCCGATCGTCCGCTTCCGGATGCCGGACGAGACGATCACCTTCACCGACCTGGTCCGCGGCGAGCTGACCTTCACCCCGGAGAACGTCCCGGACTACGGCATCGTCCGCGCCAACGGCGCCCCGCTCTACACGCTGGTCAACCCGGTCGACGACGCCCTGATGGAGATCACCCACGTCCTGCGAGGCGAGGACCTGCTCTCCTCCACCCCGCGCCAGATCGCCCTCTACAAGGCGCTGATCGAGCTGGGCGTCGCCAAGGAGATCCCCGCCTTCGGGCACCTGCCGTACGTGATGGGCGAGGGCAACAAGAAGCTCTCCAAGCGCGACCCGCAGTCCAGCCTCAACCTCTACCGCGAGCGCGGCTTCCTCCCCGAGGGCCTGCTCAACTACCTCTCCCTGCTCGGCTGGTCCCTCTCCGCCGACCGGGACGTCTTCACCATGGCGGAGATGGTCGCGGCCTTCGACGTCGCGGACGTCAACCCCAACCCGGCCCGCTTCGACCTCAAGAAGTGCGAGGCGATCAACGCCGACCACATCCGCCTGCTGGACGTGAAGGAGTTCACCGCCCGCTGCGAGCCCTGGCTGAAGGCCCCGTTCGCCCCCTGGGCGCCGGAGGACTTCGACCAGGCCAAGTGGCACGCCATCGCCCCGCACGCGCAGACCCGGCTGAAGGTGCTGTCCGAGATCACGGACAACGTCGACTTCCTGTTCCTGCCGGAGCCGGTATCCGACGAGGCGAGCTGGGCGAAGGCGATGAAGGAGGGCAGCGACGCGCTCCTGCGCACCGCCCGGGAGAAGCTGGAGGCGGCTGACTGGTCCTCCCCGGAGTCCCTGAAGGAAGCCGTCCTCGCCGCCGGTGAGGCGCACGGCCTCAAGCTCGGCAAGGCCCAGGCCCCGGTCCGGGTCGCCGTCACCGGCCGCACGGTCGGCCTGCCGCTCTTCGAGTCCCTGGAGATCCTCGGCAAGGACACCGCCCTGGCCCGGATCGACGCGGCGCTCGCCAGGCTGACCGGCTGACACACGGGGGAGTCGACGCGCTACCGTCGGTGCCATGGTCATCCACGCCGTCGTCTGGGACGTCGACGACACCCTCTTCGACTACACCACCGCCGACCGCGAGGGAATGCGGACGCACCTCGTGACCGAGGGCCTGCTGCACGGGAACGCCTCCGTGGAGCGGGCCCTCGTGCGCTGGCGGGAGATCACCGAGGCCCAGTGGGCCCGGTTCGCCGCCGGGGAGGTGGACTTCGTCACCCAGCGCCGGGACCGCACCCGGGTCTTCCTCGGCCGTGACCTCACGGACGCCGAGGCCGACGACTGGTTCGACCGCTACCTCGTGCACTACGAGGCCGCCTGGGCGCTCTTCCCCGACGTGCTGCCGGTCCTCGACGCCCTCGCCACCAGCCACCGGCACGCCGTGCTGTCCAACTCCAGCCTGCTCGTGCAGGACCGCAAGCTGCGCGTCCTCGGCGTCCACCACCGCTTCGAGACCATCCTGTGCGCCGCCGAACTCGGCGTCTCCAAGCCCGAGGCCGCCGCCTTCCGCGCCGCCTGCGACGCCCTCGGCCTCGCCCCGCACGAGGTGGCGTACGTCGGCGACCACCCGGAGATCGACGGCCGGGGCGCCGCGGACGCCGGGCTGCTGTCGGTGTGGATCGACCGGGCGGGCGGATCCGCCACCGTGGCCGCACCGGGCGGCCCGCACCGCATCGCGTCCCTCGCCGAACTGCCCTCCCTGCTCGGCGCTGATACTCGTTTTGGAGCCCCGTCCACCTTCGGGTAATGTTCTTCCTGCGCCGCGGGGAGCGGGCCGGAAGGCCGGAACCCCCCAGCGTCAAACTAGAACAAGAACCCTCCGGGGCTTGCGTTCCAGTGGCCTATGGTGTAATTGGCAGCACGACTGATTCTGGTTCAGTTAGTCTTGGTTCGAGTCCAGGTAGGCCAGCTCGCAGAGCTTGATCTGCGCCGCGGATGCCAGTCCGCAAGCCCCCGTTGTGTAGCGGCCTAGCACGCTGCCCTCTCAAGGCAGTAGCGCCGGTTCGAATCCGGTCGGGGGTACGGTGATCTCACGCAAGGTGATCGCTAGGGCCCCCGTTGTGTAGCGGCCTAGCACGCCGCCCTCTCAAGGCGGTAGCGCCGGTTCGAATCCGGTCGGGGGTACTGACTGGTCTAAACCACATTGGTCTATGGTGTAATTGGCAGCACGACTGATTCTGGTTCAGTTAGTCTTGGTTCGAGTCCAGGTAGACCAGCTCGGACCTGCGGAAACGCAGAGTCCACGCCCCCGTTGTGTAGCGGCCTAGCACGCCGCCCTCTCAAGGCGGTAGCGCCGGTTCGAATCCGGTCGGGGGTACGAGTGACAAGGGGCCCATGCTTCGGCGGGGCCCCTTCGTCGTGTGCGCCCCCGGAGTGCGGCTCCGTCGGGGAGAGCCTGCCGCGGCGTTGGGGCCGGTTCTCTCCCGACGGGTGTGGCTGAAGGTTTCAGCCCGTGCGGCGCAGGGCCTCCGAGAGGCGGCCCGCGGCGTCGATGACCGCCTGGGCGTGCATCCGGCCCGGATGGCGGGTGAGGCGCTCGATGGGGCCGGAGACCGAGACGGCGGCCACCACGCGGTTCGACGGGCCGCGCACCGGCGCGGAGACGGACGCGACCCCCGGCTCGCGCTCGCCGATCGACTGGGCCCAGCCCCGGCGCCGTACCCCGGACAGGGCCGTCGCCGTGAAGCGGGCGCCCTGCAGGCCGCGGTGCAGCCGCTCGGGCTCCTCCCAGGCCATGAGGATCTGCGCGGACGAGCCCGCCTTCATGGTGAGCGTGGAGCCGACCGGCACGGTGTCCCGCAGACCGGACAGCCGCTCCGCGGCGGCGACACAGATGCGCATGTCGCCCTGGCGGCGGTAGAGCTGCGCGCTCTCGCCCGTGACGTCGCGGAGGTGGGTGAGCACCGGGCCCGCGGTCGCCAGCAGGCGGTCCTCGCCCGCCGCCGCCGCGAGTTCGGCCAGGCGCGGGCCGAGGATGAAACGGCCCTGCATGTCGCGCGCCACCATACGGTGGTGTTCCAGTGCCACGGCCAGGCGGTGGGCCGTGGGTCGTGCCAGTCCGGTGGCCCCGACCAGACCCGCGAGGGTGGCCGGACCGGACTCCAGAGCGCTCAGGACGAGGGCCGCCTTGTCCAGAACGCCGACGCCGCTACTGTTGTCCATGCAACGATATTCGCGTCTCACTCTGTGAAACGCAAGTTCAATTTTCCGTGGAACGCGCCACTCTGGAAGACACAGCGGCCCGCCGAGCAGCGGGCCCGGCGGCGGAGGCCCGGTACAGGGGCACGGGCCCGCCTCCTCACAGTCTCTAGTTGGGTCGGCGCACCATGCCGACCGGAGGGAAAGCGATGGGTAGGACACTCGCGGAGAAGGTCTGGGACGACCATGTCGTCCGGCGCGCCGAGGGCGAGCCCGACCTCCTCTACATCGATCTGCACCTGCTGCACGAGGTGACCAGCCCGCAGGCGTTCGACGGGCTCCGCAAGAGCGGCCGGACCGTGCGGCGCCTTGATCTGACCATCGCCACCGAGGACCACAACACCCCGACCCTCGACATCGACAAGCCGATCGCCGACCCGGTCTCGCGCGTGCAGCTGGAGACGCTGCGCAAGAACTGCGCCGACTTCGGGGTCCGGCTGCACCCGCTCGGCGACGTCGAGCAGGGCGTCGTGCACGTCGTCGGCCCGCAGCTCGGGCTGACCCAGCCGGGCACGACCGTGGTGTGCGGCGACTCGCACACCTCCACGCACGGCGCGTTCGGCGCGCTGGCGTTCGGCATCGGCACCTCGCAGGTCGAGCACGTGCTGGCCACCCAGACGCTGCCGATGGCCCGCCCGAAGACGATGGCCATCACCGTCGACGGCGAGCTGCCCGAGGGCGTGACCGCCAAGGACCTGATCCTGGCGATCATCGCGAGGATCGGCACCGGCGGCGGGCAGGGCTACGTCCTGGAGTACCGCGGCCCGGCCATCGAGAAGCTGTCGATGGAAGCGCGGATGACCATCTGCAACATGTCCATCGAGGCCGGCGCCCGCGCGGGCATGATCGCCCCCGACGACACCACGTTCGCGTACCTCAAGGGCCGTCCGCACGCCCCCGAGGGCGCCGACTGGGACGCCGCCGTGGAGTACTGGCGGACGCTGCGCACCGACGACGACGCCGTCTTCGACGCCGAGGTGGTCATCGACGCCGCCGCGCTGTCGCCGTTCGTCACCTGGGGCACCAACCCGGGCCAGGGCGCGCCGCTTTCGGCCGCCGTCCCCGACCCGGCCTCGTACGAGGACGCCTCGGAGCGCCTGGCCGCCGAAAAGGCGCTGGAGTACATGGGGTTGACCGCCGGGCAGCCGCTGCGGTCCATCGGTGTGGACACCGTCTTCGTGGGTTCCTGCACCAACGGCCGCATCGAGGACCTGCGCAACGCCGCGGAGATCCTCAAGGGCCGCAAAGTCGCCGACGGCGTACGGATGCTGGTGGTGCCGGGCTCCGCGCGGGTCGGTCTGCAGGCCGTCTCCGAGGGTCTGGACGTGGTCTTCAAGGAGGCCGGGGCCGAGTGGCGGCACGCGGGCTGCTCGATGTGCCTGGGCATGAACCCCGACCAGCTCGCCCCCGGTGAGCGCTCGGCGTCCACCTCCAACCGCAACTTCGAGGGACGGCAGGGCAAGGGCGGCCGTACCCACCTGGTGTCGCCGCAGGTCGCGGCGGCCACCGCGGTCCTTGGCCACCTGGCCTCCCCGGCCGACCTGTCCGACGTCGCCGACCGTACGCCCGCTGGAGTCTGATCAACCATGGAAGCCTTCACCACCCACACCGGCCGGGCCGTTCCGCTGCGCCGCAGCAACGTCGACACCGACCAGATCATCCCCGCCCACTGGCTCAAGAAGGTGACGCGGGACGGTTTCGAGGACGGGCTGTTCGAGGCGTGGCGCAAGGACCCGGAGTTCGTGCTCAACCGCACGGAGCGCGAGGGCGCCACCGTGCTGGTCGCGGGCCCGGACTTCGGTACCGGCTCCTCGCGTGAGCACGCCGTCTGGGCCCTCCAGAACTACGGCTTCAAGACGGTCGTCTCGTCCCGCTTCGCCGACATCTTCCGCGGCAACTCGCTCAAGAACGGCCTGCTCACGGTCGTCCTGGAGCAGAAGGTCGTGGACGCGCTGTGGGAGCTGACCGAGCGCGACCCGCAGGCCGAGATCACCGTCGACCTGCAGAGCCGCGAGGTGCGCGCCGAGGGTGTCACCGCCTCCTTCGAGCTGGACGAGAACTCCCGCTGGCGGCTGCTGAACGGGCTGGACGACATCTCCATCACCCTCCAGAACGAGGCGGACATCGCCGCGTACGAGGCGGAGCGTCCCGCCTACAAGCCGCGGACCGTCCAGGTCTGAGCCACCGGCCCGCGGGACCGGGTGAATCCGCGGTTCCGCAAGGTCGAGTTTCGGCCACCAGAGATCTACGCTGTACCCCCGATCGGTCCGATCGGGGGTACAGCCGTGTCTGGGCCCAGGTCACCGTTCCCGCCGGGTCGGCGATGGGCAACGTCCCACGTTAGAGGGGGTGTTGGCGGGGTACCTGGGGCCTGGGCCGAGACTCGGAGCGTGGCTCGGGAGGGCCCGTTGAGGCGGCAGTTGCCCCCCGAGCAGGCGACAACTCGCCCCAGATGGCACAATCTGTGCATGGAACACGACGGCCAACTCAAGCTGTATGCGGCGGTCGCGAGCCAACTCAAGGAAGCGCACGCAAGGGTGCGCGCACTGCAAGTCCCGGAGGGCGTACGGATGGCGCTGACCCGGAAGCTGCTGGTCATCACGGCCGTGGCCAAGCACGATCTCGCCGGCGCGACAAGGCGTCTGGAGCGGTTCATCGCCGACCTCGACGCGGGGCGATTCCCCGAAGAGGAAGGCTGAACAAGTCCGGAACGGCCGAGTCGGTTGCGGCACAAGGGTGATTAGCCCGTTTCGTGTTTGATTTGCGGTATATATCTGCCTAACGTGCGAAAAAGCTTGAACAGTTTCGTTCTGGCGATGTCTCCGAAGGGGAAGACGTGAACAAGGCGCAGCTCGTAGAAGCGATTGCCGACAAGATGGGCGGGCGACAGCAGGCCGCCGATGCTGTCGACGCGGTACTGGACGCCATCGTCCGCGCGGTCGTCGCGGGTGACCGGGTCTCGGTCACCGGCTTCGGTTCTTTCGAGAAGGTGGACCGTCCGGCCCGTTACGCCCGCAATCCCCAGACGGGGGAGCGGGTTCGGGTCAAGAAGACCTCGGTGCCGAGGTTCCGCGCGGGCCAGGGGTTCAAGGACCTGGTCAGCGGGTCGAAGAAGCTCCCGAAGGGTGACATCGCCGTCAAGAAGGCGCCGAAGGGCAGCCTGACCGGTGGGGCGTCCGCGACGGTCAAGAAGGCCGCCGCGAAGAAGACCACCAAGGCCGCCGCGGCGAAGAAGGCCACCGCCAAGAAGGCGCCCGCGAAGAAGACCACGACGGCCGCCGCGAAGAAGACGACGGCGAAGAAGGCCCCGGCCAAGAAGACCACGACGGCCGCCAAGAGCACCGCCGCGAAGAAGACCACCGCCAAGAAGGCCCCGGCGAAGAAGGCGACCGCCAAGAAGGCGCCCGCCAAGAAGTCGACGGCCCGCAAGACCACCGCCAAGAAGGCCACCGCCCGCAAGAAGTGACGGGCAGGGCACAGGGGCACTCACGCGCCGGGCCGGACTCCCTCGGGAGCCCGGCCCGCGGCCTGTTCACACCGCGCCCACCCGGACCTGAGCGCCTACAGGGTCTGGAGCGTCACCAACGTGATCCGCCGGGCCTCGCCCTCGCCCTCCGTCTCGATCCGCACCCGCTGACCGGGCCGCAACAGCCGCAGCCCGCCCGCGTCGAACGCGGCGGCGTCGAAGGGGACGGGCGTCCCGTCGTCGAGCAGCACCTGTCCGCTGCGCGTCCCGGCGTCGTACGTGTATGCGGTGGCGTGCATGGCGGCCAGCCTACTGCCCGGGAATCAGCAGCCGCGCGCCCACCGCCGCCGTATGGGGACCCACTCCCAGCGCCAGCGCCGCGCGCAGATCCTCGCCGGTGTCCACGTCCTGGCGTACGGAATCCACCGCGGACAGCCGGAGTTCCGCCGCACCCGAGGCGCGGTGCCGGGCCCGGGAATCCCGGCCGAACGCCGGACGCAATTCCTGCCCCGGGGCCGCGGCCAGCAGCGTCGTACCGACCGCCGCGGCGTCGGGCAGAAAAGCGCGCGGGAATTCCGCGGCGGCGTCCAGGACCCGGGACAATTCCGCCGGGCGCAGGGCCGGGAGATCGGCGTTGACGGCGGCGACGGCGCAGTCGGGGCGCGGCCCGCGCACCGCCGTCGCGGCGTGCGCCAGCGCGGCGTTCAGACCGCCCGCGGGCTCGTCCGGGACGATACGGGCGCCCAGCGCGGCCAGCTCCCGTCCGGCCAGGGCGTCGTCCGTGACGACGGCCACATCACGCACCGCCGCGGCGGCCAGCGCCGCCGCCACGGTGTCCTGCGCGAAGGCGAGGGCGAGGCTCGGGCGCAGTCCGTCCGCCGCGGCGTCCGCGAGCCTGCTCTTGGCCCGCGCCAACGGCTTCAGGGGGATGACCAGGGTCCACTGCACGGGCGTTCCGCCCCTCTCTCGTCGCGGCCATTGTCACCCGACCCCTCGGGGGGCCGACGAGTCGGGGCGTACGGTGTTCTCGACAGACCGGCGGCCTGGGGCGACACTTGTGCGGCCCCCAGGCCCTAGAGGAAGGTGTTCGCGTGCCCCGCCGCAGAATCGGCTTCTGGTACCGCTTCGCCGCGGTGATCTGCAAACCGCCGCTGGTGGTTCTGCTCAAGCGGGACTGGCGTGGAATGGAGCACATTCCGGCCGCGGGCGGATTTATCACCGCGGTGAACCACAATTCCCACGTCGACCCCTTCGCGTACGCGCACTTCCAGTACAACACCGGACGGGTTCCGCGATTCCTGGCGAAGAGCGGGCTATTCCGGAAAGGATTCGTCGGGGCCGCGATGCGCGGCACCGGGCAGATCCCCGTCTACCGCGAGAGCACCGACGCGCTGAGCGCCTTCCGGGCCGCGATCGCCGCCGTGGAGCGCGGCGAGTGCGTCGCCTTCTACCCCGAGGGCACCCTCACCCGCGACCCGGACGGCTGGCCGATGACCGGCAAGACCGGCGCCGCGCGGGTCGCCCTGCAGACCCGCTGCCCGGTCATCCCGGTCGCCCAGTGGGGCTGCAACGAACTGCTGCCGCCGTACGCCAAGAAGCCGCGCCTGCTGCCCCGCAAGACCTCCCGGGTGCTGGCGGGCCCGCCCGTGGACCTCTCCCGCTTCTACGGCCAGGAGATGACCGCGGAGGTGCTGAAGGAGGCCACCGAGGCCATCATGGCCGCCGTCACCCGCCAGCTGGAGGAGATCCGCGGCGAGAAGGCGCCGGAGAACGTCTATGACCCGCGTGAGGTACGGATCCAGCAGCGGCGCAGGACCCAGGCGCAGACCGGCCGCGACGGCCGCCAGAGCCAGGGCAGCGGAACAGGGGAGAGCGGCAAGTGAGCAAGCCCGTCAAGGCGGCGGTGTTCAGCGCGGGTTCGTGGGGCACGGCGTTCGGCATGGTGCTCGCCGACGCGGGGTGCGAGGTCACCCTGTGGGCGCGCCGCCCGGAGGTCGCCGACGCGATCAACTCGACCCGTACGAACCCGGACTACTTCCCCGGCGTGGAGCTCCCGCAGAACCTGCGCGCGACCACCGATCCGGCCGAGGCCGCCGCCGGAGCCGACTGGACCGTCCTGTCGGTGCCGTCGCAGACCCTGCGCGCCAACCTCGCCGCGTGGACGCCGCTGCTGGCGCCCGGCACGGTCCTCGTCTCCCTGATGAAGGGCGTCGAACTCGGCACCACGATGCGGATGAGCGAGGTCGTCCAGGACGTCACCGGTGTCGGCCCGGAGCGGGTCGCCGTGGTCACCGGGCCCAACCTGGCCCGCGAGATCGCCGCCCGGATGCCCGCCGCGGCCGTCGTGGCCTGCACGGACGAGCAGGTAGCCCAGCGGCTCCAGGCCGTCTGCCACACCCCGTACTTCCGCCCGTACACCAACACCGACGTCGTCGGCTGCGAGCTCGGCGGCGCCGTCAAGAACGTCATCGGGCTCGCCGTCGGCATCGCGGACGGCATGGGGCTCGGGGACAACGCCAAGGGCTCTCTCATCACCCGCGGGCTCGCCGAGACCACCCGGCTCGGACTCGCCATGGGCGCCGACCCGCTGACCTTCTCCGGGCTGGCCGGGCTCGGCGACCTGGTGGCCACCTGCTCCTCGCCGCTCTCGCGCAACCACACCTTCGGCACCAACCTCGGCAAGGGCATGACCCTCAAGGAGACCATCGCGGTCACCAAGCAGACCGCCGAGGGCGTCAAGTCCTGTGAGTCGGTGCTGGACCTGGCCCGGAGCCACGGTGTCGACATGCCGATCACCGAGACGGTCGTCGCCATCGTCCACGAGGGCAAGTCCCCCGTGGTCGCGGTGAAGGAGCTGATGTCGCGCAGCGCGAAGCCCGAACGACACTGAGCCACCCGGGGCGGCACGGGGGCCGCGCCGCTGTCTCACCGCTGTACCAACGGGTACTCTCAACCCGATATGAGCACCGAGAACCTCCCCCAGAGTCCCGGCCAGCAGCCCCGCAAACCGCGTGTGGCCGTCGTGTTCGGCGGTCGCAGCTCAGAACACGGGATCTCCGTGGTCACCGCCGGCGCCGTCCTCCGGGCCATCGACCGCACCCGCTACGAGGTGCTGCCGATCGGCATCACCCAGGACGGCCGCTGGGCGCTCACCGCCGACGAACCGGAGCGGATGGCGATCACCGAACGCCGGACGCCCAGCGTCGACGAACTCGCCGAGCCCGGCGAGGGCGGCGTGGTGCTCCCCGTCGACCCGGCCAGCCGCGAGGTCGTCTACACCGAGCCGGGCTCGGTGCCCAAGGCGCTCGGCGAGGTCGACGTGGTCTTCCCGGTGCTGCACGGCCCGTACGGCGAGGACGGCACCCTCCAGGGGCTGCTTGAGCTGTCCGGGGTGCCGTACGTGGGGTCGGGTGTGCTGTCCTCGGCGGTCGGCCAGGACAAGGAGTACATGAAGCGGGTGTTCACCTCCTTCGGGCTGAAGGTCGGCCCGTACCTGGTGGTCCGCCCGCGCGAGTGGGCACGCGACCAGGCCGGTGCCCGGCGCCGGATCGCCGACTTCGCCGGTGAGCACGGCTGGCCGCTGTTCGTGAAGCCCTCGCGCGCGGGGTCGTCGATCGGCATCACCAAGGTGGACTCCTTCGACGGCCTGGACGAGGCGGTCGCCGAGGCCCAGCGGCACGACCCGAAGATCCTGGTGGAGGCCGCGCTGCGGGGCCGCGAGATCGAGTGCGGGGTGCTGGAGTTCGAGGACGGCCCGCGCGCCTCCGTCCCCGCGGAGATCCCGCCGCCGGACGCCCACGCGTACTACGACTTCGAGGCCAAGTACATCG
Source organism: Streptomyces sp. NPDC006997 (assembly GCF_040635175.1). NCBI lineage: Bacteria > Bacillati > Actinomycetota > Actinomycetes > Kitasatosporales > Streptomycetaceae > Streptomyces > Streptomyces sp. NPDC006997. Next base: position 137,257 of record NZ_JBEYHH010000001.1, read on the forward strand.
ACTCCACCCCCGGCATCGTGCCCGCCCCGCTCACCGACGAGGAGACCGCCGAGGTGCGCGCGCTCGCCGTCGAGGCGTTCGAGGCGGCGTCCTGCGAGGGGCTGGTGCGCGCGGACTTCTTCCTCACCGAGGACGGCGAGTTCGTGATCAACGAGATCAACACCATGCCGGGCTTCACCCCGATCTCGATGTACCCGCAGATGTGGCAGGCGACCGGCGTGAGCTACCCCGAACTGGTGGACCGCCTGATCCAGGCGGCACTGCGCCGCCCCACGGGACTGCGCTGACGTAGTCACCACCACGTCGACTAGTCGGCGATCCCCTCGGGGATCGCCTTCTTCACCGCTGCGGCGAGATCCACCAGCACCGCCGCGCCGTCCCGTCCTCCGGGCACCGTCACCTCGACGTACGCCCTCCGGTTCGCCGTGGTGAACCGGAACGCCCCGTCGCCCACGTCCTCCTGGAGCCAGTCCACCCCGTTCACCCCGCCCGCGACCGCGTCCGGATCGCGGCCCTGGGCCACGTCCGGGTCGGTCATCCTCGGCGGCCGGACGACACCGCAGCGCAGTATGATCGCCGGGTTTCCCCAGCCCGCCGTCAGGGCGGACCGGGGCTCGGGATCACGTCGTTCCACACCGGCGACCTCGCGCGGCAGCGCCTTGTCCAGGTTCTGGCACAGCTCGGTGACCTCCGTGTCCGGGCTGGGAACCGCGGTGGCGGCACTGTCGTCGCTTGAGGAACAGCCCGCGACGGCGATCAACAACGCGAGCGCGGGCAGACTGGGGCGCCGGTGACGGAAGGACTTCACCGGCCAAGGGTAGACGGGGGCTACAGATGGACGACCGGGCAGGTCAGGGTGCGGGTGATGCCGTCCACCTGCTGGATTCTGGCGACCACCATGCGACCCAGGTCGTCGACGGTGTCGGACTGGGCGCGCACGATGACGTCGTAGGGTCCTGTCACGTCCTCGGCCTGGACCACGCCAGGGATCTTGCTGATCGTCTCGGCGACGGTCGACGCTTTGCCGACCTCCGTCTGGATCAGGATGTACGCCTGTACCACGGAACCTCCAGGGCGGCCACGAGGATCATGTGGGGAAAAGGAACGCCACGGTATCGCGTCGCCGCTCGTCACGGGGAGACCCGCGGACACCGGGACGGGCGCGCCGGGGTGACCGTGACGAGGACGCTGACGACGCGCGAGCGGGGTTGGACCTGGATGACTGGCATAGAAGGGGCGAAAGGGCGATGAAGGGCACTGTTGGTGAGCTGGGGGAGTTCGGGCTCATCAGGGAGCTGACCTCCCGTCTCACCACCACCCCCGCGGTCCGGGTCGGCCCCGGCGACGACGCCGCGGTGGTGGCCGCGCCCGACCGCAGGGTGGTGGCCAGCACCGACATCCTGCTGGAGGGGCGGCACTTCCGCCGGGACTGGTCCACGGCCTACGACGTCGGCCGCAAGGCCGCCGCGCAGAACCTCGCGGACATCGCCGCCATGGGCGCCGTGCCGACCGCGCTGCTGCTCGGCCTGGTGGTCCCCGCCGACCTGCCGGTGACCTGGCCGACCGAGCTGATGGACGGGCTGCGCGACGAGTGCCAGGTCGCGGGCGCCTCGGTGGTCGGCGGTGACGTCGTCGGCGGCGACACCATCATGATCTCGATCACCGCCCTGGGTGACCTGCGCAACCAGGAGCCGGTCACCCGCGGTGGCGCCCAGCCCGGCGACCTCGTCGCCGTGACCGGCTGGCTGGGCTGGTCCGCCGCCGGGTACGCGGTGCTGTCGCGCGGCTTCCGCTCCCCGCGCGCCTTCGTCGAGGCGCACCGGCGCCCCGAGCCGCCGTACCACGCGGGCCCCGCGGCGGCCGGGCTCGGCGCCACCGCCATGTGCGACGTGAGCGACGGGCTGATCGCGGACCTCGGGCACATCGCGGAGGCCAGCAAGGTCCGCATCGACGTCCGCTCGGCCGCGATCGACATCCCCTCCCAGATGAACGACATCGGCCAGGCCGTCGGCGTCGACCCGATGCAGTGGGTGCTGACCGGGGGAGAGGACCACGCGATCGTGGCGACCTTCCCGCCCGACGTGAAGCTGCCCGCCCGCTGGAAGGTCATCGGCGAGGTCCTCAACCCCTCCGCGCTGCCCCAGGTGACCGTCGACGGGGCGCCGTGGACCCGCAAGGGCGGCTGGGACCACTTCGGGGACATCGAGTCATGACCGCCCCGCCCAGGGTGCTCACCGTCGCCGGGTCCGACTCCGGCGGCGGTGCCGGGATCCAGGCCGACCTGAAGACGATGCTGGCGCTCGGCACCCACGGCATGAGCGTGATCACCGCGGTGACCGCGCAGAACTCGCTCGGGGTGCGGGGCGCCTGGCCGCTGCCCGTGGAGGCGGTGCGGGCGCAGTACCGCAGTGTCGTGGACGACATCGGCGTCCAGGCCGTCAAGACCGGGATGCTGGCCTCGGCGGAGCTCGTCGAGGCGGTCGCCGAGCTGATCGGCTCCACGGACGCGCCCGTCGTCGTGGACCCGGTGGGCGTCTCCAAACACGGCGACCCCCTGCTCGCCGCCTCCGCCCTGGACTCCGTCCGCACCCGGCTGCTGCCGCTCGCTACCGTGGCCACGCCCAACCTGGACGAGGTGGCGCAGCTCACGGGCGTCCGCGTCGCGTCGGAGGAGCAGCTGCGGGACGCCGCCGCGGCCGTGCTGGCGTACGGGCCCCGGTGGGCGCTGATCAAGGGCGGGCACCTGTCCGGGGACGCCGTGGACCTGCTCACGGACGGCACCGAGGAGCACTGGCTGCGGGCGCCGCGCCTGGACAACCGGCACACCCACGGCACCGGCTGCACCCTGGCCTCCGCGATCGCCGCGGAGCTGGCGAAGGGGCGGTCCGTGCCGGAGGCGGTCTCAGCGGCCAAGGAGTACGTCACCGGGGCGATCGCGGCCGGGTTCGCGCTGGGGGGCGGGATCGGGCCGGTGGACCACGGGTGGCGGTTCCGGTAGCCGGGCCGGGCACAGCAAGAAGCCGGTCCACGCTCGGTGGACCGGCTTCCTACAGCGAACCGACGGTGGCCGCGCGCTTAACTGGCGTCAGCGCGAGACCTTGCCGGCCTTGATGCACGAGGTGCAAGCGTTCACGCGCTTCGGCGTCCCGCCCACCACGGTACGCACACGCTGGATGTTCGGGTTCCAGCGGCGGGACGTACGGCGGTGCGAGTGCGAGATGTTGTTGCCGAAGCCCGGCCCCTTGCCGCAGACGTCGCAGTTGGCAGCCACGGGTCACTCCAAAGACTTCAGATGCACTTACGGTTGATCCCGGCATGGCCGGAACCAGGATCACGGACTCTACGAGCCCGCGGCGATCCGAGTGGCGCTGCCAGGGGGAATGGCCCGATCAGGATCGGGCAACCGGAGCAGCATACAACGGCTGCGCCCGTACAACGAAACTACCATGTGCGGGCTACGCTGCGTCCCACGTCCAGCCAGCTCAGGGGAGGCGCAGGTGGCGCAGGTGCCGCAGACGTTCTTCGATGCTCTCGCGGTGCGTACCTGGTGCGGTCTGGCGCTCGCCGCGCTCGGCCGGGCGCGCGAGGAGATCGACGCGATCAACGTCTATCCCGTCGCGGACGGGGACACCGGCACCAACCTCTACCTGACCGTCGAGTCGGCCGCCGCCGCGGTGGAGGCGGTGTTCGCGGCGCATGAGGTGGACGGTCACCCGCCCGCCGCCGGACCCGGGAAGCCGTCCGTGGCGGAGGCCGCGCGGGCGATGGCGCACGGGGCGCTGATCGGCGCCCGAGGGAACTCCGGGACGATCCTCGCGCAGCTGCTGCGCGGGATGGCGCAGGTCCTCGCCGCCGACGGGGAGACCCCGCACACCGACGGGCACGGGCTGCGGCAGGCGCTGCGGCACGCCGCCGAGTCGGCCCGGCAGGCGGTGGCCCACCCCGTGGAGGGCACGGTCCTGACCGTCGCGTCCGCCGCCGCCGACGCCGCCGAGGCGCTCGCCGCCACCGTCGGGGACTGCGGGACCGTCGCACGGGCCGCCTACCGGGGGGCGCGGGACGCCCTCGCCACGACGCCGGAGCAGCTCGCCGTACTGGCCCGGGCGGGAGTGGTGGACGCCGGGGGGCGGGGGCTGGTCGCGGTGCTGGGGGCGTTGGTGGAGACGTTCACGGGGGAAACGCCGGGGGGCGTGGCGGCCGCGGACGGCCACGCGCGCGTGGCGGACGGCGGCGGAGCGGAGGAGTGCGCGGCGGATCCCGACCGGGAGGGGCCCGCCTTCGAGGTCATCTACCTGCTGGAGGCCGACGACGCCGCCGTGGCACGGCTGCGGGAGCGGCTCGACCCGCTCGGCGACTCGCTCGTCGTGGTCGGCGGCGACGGGCTGTGGAACGTCCATGTGCACGTCGACGACGCGGGCGCCGCCGTGGAGGCGGGCGTCGAGGCGGGACGGCCGTACCGGATCCGGATCACCCACTTCGGTGCCGGGGACGTGCATACCGCGCGGGGTGAACGCGCGCCCCGCGAGCGCGCCCAGCGGGCCGTGGTGGCGGTCGTGCCGGGCGAGGGCCTGGCGGGGCTCTACGCCGAGGCCGGCGCGACGACCGTGCTGGCGCGGCCCGGGGAGCCGCCCGCGAGCGGGGAACTCGTGCACGCCGTACGACGTGCCCACGCGCGCGAGGTCGTGCTGCTGCCCAACGACGCCGACCTGCGCCACACCGCCGCCGCCGCGGCCGAGCAGGCCCGCGAGGAGGGCGTCCGGGTGGCGCTGATCCCGACCCGGTCCGCGGTGCAGGGCATCGCCGCGCTCGCCGTGCACGAACCGGGGCGCCGGTTCGACGAGGACGTGGTGTCGATGACCTCCGCGGCGGGCGCCACCCGCTACGCCGAGGTGACCGTCGCCGAACGGCAGTCCTGGACCACCGCCGGGATCTGCCAGGCCGGGGACGTGCTCGGCCTCATCGAGGGGGACGTCGCCGTCATCGGCGCGGACGTCACCGCCACCGCCGGGACCGTCCTGGACCGGATGCTCGCGGCGGGCGGCGAGCTGGTCACCATCGTGCTCGGCGACGAGGCCCCCGACTCCGTCGCCGAGCACCTGGAGAACCGGGTGCGGGAGGCGTACCTCGCCGTCGACACCGTGGTCTACCGGGGTGGACGGCAAGGGGCGCTGCTGCTCATCGGGGTGGAGTGAGCGCCCCCGGCGCCCTCATGGGCCCCTGGCGCCCTCACGTCCCCTGTTCCGTCATGAGCTGGAGCATCTGCCCGGCCTCGGCGCGACGGGACCGTACCGTCTCGTCGTCGTCCGGGGCACCGGCGTAGACCCGGAGCACCACACGCGCGCGTGCCGTCGCGTCCGCCGGGCGGCCCAGATCGGCCTCCAGCCAGCCCGCGGCGAGTTCGGCGGCGGTACGGCCGTGCAGGCCGTCCGGGCCGAGCGCGGCGAACGCCTCCGCGGCCCGCGTCATCTGCGCCAGCGCCCCTTCGAACGCCTCCTGGATGGAACCGTCCTCCGCGTCCTCGGCGGACGAGCGGGCCAGCAGGTCCCCGAACTGGCGGTGGGTGTGCCCCAGCTCCTCGGTGAGCCGCTGCCGGGCCTCCTCGTCGACCGCGTCCGCCAGCGCCGCCGCGCACACGCCGAGGGCGTCCGCCATCAGCTCCCGGGCGCCCTCCATGCCGTCCGGCGTGCGCAGTGCCAGCCAGGCGCGGGCCCGCAACGAGCGGACCAGGCCGTGCACGTTGCCCAGGGAACGCCACAGCTCGCCCGCGCGCGCGTACGCCCGGTCCGCGGCGACGGCCTCCCCGGCGTGCCCGAGGGACTCGGCGGCGAGGTGCGCGAGGGTGGCGTGGTCCTGCTGCTCCGGCCAGTGCCGGGCGATCTCGGCCGCCTGGAGCCGCCGTTCGGCCGCCGCGCGGTGCTCGCCCAGCTCGCTCAGACAGTCCCCGAGCCACCACTGCGTCTGTACGACCGCGCCGTCCCCGTGCGTCTCGGCGCTCAGGTCGGGCAGCGCCGACTCCAGCACCTCCGCGGCCTCCGCCCAGCGGCCCTGCCGCAGCAGGAACCCGCCCAGCAGATGCCGCGCCCACGCCCCGAGCGCCGGGCCACCGCCCGCCTCGTCGGCCCAGTGGGCCGCCTCCAGGGCGTGCTCCGCGGCCTCCTCGGGCCGGCCGGTGGCGCCGAGCACCTCGGCGAGCTGGAGGTGCAGCTGGGCCCGGCCCGGCGGCTCGACGTACGGGCCGCCGTGCTCCAGGGCCGACCGCAGCGCCCGCTCCGCCCCGGCCGGGTCGCCGAGCCGCTGGGCGAGGGCCGCCAGCTGGGCCTCGTACTCCACGGCGAACCAGGGCAGGCCCGCGGCCACGAAGTCCGCCGTCGCGCGCGTGAGCCGCTCCACGGCCGTGGGCAGGTCCCCGCCGTGCGCCGCCAGTTCGCCCAGCATGGCCCGTGCCTCGGCGGCCCGCGCGGCGAGCCGTACGTCGTCCCCGCCGTAGCCGTCGACGAGGGCCAGCACCTCCCGCACGGCCGCCTCGGCGTCGGCCACCGCGGCTCCGGCGAGCGGGTCGTCGCCGCGCGCGTGCACCGCCCGCAGCAGGATCCGGGCCCGGCCCATCAGCACCGACGCGGTCTGCCGCAGCCCCGTCCCGCCCTCGGCGTACAGACCGAGGACCTCCTCGTACGGCTCTGCGACGGCCGTCAGTGCCGCGTCCACGTCACCGGCGAGGGCGCGCACGAACGCCCCACGCGCGCGTGCCGCCAGCGCCTCGCCCGGGTCGCCCGCCTCGGCGTACAGGGCGGCGGCCCGCTCGAACTCCGCGACGGCCTCGGGGCCATCGGGGCCTCCGGGGCCTTCCGGGCCTTCGAAATCTTCGGAGCCTCCAGGGCCTCCAGGGCCTCCGGGACCTTCGGAGCGTTCGGGGCCGAGGCCCATCGCGCGGTGGTCGGCGATCTCCGCACGGGCCCGGACGTCCAGCGTGGCGCCCTCGGCCGCCCGCGCGAGCGCCGCCCACGCCTCGACGGCGTGCGGACGCAGGTTCTCCGACAGCTCCCGCGCCGTCGCCAGCAGGGCGGCCACATCGTCTACGGGGGGCTCCGCGGCGGCGGGCGGCGGCGCCGGGGCCACGCTCGCCGGACGCGTCGCACGCACCCCCAGGGGCAGCCGGTCGACCAGCGGACGCCGGTCCATACGCGCGCGTGCCTGCTCACCCACGTACGGCGTGCCGTTGCGCCGGTCGAACCGGGCGGCCAGCTCCAGGGCCTCCCCGCGCGCGTACCCGGCGAGTTCGGCGGCCGTCCAGTCACGACCGGGCGGCCCCGGCACCCGCCGGTCGGCGAGGCCCAGCTCCGCCAGCCTGTCCATGAGCAGGGCCACCACGCTCAGGAACTCCAGCCGGCTGCGCGGGTTGCCGGTGTCGGTGAAGTACGCCGGGCGCTCCGCGAGCAGCTCCAGACCGCGCGCCTCGTTGCCGGTCAGCGCGCAGAACTCCACGTGGTCCGCGTACGCCTCGCGCATACTCTCCATGGCCCGCACCAGCCGGAAGCCCCGCAGGTGGTTGGCGCGCGCCTCCTCCAGACGGCCCAGGCGCACCAGCGGCACCAGCGACGACGCCAGCGCCGCGTGCGGTTCGTGGGCGCAGCTGTACTCGCCCCCCAGGACCGGCTCCCACAGCCGCAGCGCCTCCGCGTCCCGCGCCCGCTCCGCCTGCCACCAGCCCTGCGAGTGCAGCTCGCACGCGTGGCAGTCGGCCATGGAGTCCCGGTCCGCGGCCAGCCACGCCGCGTACGCGCGCTCCGCGCGGGCGATGTCACCCACATGGGCGGCCACGCTGAACTCGGCACCGCGCACCGCCCGTTCGGAGTGCCCCGCGAGCCGGTAGCGGTGCTCCATCTCGCCGAGCCACTTCTCGACGGACGCCAGCGGGATGTGCGGCTGGCCCAGCATCCCCGCGGTCATCCACTTGAAGACCCAGTGCAGGGAGTGCGTCTCGTACGCGTCGAAGTCCTCGGGGTTCTCGTCCCACATGCGCAGCAGCCGCGCGAAGGGGACGAACATCTTGTCCTTCTCGGAGCTGTAGTTGTAGACCTGCAGCTGGTGCCCGAGCGCCTCGATCACCGCGAGCGGGACCCCCAGCCCCTCGGCCGCGGCGAGCAGTTGCTCCGCGCGCGCGTTGCGGGCCGGTCCCTCCGGCTGCTCGGCGTTCTCCGCCATCGCGCCGCGCAGCGCGTCGAGGTCCGTGATCTCCCTCATGCCTGACCGCCCCCCTGGACGTCGGAGCCCGAGTCGTCGCCGTGCGTGGCCCACTCCAGCAGGCCGAGGAACGCCCGGTTCAGCAGCGCGGAGTCGGCGGGCCGGAGCGGGCGCTGCGCCATCAGCAGGGCCTGCCCGTACAGGGACTCCGTGGCGGTGCCGACCAGCTCCCGGTCGCCGAGCGAGCTGATCCTGCGGACCAGCGGGTTGAGGTGGTTGAGCACCAGCCGGGCGCGCGGGGCGCCGCCGCGCAGCGAGCCCAGGATGCCCGCCCACAGGTCGTCCGCCTGCTCCTCGGCCGCCGCGCGCGCCTGCTCGTGCCGGGCCGCCCGGTCGTCCAGGTGCAGCGCGGGCACCGACAGCGGGTGGAAGGCGCGCAGCACGACGTCGCAGCCCAACGGGTCGAGGGCGGCCCGCGCGGCGGCCAGGAAACCGGACAGGGCCAGCTCCTCGGCCGGGTCGACGGCGTCCAGGTGCGCGGTCACCGTGTCCGCGTCCAGCTCCGCCACCGTCGTACCGGGACGCACCGAGGGCAGCGCCTCGACCAGCTCGGTGTCGTAGGTGTAGCCGCCGTTGACGACGCCGATGCCCTGCGCCGAGGCGATCGGCGCGACCTGCCGGAACTCCTCCACGGTCCGCGTGAAGTGCACCACCGGGTGCCGCCGCGCGAACTCCTCCAGGGACAGCCGCCCGTCCGTCGTCTCGAACGGCAGCCACGGCAGCATCGTGCGCAGCATGTCCCGGTCGTGCCGCGCGAGCGACTTCACGCCCAGGTGGTGTACGCCCAGGAACGCCGCGAGCCGCTCCGGGTCACCGGCGGCGAGAGCGGTCAGCCAGGAGCGGATCCGCTCGCCGAGCGCCTCCCGCACGGCGGCGAGGGTCTCGTCCTCGTACAGCGACTCGCGCGAGGCGGTGGGCCGCAGGCTGTCCGTGTCCAGCACACAGCGCACGAAGAACGCCCAGTCCGGCAGCAGCTGTTCGGCCCGCTCGGTCAGCAACATGCCCTTCAGGTGTACCCGGTGCCGGGCCCGCTGCGCCGGACTGACCGCGGAGGGCAGCACGTACGCCACCCCGCGGATCCCGGCGAGCGGCACGTCCAGCTCGACCGCGTCCAGCGGGGTGAACCCGAACAGCTCGTGGCAGTGCCGGGCGAGGGCCACCCTGCGGGTCGCGGGGGAGGGGTACGGGCGGTCCCAGGGCGCGGGCAGGTCGGTGACCGCCTCGTCGCCCACCCGGACGTCGTACGGCAGCAGGGAGCCGAAGTCCCGCGCCAGGGCGAGGACCCGCTCCCCGGTGAGCCACTCCCCGGCACCGGCGCGCGCCACCAGGTGCACGGTGGTGCCCGGTTCCGGCCGGGCGTCGTCCGGCAGGGTCCGTACGGTGTACGAGCCGTCGTCGGTCGCCGTCCACTCCACGGGACGGGCGTCCGGCGTACGGGCGCTGCGGCTGACGACGCGGATCCGCTCGGCGACGACGAAACAGGCCAGCAGTCCGATGCCGAACTGCCCGAGGAAGTCGGCGCGGGCCTCCTGGAGGCCGTCGACACCGTCGGCGGTGGTGGCACGCTTGGAGCTGCGGCCGATGGTCGCGAGCAGGCTGTGCACATCGGCCTCGGTGAGCCCGACACCGGAGTCCTCCACCCGCAGCGCGCCGCCCTCGGCGGTCAGCCGCACCCGGGCCGGGGCGTCGGGCTGTACGGCCCGCCGGGCCGTGATGGCGTCCACGGCGTTCTGGAGCAGTTCGCGCAGGTAGACCCGCGGGCTGGAGTAGAGGTGGTGGGAGAGCAGGTCCACCAGGCCGCGCAGGTCGACCTGGAACGTGTGCGGTGTCTGAGGTGACGGGGATGCCTGGGATGACTGTGAGGTCTGGGAGTCCATCGTCGCTGCGCCGGTGGGGGGACGGGCGACGGCGCGGGGTCGGGCGGCCCCGGTGAGGCGGTGACCGCGGGAGGGATGGCCGGAGCGCGCCATCCTAGGGCCCCAACGAGCCGCCTGACCAGGGGTTTCCCAAGACATATACGGCGATGTCAGTGGCGTGGTGTGCAATGGATCTCGTGCCCGCACTGGAAGAACCCCTCAAGAAGGTGCTCGGCCCCGCCACCGCGAAGGTGATGGCCGAGCACCTCGGCCTGCACACCGTCGGCGACCTCCTGCACCACTACCCACGCAGGTACGAGGAGCGGGGCCAGCTCACCCACCTCGCCGACCTCCCCATGGACGAGCACGTCACGGTGGTCGCGATGGTCGCCGACGCCCGGCTGCACACCTTCGCCTCCAGCAAGGCCCCGCGCGGCAAGGGCCAGCGCCTGGAGGTCACCATCACCGACGGCAGCGGCAGGCTCCAGCTGGTCTTCTTCGGCAACGGCGTGCACAAACCCCACAAGGAGCTGCTGCCGGGCACCCGCGCGCTCTTCGCGGGCAAGGTCTCCGTCTTCAACCGCCGCCTCCAACTCGCCCACCCGGCCTACGAACTCCTGCGCGGCGACGCCGAGGACGCGGCGGACGCCGCGGAGACCGTGGACGCGTGGGCGGGCGCCCTCATCCCGATCTACCCCGCCACCGCCAAGCTGGAGTCCTGGAAGATCGGCAAGGCGGTCCAGACCGTCCTGCCCAGCGCCCAGGAGGCCGTCGACCCGCTGCCGGACACCCTCCGCGCGGGCCGCGGCCTGGTCCCCCTGCCCGAGGCCCTCCTCAAGATCCACCGCCCGCACACCAAGGCCGACATCGCCGACGCCCGCGCCCGCCTGAAGTGGGACGAGGCGTTCGTCCTCCAGGTCGCCCTCGCCCGCCGCCGCCACACCGACGCCCAACTCCCCGCCGTGGCCCGCCGCCCCACCCCCGACGGCCTCCTCGCCGCCTTCGACGACCGCCTCCCCTTCACCCTCACCGACGGCCAGCGCAAGGTCTCCGCGGAGATCTTCACCGACCTCGCGACGGACCACCCGATGCACCGGCTCCTCCAGGGGGAGGTCGGATCGGGCAAGGCCCAGCCCCTTGACGCCCTGGTGCTCACCCCCGCCGGTTTCCGCCGCATGGCGGACCTCCGAGTGGGCGACGAAGTCGTGGTGCCGACCGGGGAGACCGCCTGGATCGACGGTGTCTTCCCGCAGGGGGAGCGCGACGTGTGGCGCCTTGTCCTGTCCGACGGCACGTCCGTCGAATGCGACGACGAACACCTCTGGATCGTCGGGACCAGCTGCGGCTGGCACCGGAACCAGCCGCCCAAGGTGATGACCACCCGGGACATCCGTCTGGACACGTTCAAGGCCAACGGATCCTCGAAGTGGTACCTCCCGGTCGCCGCCCCCGCCGACCTGGGGAACGACTTCGGGTTGCCGCTCGATCCGTACCTCCTCGGCCTGCTTCTGGGAGACGGGTCCTTCGGGCACAACCTCCGGCTGTCCACCGCCGATGACGAGATCCGGGACGCGGTGGCGACGGCCGTGGCGCCCGACTGCCGTCTGGTCCCGGTGCGGGGGTCCCGCTGTGACTACACGATCCAGTTGACGGAACGGGTCGGTGGTAAGCGCAATCCGGTGATCCGGGCCCTGCGCGAGCTGAACCTGTGGGGCATGACCTCGCACGGGAAGTTCGTCCCCGAGGACTTCAAGAACACGTCCGTCAAAAACCGGCTCGCACTGCTTCAGGGCCTTCTCGACACGGACGGCACCGTCCAGGCGGACGGCCTCAGTGTCTCGCTCTGCTCAGCCTCACGCAGGCTCGCGGACGACGTCGCCTGGCTCGTCCGTTCCCTCGGGGGCCGAGCGCGCGTGCTGCCCAAGCGGGACGCGTTCAACGTCTCGGTGGCCCTCCCCGACGGCTACGCCCCGTTCCGGCTGTCCCGGAAGGCCGCACGGGTGCGCCCACGGCCGAAGTACAACACGTTCCGACGAGGCATCCGAGCGGTCGAGTACGTCGGCCGGAAGCCGGTCCAGTGCATCAGCGTCGCGCACCCGAGCCACGCTTATGTGACCGACAACTTCACCGTGACCCACAACACGATGGTGGCCCTGCGCGCCATGCTCGCCGTCGTGGACGCGGGTGGTCAGGCCGCGATGCTCGCGCCGACCGAGGTGCTCGCCCAGCAGCACCACCGGTCGATCGTGGAGATGATGGGCGAGCTGGCCGAGGGCGGGATGCTCGGCGGGGCGGAGCGGGCCACCAAGGTGGTGCTGCTCACCGGCTCCATGGGCGCCGCCGCGCGACGGCAGGCGATGCTCGACCTCGTCACCGGCGAGGCCGGCATCGTGATCGGCACCCACGCGCTGATCGAGGACAAGGTGCGGTTCCACGACCTCGGCCTGGTCGTCGTCGACGAACAGCACCGCTTCGGCGTCGAGCAGCGTGACGCCCTGCGCGGCAAGGGCAAACAGCCCCCGCACCTGCTGGTCATGACGGCGACACCCATCCCGCGCACGGTCGCGATGACGGTCTTCGGCGACCTGGAGACCTCCGTCCTCGACCAGCTCCCCGCCGGTCGCTCCCCGATCGCCAGCCACGTCGTCCCCGCCGCCGACAAGCCGCACTTCCTCAGCCGCGCCTGGGAGCGGCTGCGCGAGGAGGTCGGCAAGGGCCACCAGGCGTACGTCGTCTGCCCCCGGATCGGCGACGAGGAGGACACGCCCGGCAAGGGCAGGAAGAAGCCCGCCCCGGACGACGCCGAGAAACGCCCGCCGCTCGCCGTCCTCGACGTCGCCGACCAGCTCGCCAAGGGCCCGCTCCAGGGACTCCGCGTCGAGGTGCTGCACGGCAGGATGCCGCCCGACGACAAGGACGCCGTGATGCGCCGCTTCGCCGCCGGCGACACCGACGTCCTGGTCGCCACGACCGTCATCGAGGTCGGCGTCAACGTGCCGAACGCCACGGCCATGGTCATCATGGACGCCGACCGCTTCGGCGTCTCCCAGCTGCACCAGCTGCGCGGCCGGGTCGGCCGTGGCGCCGCGCCCGGTCTGTGCCTGCTGGTCAGCGAGGCGCCGGAGGCGAGCGCGGCCCGCCAGCGGCTGAACGCCGTCGCCGCCACCCTCGATGGTTTCGAACTCTCCCGGATCGACCTGGAACAGCGCCGCGAGGGCGACGTCCTCGGCCAGGCCCAGTCCGGCGCCCGCACCAGCCTGCGGATGCTCGCCGTCATCGAGGACGAGGAGATCATCGCCGAGGCGCGGGAGGAGGCGACGGCGGTGGTCGCCGCCGACCCGGAGCTGACCGGCCTCCCCGGCCTGCGCACGGCACTGGACGCCCTCCTGGACGAGGAGCGGGAGCAGTACCTGGACAAGGGGTGACCGGACGTACCTGGGGGCGCCGCGCGGGCGCGACCCGCCACACTGAACCTGCAAGCCGCCCACGACGAAGGACCCGACATGACCCGCGTGATCGCCGGCACCGCCGGCGGCCGTCGCCTGGCCGTCCCCCCGGGGACCGGAACCCGCCCCACCTCCGACCGAGCCCGCGAGGGCCTCTTCTCCACCTGGCAGTCCCTCCTCGGCGGCCCCCTGGACGGCGAACGCGTCCTCGACCTGTACGCCGGTTCCGGCGCCGTCGGCCTGGAGGCCCTCTCCCGTGGCGCCGGTCACACCCTGCTGGTCGAGGCCGACGCCCGCGCCGCCCGCACCGTCCGGGACAACGTCAGGTCGCTGGGCCTGCCCGGCGCCGAGGTCAGAGCGGGCAAAGCGGAACAGATCATCCGCACCGCCCCACCCGAGCGGCCGTACGACCTGGTCTTCCTCGATCCGCCGTACGCCGTGACAGACCACGATCTTCGGGAGATCCTGCTCACACTCCGCTCGGAGGGGTGGCTCACGGCCGAAGCCCTCGTCACCGTGGAGCGCAGCACCAGAGGCGGTGAATTCCGGTGGCCCGACGGTTTCGAACCGATCCGGGCCCGTCGCTACGGCGAGGGAACGTTTTGGTACGGTCGCGCCGCCTCTACGTGCGAAGACGCACGATGACCGGACCGGAGAGCGAGGGATCACCAGTGCGCCGCGCCGTCTGCCCCGGGTCGTTCGACCCGATCACCAACGGACATCTCGACATCATCGCCCGCGCCTCCCGTCTGTACGACGAGGTCTACGTCGCGGTGATGATCAACAAGTCCAAGAAGGGCCTGTTCGAGATCGACGAGCGGATCGACCTGATCCGCCAGGTCACCAGCGAGTACGGCAACGTACGCGTCGAGGCGTTCCACGGCCTGCTGGTCGACTTCTGCAAGGAGCGCGACATCCCGGCCATCGTGAAGGGCCTGCGGGCCGTCAGCGACTTCGACTACGAACTCCAGATGGCCCAGATGAACAACGGCCTCACCGGCGTCGAGACGCTCTTCGTGCCCACCAACCCCACCTACAGCTTCCTGTCGTCCTCCCTGGTCAAGGAGGTCGCGCAGTGGGGCGGCGACGTCTCCCACCTGGTGCCGCCGCAGGTCCTGACCGCCCTCGCCGAACGGCTGCGGCGGGACTGAACGGCTGATGGCCCGTCAGCCGGTGTCCCCCGGACGCCCCAGGGCCGTACAGTCGTCCCGTTGGTCTCCATCACAGCTGTAGAGAGTGGCGAGCACACGGTGGACGTGCAGAAGAAGCTCGACGAGATCGTCGCCTCGGTCTCCAGTGCCCGGTCGATGCCCATGTCGGCGTCGTGCGTGGTCAACCGCGCCGAACTGCTCTCGATGCTCGAGGAGCTGCGCGCGGCCCTGCCCGACTCCCTCGCCGAGGCGCGGGAGCTGATCGGCGGCCGGGAGCAGCTGGTCGAGCAGGCCCGCCAGGAGGCCGAGCGGATCATCTCCGGCGCGCACGCCGAGCGCGGCTCGCTGATCTCCGACACCGAGATCGCCCGCCGCTCCCAGGCCGAGGCCGACCGGATCCTCGCCGAGGCCCGCAGGGAGGCCGAGGACATCCGCGCCGAGGCCGACGACTACGTGGACTCCAAGCTCGCCAACTTCGAGGTCGTCCTCACCAAGACCCTCGGCTCGGTCGGCCGTGGCCGCGAGAAGCTCCTCGGCACCGGCCCGGGCGTCGACGAGCAGGGCTACGAGGACGAGGACGCCCCCGAGCGCAGCCACGACCCCGAGACCCTGCGCCGCACCGCCGACGAGTACGTCGACGTCAAGCTCGGCGCCTTCGAGGCGGTCCTCGCCAAGACCCTGGACGCGGTCGGCCGCGGCCGTCAGAAGCTGCACGGCCGGATCGCCACCGACGACCTCGGCGCCCTCGCCGACGACACCAGCACCGTCCAGCACAGCAGCGACGCCGACTACCTCGCCGACCTCACGGCCCTGTCCCAGCGCGAGACCGCCGCCGAACAGCGGCAGAGCGCCGCCGCCGTCCCCGCCCAGCCGTCGTACGCCGCCCAGGGTGCCCCCTACACCGGCCGCGACGACTCCTACGGCGCCCCCGACGAGTCCTACGCCGCCCAGGACGCCTACGCCTACCAGCAGCAGTCCCAGCAGGGCGACCCGTACGGCTACCAGCAGCAGTACGCCCAGCAGCAGGACCCCTACGGCTACCAGCAGGCCGATCCGTACGCGGCCTACCCGCAGCAGCCCGGGTACCCGCCGCAGGAGTCCCAGCAGGGCCAGCAGGCCCAGCAGTCACAACAGGGCTACGGGCAGGACGCGGGGGCGCTCGACGAGACCAGCCTCTTCGACACCAGCATGATCAGCGCCGAGCAGCTGCGGGCGTACGAGCAGGGCCGCGGCAACGGCTGACGGTGCCGATTGGGCCGTATGGGAAAGGTCCAGTATCCTGGCTCTTCGGTCGCGCGTGCGCTCACGCCTTTTCACAGGGTCAGCGGGCGTCCGCGATCAGCGCTGCCCGCACAGCAAGGACGGGCGGTGTCCCCCCAGCTCACAGATCGAAAGCAGGAATGGCCTCCAACGCCCGCCTCGACCACCGCAACCCCCTCGTGTTCGACACACACGAGCTGGGCAGGCGGCCCGGCGCGCTCCAGCGGCTGTCCCGCACGGTGGACGCCCCGAAGGATCTCGGTCTGCAGGACGTCATCGGAGTGCCCGAGGGTGCCCCGGTGGAGCTGGACCTCCGCCTTGAGTCGGTCATGGAGGGTGTGCTCGTCACCGGCACCGCCCGTGCCCACGCCGAGGGGGAGTGCGTAAGGTGTCTGGAGCCGGTCCAGCAGGAGCTGGAAGCGGAGTTCCAGGAGATGTTCTCGTACCCTGACGCCGACGACCGGGGCCGCGTGAAGGCGGAACCGGCCGACGACGCCGAGGAAGACGAGGACAGGCTCTTCATCGAGGACGGCCTGTTCGACCTCGAACCCGTGCTGCGCGATGCGGTGGTGCTCGCACTGCCGATGCAGCCGGTGTGCCGGGAGGACTGCCCGGGGCTGTGCGCCGAGTGCGGGGCACGGCTCCTGGACGACCCGGACCACCACCACGACGCCGTCGACATCCGTTGGGCGGCATTGCAGGGAATCGCCGGTTCGCTCGAACCTGGCGACAAGGACGACACGAGCGGCGCCGAGACGGGCGTCGACGAGAAGCAGGAGAAGTAGCCGTGGCTGTTCCGAAGCGGAAGATGTCGCGCAGCAACACGCGCCACCGCCGGTCGCAGTGGAAGGCTGCGGTCCCCACCCTGGTCGCGTGCGAGCGCTGCCACGAGCCCAAGCAGCAGCACATCGCGTGCCCGTCGTGCGGCACCTACAACAAGCGCCAGGTCCTAGAGGTCTGAGCGGCTGGTGAGAGGCACTGTGTCCACGCCGAAGAAGAACTCTGGCGACAACCATGCCTCGTCCCACACGCTTCTGGAAGGGCGGCTCGGCTACCAGGTCGAGTCCGCCCTTCTGGTGCGTGCGCTGACCCACCGTTCCTACGCGTACGAGAACGGCGGTCTGCCGACGAACGAGCGGCTGGAGTTCCTCGGGGACTCCGTGCTCGGCCTCGTCGTCACCGACACGCTGTACCGCACCCACCCCGACCTGCCCGAGGGCCAGCTGGCCAAGCTGCGGGCCGCGGTGGTGAACTCCCGTGCGCTGGCGCAGGTGGGACGCTCGCTCGAACTCGGCTCCTTCATCCGGCTAGGCCGCGGTGAAGAGGGCACGGGCGGCCGGGACAAGGCGTCCATCCTCGCCGACACCCTCGAAGCGGTGATCGGCGCGGTCTACCTCGACCAGGGGCTGGACTCGGCGGCGGAGCTCGTCCACCGCCTGTTCGACCCGCTGATCGAGAAGTCCTCCAACCTCGGAGCCGGACTGGACTGGAAGACCAGCCTCCAGGAGCTCACCGCGACCGAGGGGCTCGGCGTACCCGAGTACCTGGTCACGGAGACCGGTCCCGACCACGAGAAGACCTTCACTGCTGCCGCCCGCGTCGGAGGCGTCTCGTACGGCACCGGCACCGGCCGCAGCAAGAAGGAGGCGGAGCAGCAGGCCGCCGAGTCCGCCTGGCGCGCGATCCGCGCGGCGGCGGACGAGCGCGCCAAACGGGCCGCCGCGGACGGCTCCCCGGTCACGGGGGCCACCGACGACGACACCAAGCCCGACGCGTCGGACGGACCCGACGGCACCACCGAGCCGACGGCCCCCTCCGTCTGACCCCACCGCACCGCACTCCGAGCGCCCGTCCCACCACCGGGGCGGGCGCTCAGCTCATCGCCACCACCGTTCTTCGGAGAGCGCCATGCCCGAGTTGCCGGAGGTCGAGGTCGTACGCCGAGGCCTGGACCGGTGGGCCGCCCACCGCACCGTCGCCGACGTCGAGGTGCTGCACCCGCGCGCGGTACGCCGCCACACCGCGGGGGCAGACGACTTCGCGCACCGCCTCAAGGGGCACCGGATCGGCACCCCGCGCCGCCGCGGCAAGTACCTGTGGCTGCCGCTGGAGGACACCGACCAGTCCGTCCTCGCCCACCTCGGCATGAGCGGCCAACTCCTGGTGCAGCCGCACACGGCGCCCGACGAGAAGCACCTGCGCATCCGCGTCCGCTTCGCCGACGCCCTCGGCACCGAACTCCGCTTCGTCGACCAGCGCACCTTCGGCGGCCTGTCACTCCACGACAACACCCCGGACGGCCTGCCCGACGTCATCGCGCACATCGCCCGCGACCCGCTCGACCCGCGCTTCGACGAGGACGCCTTCCACGAGGCCCTGCGCCGCAAGCGCAGCACCATCAAACGCGCCCTGCTCGACCAGTCCCTGATCAGCGGCGTCGGCAACATCTACGCCGACGAGGCGTTGTGGCGCGCCCGCCTCCACTACGACCGTCCGACGTCGACCTTCACCCGCCCCCGCACCCGGGAACTCCTCGGCCACGTCAGGGACGTGATGAACGCGGCCCTCGCGGTCGGCGGCACCAGCTTCGACAGCCTCTACGTCAACGTCAACGGCGAGTCCGGCTACTTCGACCGCTCCCTGGACGCCTACGGCCGTGAGGGAGAACCCTGCCGCCGCTGCGGTACGCCGATGCGCCGCCGCCCCTGGATGAACCGCTCCAGCTACTACTGCCCGCGCTGTCAGCGCCCGCCGCGCGTCTCGTCGTAACGGCCGCGGGCCGCGAGGACGTCGTCCATCCGGCCCTCCACGAACTCGATGAGCGCCGTCAGCCGCTCGGCCACGCCCCGGCCGAGCGGGGTGAGTTCGTAGTCCACCCGCGGCGGGTTCGTGGGCTGCGCCTCACGGCGCACCAGTCCGTCGCGCTCCAGCGCGTGCAGCGTCTGCGACAGCATCTTCTCGCTGACCCCGTCGACCCGCCGCCGCAACGCGTTGAACCGGAACGACCCCTCGTACAACGCGCCCAGCGTGAGCGCGCCCCAGCGCCCGGTCACATGCTCCAGCGTCCCGCGCGAGGGACAGGCCCGCGAGAACACGTCATACGCAAGCTCCTGCTCCGCGGTGCGCTCCGGCGTGGTGGTCATGCCCCCAGCGTACGGGAGCCCGACGGTGCCCTAGTAGCCGAAGTTCTGCGTCCACCACGGTCCGCCCTCGCCGAACTGGACGCCCACGCCCAGCGTGGTGAAGTCGCAGTTCAGGATGTTGGCGCGGTGGCCGGGGCTGTTCATCCAGGCGTCCATGACCGCAGCGGCGTCGGCCTGGCCGCGGGCTATGTTCTCGCCGCCGAGGTCGGCTATGCCCGCCGCCTCCGCGCGGTCCCACGGGGTGGCGCCGCCGGGGTCGGTGTGGTCGAAGAAGTCCCGGGCGGCCATGTCGGCGCTGAAGGCGCCCGCCAGCGAGGCGAGCGCGCTGTTCGCGGCGACCGGGCTGCAACCGGCCTGGGCCCGCTCCTGGTTGACGAGCTTGAGCACCTCGGCCTCGGCGGCCTCCTCCCGGGAGACCGTCACCGGGGCGCTGGGCTGCTCCGGGGTCCGGGTCGCCGCGTTGGACGGCGGGGTCACCGGCTTCGGCTCCGCGGTCTTCGACGGGGTGGCCTCGGGCTCCTTCTCCTTCGACGGGGTCTTCGTCGGCGCGGCCGACGACGTCGAGGGGGACGGCTTGGCGGAGTCGGACGCGTCGCCGGAGGCGGAGCCCGGACGCTGGCCGCCGGGGCTCGTGGCGGTGCCCTCGGGGCTCTCGGCGCTGCCGGAGGCGCCGCCCTGCTGGCTCGCGCTGTTGCCCGGGGTGTCGGCGGACTGCACCTTGTCTCCGCCGCCACCGCCGAGCTGGTAGTTCTCGGTGCCGGGGATCACGCCGGTGGCGACCGCGACGGTGCCGAGGGCGACCGCGGCGGAGACCCCGAGCAGGCCGTTGCGGACCGGTGCCCCGGCCTTCTTCTTACGGCGCCGGTGGGTCCCGGCGCGCCGGGCGCCCTCGTCGGGCGTGAACCCGTCGGAGCCGAACGCGGTGGTCGTGGTGTAGTCGTCGGCGCCGAAGTCGCCGGGGGTGGAGTCGCCGGAGGCGAAGTCGTGGGACGCGAGCGCGTCGGCTGCGAAGGCGTCGGCCGTGAACCGGTCGGGCGCGGGCCCGCTGCCCCGGCGTCCACCGGCCGGGTACCCGCCAGCCCGGTAACCGTCGGCCTGGTACGCGTCGGCCCGGTGCCCGGCGGCCGGGAAGCCCACGGTCTCCGTGGTGCCCGGGTAGCCGCCGCCGTCCGTCGTGTACGCGTCCGGCGCGAAGAGGTACGCCTCGCTGCGGGCGTGGGCGTCGGCGTACGCCTCGGGGTTGAGGTAGGGGGCGATCCCCGTCATGCCGTACCCGGCGGCGTGGGGATCGCGCGGGTCGTACTCCCGCGTGGACGAGCCGTGCGGTGGTGCGACCTCCCCGGCGCGGCCCGTGGCGGCGCGGCCGGCGGCGATGCGTCGGTGGCGTCCCATGTCCTGGCCTTCCTCGTCCTTGCGGTCGGCGCGTCCCCCCACGGCCCACCAGGCTCACTCACAACTCACACTCACATCTCACACGATCGAGTGAGTTTCATATGAGATTCATTGGGTGGGGACGGTACCGCATGGCGCGGGATGAGGAAGTGCTCCAAGAGACATTGGCCGGTTAGGTTGCACCCATGAGCGAGGATGTACGGCTGGTGGCCTGGGTACGGGGAAGCGTCCAGGGTGTGGGTTTCCGCTGGTTCACGCGGGCCAAGGCGCTGGAGGTCGGCGGCCTGAGTGGCTTTGCTCTCAATTTGGCGGACGGTCGGGTCCAGGTGGTCGCCGAGGGCCCGCGCAAGGGCTGCGAAACCCTCCTCGACTGGCTCCGGGAGGGCGACACGCCCGGTCGCGTGGACGGGGTCACCGAGATCTGGGACACACCCCGCGGCGGCTACGACGGCTTCGCGATCCGCTGACCCACGACCGCCCGGCACGCCCTCACCGGACCGCCGGAGTGGGCCCTGCGTGCCCCCGCCTCAAGAAAACCGCTGGTGGTTGCCGACAACCGCTTGCGCGGCCGGGCCGTGGGCGTCAAGATGATCGCCACGCCCCAGGGCCCCGCAGGAGTCGCAGCGCCGCCGTTCGACGGCCGCGTGCCCCCGGTTCGCCCGCCGATACGGGGCGTGATCGTGTTGACCGTCAAACTTTTTGGTGAGACGCTGAAAGCCCCGCGCACCTTAGCTGTTTGGCATGGTTGAACGGCAGCACAACTCAACAGTGCCAAGCACCGCGGGTGCGAATCCCTCACGACCCACACCGCTTCGGTCGGTCACTCATTGTGGAGGACCATCCATCATGGCAAAGGCGCTTCTCGGTTACGTCGGCGGCTCCGACCCGCGACTCCTCGCCGAGATGCGACGGCTGCAGCAGCGCGTCCAGGACCTGGAATCCGAGCTCGGACGGATCCAGGCGGAGAACGACGCCCTGACGGCTGCCGCTTCTCACGACAGGTTCATGGAGAGCGTTGACGCACACCAGGCGGAGCCTGCGCTCACCTGATCACTGCAATCACACACGACAGCAGTGGTTGGGCCGCCCGTAATCAACCGCTCAGTTGTCAGAAACGGCAAGGGACGCTTCGGCGTCCCTTCTTTCTTGCCCCAGCCCCGGTCTCCTTGACCCGCGCATCCTTTCACCCTGTTTAACTTTTGGTCTGCCCTGCGACTCCGAGGGCGAAACCGCGGGTTCATGGAGTGAGACAACCCCGGAAGGTAAAGTCCAGCGGCGTGCACCTCAAGGCCCTGACCCTCCGAGGGTTCAAGTCGTTCGCCTCGGCGACCACACTCCGGTTCGAACCGGGCATCACGTGTGTCGTCGGACCGAACGGCTCGGGCAAGTCCAACGTCGTGGACGCGCTCAGCTGGGTCATGGGCGAGCAGGGCGCCAAGTCGCTGCGCGGCGGCAAGATGGAGGACGTCATCTTCGCCGGGACGACCGGCCGCCCGCCGCTCGGCCGTGCCGAGGTGTCGCTGACCATCGACAACTCCGACGGGGCGCTGCCCATCGAGTACGCCGAGGTCACCATCACGCGGATCATGTTCCGCAACGGCGGCAGCGAGTACCAGATCAACGGCGACACCTGCCGCCTGCTGGACATCCAGGAACTGCTCTCCGACTCCGGCATCGGCCGCGAGATGCACGTCATCGTCGGCCAGGGCCAGCTCGACTCCGTGCTGCACGCCGACCCCATGGGCCGCCGCGCCTTCATCGAGGAGGCCGCGGGCGTCCTCAAGCACCGCAAGCGCAAGGAGAAGGCGCTCCGCAAGCTCGACGCCATGCGGGCCAACCTCGCGCGCGTGCAGGACCTCACCGACGAACTGCGCCGCCAGCTCAAGCCCCTGGGCCGCCAGGCCGCGGTCGCCCGCCGGGCCGCCGTCATCCAGGCCGACCTGCGCGACGCCCGCCTGCGCCTCCTCGCCGACGACCTCGTACGGCTGCGGGAGGCGCTCCAGACGGAGATCGCCGACGAGGCCGCGCTGAAGGAGCGCAAGGAGGCCGCCGAGCAGGAGCTGAAGAAGGCCCTCCAGCGCGAGGCCCTCCTGGAGGACGAGGTACGGCGGCTCGCCCCGCGCCTCCAGCGCGCCCAGCAGACCTGGTACGAGCTGTCCCAGCTCGCCGAGCGGGTGCGCGGTACGGTCTCGCTGGCCGACGCGCGCGTGAAGAGCGCCACCTCCGCCCCGCCCGACGAGCGGCGCGGCCGTGACCCCGAGGACCTGGAGCGCGAGGCCGCCCGCGTCCGCGAGCAGGAGGCCGAGCTGGAGGCCGCCCTGGAGGCGGCGCAGCGGGCGCTGGACGACACGGTGTCCCACCGTGCCGAACTGGAGCGCGAGCTCGCCGCGGAGGAGCGGCGGTTGCGGGACGCCGCCCGCGCCATCGCGGACCGCCGCGAGGGACTGGCCCGGCTCAACGGCCAGGTCGGCGCCGCCCGCTCCCGCGCCGCCTCCGCCCAGGCCGAGATCGACCGGCTGGCCGCCGCCCGTGACGAGGCCCAGCAGCGCGCCGTCGCCGCGCAGGAGGAGTACGAGACCCTCAAGGCCGAGGTCGACGGCCTCGACGCCGACGACGCGGATCTGGCCGAGCGGCACCGCACCGCCAAGGAGGCGCTCACCGAGGCGGAGGCCGCCCTCTCCGCCGCCCGCGAGGCGGCCACCGCGGCGGAACGCGCGCGTGCCGCGACCCAGGCCCGCCACGACGCCCTGGCCCTGGGCCTGCGCCGCAAGGACGGTACCGGTGCCCTCCTGTCCGCGCGGGATCGTCTCTCCGGTCTGCTGGGCCCGGCGGCCGAGCTGCTCACCATCACCCCGGGCTACGAGATCCCGCTCGCGGC
Organism: Streptomyces sp. NPDC006997; assembly: GCF_040635175.1. NCBI lineage: Bacteria > Bacillati > Actinomycetota > Actinomycetes > Kitasatosporales > Streptomycetaceae > Streptomyces > Streptomyces sp. NPDC006997. The sequence continues at coordinate 160,624 of NZ_JBEYHH010000001.1, forward strand.
GGCCCTCGGCGCGGCGGCGGACGCCCTGGCGGTCACCTCCCCGTCCGCGGCGGCGGACGCCATCCGCCTCCTCCGCAAGCAGGACGCGGGCCGGGCGACCCTCCTCCTCACGGGCACACCGGCCGACCTAGGGGGCGCGGGGCACCGCGCGCCCAGCCCCGACGAACGCGCAGCCGTCCCCCATCCCACCGGGGCACCCCCCGCGGCGGACTTCGTCCGAGCCCCCGTGGACCTGGTGCCCGCCGTGCGGCGGCTGCTCCACGGGACAGTCGTGGTCGACACCCTCGAAGACGCCGAGACCCTCGTCTACACCCACCCCCACCTCACCGCCGTCACCGCCGAAGGCGACCTCCTCGGCGCCCACTACGCGCACGGCGGCTCCGCGGGCGCCCCCAGCCTGCTGGAGGTCCAGGCGTCCGTCGACGAGGCCGCCGCCGAGCTGGCGGAGCTGGCCGTACGGTGCGAGGAGCTGGCCGAGGCCCAGCGCGCGGCGCAGCGGCGGCGCGCGGACGCCGCCACGGTCGTCGAGGAGCTGGCCGACCGGCGCCGCGCCGCCGACCGGGAGAAGTCCTCCGTAGCCCAGCGGCTCGGGCGGCTCGCCGGACAGGCCAGGGGCGCGGCCGGGGAGGCCGAGCGTGCCGTGGCCGCCGCCGCGCGGGCGCAGGAGGCCCTCGACAAGGCGATCGAGGATGTCGAGGTGCTGGCCGAGCGGCTCGCCGTCGCCGAGGAGATGCCGGTGGAGGAGGAGCCGGACACCTCGGTGCGGGACCGGCTCGCGGCCGACGGCGCCAACGCGCGGCAGACCGAGATGGAGGCCCGCCTCCAGGTCCGTACGCACGAGGAGCGGGTGAAGGGGCTCGCCGGACGGGCCGACTCGCTCGACCGGGCCGCCCGCGCGGAACGTGAGGCACGCGCGCGTGCCGAGCAGCGGCGGGCCCGGCTGCGGCACGAGGCGGCCGTCGCGGGGGCCGTCGCCTCCGGTGCCCGGCAGCTGCTCGCGCACGTCGAGGTGTCCCTCGCGCGGGCCGAGCGGGAGCGGACGGCGGCCGAGGCGGCGAAGGCGCTGCGGGAGCGCGAGCTGGCCCAGGCCCGTGCCGAGGGGCGGGACCTGAAGGCGGAACTCGACAAGTTGACGGATTCGGTCCACCGGGGGGAGGTACTCGGCGCCGAGAAGCGGCTGCGGATCGAGCAGCTGGAGACCAAGGCGCTGGAGGAACTCGGTGTGGAACCGGCGGGGCTCGTTTCCGAGTACGGACCGCACCAGCCCGTACCCCCCTCGCCCCCCGCGGAGGGCGAGGAACTGCCCGAGGACCCGGAGCACCCGCGCAACCGGCCCCGTCCGTTCGCGCGGGCCGAGCAGGAGAAGCGGCTGAGGGCGGCGGAGCGGGCGTACCAGCAGCTCGGCAAGGTCAACCCGCTGGCGTTGGAGGAGTTCGCGGCGCTGGAGGAGCGGCACAAGTTTCTCAGTGAGCAGCTGGAGGACCTGAAGAAGACCCGCGCGGACCTGCTCCAGGTCGTCAAGGAGGTGGACGAGCGGGTCGAGCAGGTCTTCACGGAGGCGTACCGGGACACCGCGCGCGAGTTCGAGGGCGTCTTCAGCAGGCTGTTCCCGGGCGGTGAGGGGCGGCTGCTGCTGACCGACCCGGACAACATGCTCACCACCGGTGTCGACGTCGAGGCCCGGCCCCCGGGCAAGAAGGTCAAGCGGCTGTCGCTGCTGTCCGGAGGGGAGCGGTCGCTGACCGCCGTCGCGCTGCTGGTGTCGATCTTCAAGGCGCGGCCCAGCCCGTTCTACGTCATGGACGAGGTCGAGGCGGCGCTCGACGACACCAACCTCCAGCGGCTGATCCGGATCATGCAGGAGCTCCAGGAAGCCTCACAGCTCATCGTCATCACCCACCAGAAGCGGACGATGGAGGTCGCGGACGCCCTCTACGGCGTCTCCATGCAGGGCGACGGTGTGTCGAAGGTCATCAGCCAGCGGCTGCGCTAGAAGCCCGTGCGCTCTCCACGTACCGCGACCTGCGTTTTGTCTGACGATAGAGCCGTTCACTTCAAGTCTTGAACTCATAAACCTGCCCTCCATCTAAAACCTGATCCAACAGGCCCTATTGACTTCGGAACGTGAAGGCATAGTCTCTGAAACGTTGATTTTACCTTCAGGACCAAGTGCCTCGAAGGGCCGATCCCCACGCCCGGCAGTGACGCCGGGCGGCCCGAGGAGTACACGTGACCAGCACTGCGCAGGCAGCCAAGTCAGGAGCCGGGACGGCTCCGCCCGATCACCTCGGGCATGTCATCTTCATCGCGGCGGCGGCCGCGATGGGCGGTTTCCTCTTCGGCTACGACAGCTCCGTGATCAACGGTGCCGTCGAGGCCATCCGGGGCCGCTACGACGTCGGGTCCGCGGTGTTGGCGCAGGTCATCGCCATCGCCCTGATCGGCTGCGCGATCGGCGCCGCCACCGCGGGCCGGATCGCCGACCGCATCGGCCGGATCCGCTGTATGCAGATCGCCGCCGTGCTGTTCACCGTCAGCGCCGTCGGCTCCGCGCTGCCGTTCGCGCTGTGGGACCTGGCCTTCTGGCGGGTCGTCGGCGGCTTCGCCATCGGCATGGCCTCCGTGATCGGCCCCGCCTACATCGCCGAGGTCGCCCCGCCCGCCTACCGCGGCCGTCTCGGTTCCTTCCAGCAGGCGGCGATCGTGGTCGGCATCGCCGTCTCGCAGCTGGTCAACTGGGGCATCCTGAACGCCGCCGACGGCGACCAGCGCGGCGAGCTGCTGGGCCTGGAGGCCTGGCAGGTGATGCTCGGCGTCATGGTCGTCCCGGCCGTCCTGTACGGGCTGCTCTCCTTCGCCATCCCCGAGTCCCCCCGCTACCTGCTCTCCGTCGGCAGGCGCGAACGCGCCCGGGAGATCCTCGCCGAGGTGGAGGGCCGGGACGTCGACCTGGACGCCCGCGTCGCCGAGATCGAGCAGGGCATGAGGAGCGAGACCCGCTCCAGCTTCCGGGACCTGCTCGGCGGCAGCTTCTTCTTCAAGCCGATCGTCTGGGTCGGCATCGGCCTGTCGGTCTTCCAGCAGTTCGTCGGCATCAACGTCGCGTTCTACTACTCCGCCACCCTGTGGCAGTCGGTCGGCGTCGACCCGTCGGACTCGTTCTTCTACTCCTTCACCACGTCGATCATCAACATCGTCGGCACCGTGATCGCGATGATCTTCGTCGACCGGATCGGCCGCCGCCCGCTGGCCATCATCGGGTCGGTCGGCATGGTGATCGGCCTCGCGCTGGAGGCGTGGGCGTTCTCCTCCGACCTGGTCGACGGCCAGCTCCCCGCCACCCAGGGCTGGGTCGCCCTGGTCGCCGCCCACGTCTTCGTGCTCTTCTTCGCCCTGAGCTGGGGCGTGGTCGTCTGGGTCATGCTCGGCGAGATGTTCCCCAACCGGATCCGCGCCGCCGCGCTCGGCGTCGCCGCCGCCGCGCAGTGGATCGCCAACTGGGCCATCACCGCGAGCTTCCCGTCGCTGGCCGACTGGAACCTGTCCGCCACCTACGTCGTCTACACGGTCTTCGCCGCGCTCTCCATCCCGTTCGTCCTGAAGTTCGTCAAGGAGACGAAGGGCAAGCGCCTGGAGGAGATGGGCTGACCGGCCCCCCGAGCCCGAGGAGAAGGGCCAAGTCCCCGCTGCCCCTCTCCTCGACCCCGTAAGGGCTACTGCCCCGGATCACCCGCTGGTCCGGGGCAGTACGCCGTCGCGGAACAGGCGCGGGCCGCGCCACCCCTCCGCCACCGGCAGCCCGCCGCACAGCGGGTGCGGTACGAGGTGGTCGCCCCCGCTCGTGACGCACTCGTCCGGCGTGAGCACCCGGTACACGCCCTCCGTGCGCGGCTCCCCGACCGCACCGCCGAGTGGACACCGTCGTGACGGGCATGGGGTTCCCTTCGGCGGCGAGTGGTGTGCGCCGTGCGCGCGGGGCCGTACCTGACGGTACGTCAGGTGGCCAGGCGCGCGACCCGTGTCGCTTGGAGGAACCCACAAGCTGGGTCCGGCCGGGTGCCATGGCTGATACTGGACGCGTTATGGACATCGTCATCCTTGCTGTAGTCATCGCCGTGGTCGTGCTCGGCGCGATCGGCGGGCTCGTCGTCGGCACCCGGCGGAAGAAGGCCCTGCCCCCGCCGCCGCCCACGACCCCCGACCTCACCGCACCTCCGGCCGAGCCGCACGTCGGCGACGAGGCCGAGACGCCGCGTGAGGAACCGCGCCGCACCATAGAGGAGGTGGACCTCCCCGGCGGCACGCCCGTCACGGTGGAGGAACCCCCCGTCGAAGAGCTGCCGGTACCCGTCATCGAGGTACCGGAGCCCACCGCGGGGCGGCTGATCCGCCTCCGCGCCCGTCTCTCCCGCTCGCAGAACGCCCTCGGCAAGGGCCTGCTCACGCTGCTCTCCCGCGAGCACCTCGACGAGGAGACCTGGGAGGAGGTCGAGGACACCCTGCTCACCGCCGACGTCGGTGTGCAGCCCACCCAGGAACTGGTCGAACGGCTGCGTGAGCGGGTGAAGGTGCTCGGCACCCGCACCCCGCAGGAGCTGCGCGGCCTGCTGCGCGAGGAGCTGCTGACCCTCGTCGGCCCCGACCTCGACCGCACCGTGAAGACCGAGCCCGAGGGCCGCAAGCCCGGCATCGTGATGGTCGTCGGCGTCAACGGCACCGGCAAGACCACCACCACCGGCAAGCTCGCCCGGGTCCTGGTCGCCGACGGCCGCACCGTCGTCCTCGGCGCCGCCGACACCTTCCGCGCCGCCGCCGCCGACCAGCTCCAGACCTGGGGCGAGCGGGTCGGCGCCCACACCGTGCGCGGCCCGGAGGCGGGCGACCCCGCCTCCGTCGCCTTCGACGCGGTCAAGGAGGGCAAGGAGACGGGCACCGACGTGGTGCTCATCGACACCGCCGGACGGCTGCACACCAAGACCGGCCTCATGGACGAGCTGGGCAAGGTCAAGCGCGTCGTCGAGAAGCACGCCCCGCTGGACGAGGTGCTGCTCGTCCTGGACGCCACCACCGGCCAGAACGGCCTCGTCCAGGCCCGTGTCTTCGCGGAGGTCGTCGACATCACCGGCATCGTCCTGACCAAGCTGGACGGCACCGCCAAGGGCGGCATCGTCGTCGCCGTCCAGCGCGAGCTGGGCGTGCCGGTCAAGCTGGTCGGGCTCGGGGAGGGCGCGGACGACCTCGCGCCGTTCGAGCCGGAGGCGTTCGTGGACGCCCTGATCGGAGACTGACCGACCGGACACGCGCCAACCCGGTACGACGAGGCGCCCGCCCCCCGACGGAGAAGGGGGCGGGCACCTCGTCGTACCCGGGGCTACGCCCGGGACCGGTGGGCCACGTACGCCAGCGTGCCCAGCAGCAGTCGCGCCGCCGGGGGCCTGGTCGCCGAGTCCAGCCCGGGCGGGCGCAGCCAGCGCACCGGGCCGAGGCCCGCGCGGTCGGAGGGCGGGGCGGTGATGTGCGTACCGGCGCCCAGGGCGCGCAGGTCGAGGGCCGGGTCGTCCCAGCCCATGCGGTACAGCAGCGCGGGCAGCTCGGCGGCGGCGCCGGGGGCGACCAGGAACTGGGCGCGGCCCTCGGGCGTGGCGGTCACCGGGCCCAGCGGCAGGCCCATGCGCTCCAGGCGGACCAGCGCGCGCCGCCCGGCGGGCTCGGCGACCTCGATGACGTCGAACGCCCGGCCGACCGGCAGCATCACCGCGGCGCCCGGGGTGTCGCCCCAGGCCTCCGCCACCTCGTCCAGGGTGGCACCGGCGGGCACCTCGGGGGCGAACTCCAGGGGGTGTGCGCCCGGCGCGCGGCAGTCGGGGCGGCCACAGGAGCAGACGCCCGCGGCTGCCCTGGCGCCCGGCGCCACGTCCCATCCCCACAGCCCCGTGTACTCCGCGACGGCCGTGTACTCCGAGGTGCGGCCGCGGCGGCGAGTGGTGGACCGGATGTCGCGGATGCCCCGACTGCTGCCGATCGTGAAGCCCATGCCCCCTCCAACGGGTCCGACGCACCGGTGGTTACGAGACGGACGCGGAACGTGACGCCGCGTTCCCGCCTTCCCGCTGGCGGTCGAACCAGGCGGCCGATCCATGCGGCGCGTCGAAGCACTCCGGGGTGTGTGCTCGGCCGTGCCCGCCCCACCGCGCTCCGCTCCGCCCGCTCCCCGCCGTCCTGTGTCAAGTGAATCGCGAGCAGGTCACGAGGAGTTCATTCGATGGGGTGGCGAATGGTGGCGATTCGGCGTTCGCCATGGCTGGATGGGTGATCGTAGGATTACTTTGAGTACACGGACCCTGGTGGCACATGCTCGTCCGGGTATGCCGGAGGCAAGTCGGCTCCCCGTTCGAAGTGTGGCAAGTGCCATACGGGCGAATGGTTTGACGGGCATTCTGATAGGGCTTGGCGCATTCGGCGACAGGCGGTCGACAAGGGGATGGGGGGCGTGCCAGTGGGCGGCAACGGCGGCGGCGCGAACGCTGACAAGCGCCCGAACGAGCTGCTGGGCTCATGGTTCGTGCGCAGCGGCTGGTCCAAGGGTGAGCTGGCCCGTCAGGTCAACCGCAGGGCGCGCCAGTTGGGCGCCAACCACATCTCCACCGACACCTCACGCGTACGCCGCTGGCTGGACGGCGAGAACCCGCGCGAGCCGATCCCCAGGATCCTGTCCGAGCTGTTCTCCGAGCGGTTCGGCTGCGTCGTCTCCATCGAGGACCTCGGCCTGCGCGCCGCCCGCCCCACCCCGTCGGCGACCGGCGTGGACCTGCCGTGGACGGGCCCGCAGACAGTGGCCCTGCTCAGCGAGTTCTCGCGCAGCGACCTGATGCTGGCGCGGCGCGGCTTCCTCGGGACGTCGCTGGTGCTGTCCGCGGGCCCGTCCCTCATCGAGCCCATGCAGCGCTGGCTCGTCCCCGCGCCGCTCTCCCCGCGCCGCCCCGACGCCGAGCCGGTGCCCACCAGCCGCGCGCGCGGGCGGCTCTCCAAACCCGAGCTGGACCTGCTGGAGTCCACCACGGTGATGTTCCGCCAGTGGGACGCCCAGTGCGGCGGCGGCCTGCGCCGCAAGGCCGTCGTGGGCCAGCTGCACGAGGTCACCGACCTCCTCCAGGAGCCCCAGCCCGAGGCCACCACCCGCAGGCTCTTCAAGGTCGCCGCCGAACTCGCCGAACTCGCCGGGTGGATGAGCTACGACATCGGGCTCCAGCCCACCGCCCAGAAGTACTTCGTCCTCGCCCTGCACGCCGCCAAGGAGGCCGGTGACCGCCCCCTCGGCTCCTACGTGCTGTCCAGCATGAGCCGCCAGATGATCCACCTCGGACGGCCCGACGACGCCCTCGAACTGATCCACCTCGCCCAGTACGGCAGCCGGGAATGCGCCAGCCCGCGCACCCAGGCGATGCTGTATGCGATGGAGGCCCGCGCCTACGCCAACATGGGCCAGCCCAGCAAGTGCAAGCGCGCGGTCCGGATGGCCGAGGACACCTTCGCCGACGCCGACGAGTGGGACGCCCCCGAACCCGACTGGATCCGCTTCTTCTCCGAGGCAGAGCTGTACGGCGAGAACAGCCACTCCTTCCGCGACCTCGCCTATGTCGCCGGTCGCAGCCCCGCCTACGCCTCCCTCGCCGAGCCGCTGATGCGGCGCGCCGTGGAGCTGTTCGCCGAGGACGGCGAGCACCAGCGGTCGTATGCGCTCAACCTCGTCGGCGTGGCCAGCGTGCACCTGCTCCAGCGGGAACCGGAGGAGAGCGCGGTCTACGCCGAGCGGGCCATGCGCGTGGCCAAGAAGGTGCGTTCCGAGCGGGTGAACACGCGTATCCGGAAGACCGTCGACACCGCCGTCCGCGACTTCGGTGATCTCGCCGAGGTCGTCGACCTCACCGCGAGACTCGCCGTGGAGCTGCCCGAGACCGCCGAGGCGGTCTGACACCGCCACCAGACCCCGGCCGCGGCCGGCCTTCCCGAACTGCCCGACTCGGCTCCCCCCGCGCCAGGTCATCGGAAGGCCGCCCGCGGCCGGTTTCCGCTTGCCCGCCGCCGCGCCGCGGCCCCGCGGGGAAGGTTGCGCCACGATAACGATCCGACTGCCGGACATCAGGCAGTTCATCGACGCGTAACACGTCAGGCGCCCTTGTCACGCCCGCGAAACAACGCGTGGCCTCCATCGAAACGGCGCTGCGCCAATCTCGTGCCGCATAACCGGCCCGCCCCCCGCAGTCCGCTCAGGCTTCGCCCGCACGGGGCCGTATCCAAGACGAGGAGATACCGGCATTGAACGGCACAGATACCGGATTCGTATTGATCAGCGCGGCGCTCGTCATGGTGATGACGCCCGGCCTGGCGCTCTTCTACGGCGGCATGGTCCGGTCCAAGAGCGTCCTCAACATGCTGATGATGTCCTTCATCTCGCTGGGCCTCGTCAGCGTGCTGTGGGTGCTCTACGGACACTCCCTCACCTTCAGCGGTGACTCCGGCGGCTTCGTCGGCAACCTCGACATGATCGGGCTGAAGGGCGTCGACGCCGACTCCACGATGGAGAGCTTCACCGGCAACGACATCTCGGTCTTCGCGTTCTCGCTCTTCCAGATGCTGTTCGCGGTCATCACCGCGGCCCTCATCAGCGGCGCGCTCGCCGACCGGGTCAAGTTCGGCGCCTGGATGATCTTCATCGGCGTCTGGGTCACCGTGGTCTACTTCCCGGTCGCCCACTGGGTCTGGGGCGGCGGCTGGCTCTCCCAGCTCGACCCGGCAGTGATCGACTTCGCCGGCGGTACGGCGGTCCACATCAACGCCGGTATCGCCGCCCTCGCCGCGGTCCTCGTCGTCGGCAAGCGCGTCGGCTTCAAGAAGGACCCGATGCGCCCGCACAACCTCCCGCTGGTCCTGCTCGGCACCGCCCTGCTGTGGTTCGGCTGGTTCGGCTTCAACGCCGGATCCGAGCTGGGCGTCGACGGCGTCACCGCCCAGATGGCCATCAACACCCAGGTCGCCACCGGCGCCGCCATGCTCGGCTGGCTGATCTACGAGCGCATCCGGCACGGCGCCTTCACCACGCTGGGCGCCTGCTCCGGCGCGGTCGCCGGTCTGGTCGCCATCACGCCCTCCGGCGGCAACGTCAACATCTTCGGCGCGCTGCTCATCGGCGTCGTCGCCGGCGCCGTCTGCTCCTGGGCGGTCAGCCTCAAGTACAAGCTGGGCTACGACGACTCCCTCGACGTCGTCGGCGTTCACCTGGTCGGCGGTGTCCTCGGCACCCTGATGGTCGGCTTCCTCGCCATCGACGGCACCGGCGGCGGGGACCAGTTCCTGTCGCAGGCCATCGGCGCCTTCTCGGTCATGGGCTACACCTTCGTCGTCACCTACGTCCTCGCCTTCGCCATCCAGAAGACGATCGGCTTCCGGGCCGCCGAGGACGACGAGGTCACCGGCATCGACCAGAGCGCCCACGCCGAGACCGCGTACGACTTCAGCAGCGCCGCCGCCTCGCACATCTCCGCCGCCACGGCGTCCGCCCCGAGCAGCAACGCTGCCCAGAGCAAGAAGGTTGAGGCATGAAGCTCATCACCGCCGTCGTCAAGCCCCACCGGCTCGACGAGATCAAGGAGGCCCTTCAGGCCTTCGGAGTCCACGGACTGACGGTCACCGAAGCCAGCGGTTACGGTCGACAGCGAGGCCACACCGAGGTCTACCGCGGTGCCGAGTACACCGTCGACCTGGTGCCCAAGATCCGCATCGAGGTGCTGGCCGAGGACGACGACGCCGAGCAGCTGATCGACGTCATCGTCAAGGCCGCCCGCACCGGCAAGATCGGTGACGGGAAGGTCTGGTCCCTCCCGGTCGAGACGGCCGTACGGGTCCGGACCGGTGAGCGCGGCCCGGACGCGCTCTGACACGCGAGAACAGGAGTCGCTGGGTGACGGGTACGGACGTGCGCAACGAAGCAGAGGACTCGGGACCCAGCGGCTACGCGGCGGCCCGGCTGCGCCTCCTCACCGAGGGGGCGCGGTCCGGGCCGCCGCGCCGTACCGCCCTCTCCGAACTGACCGACGCCTGGCTGACCAGCCTGTTCACCACCGCCGCCGAGGGGCTGCGCGGCGTCTCCCTGGTCGCCGTCGGCGGCTACGGCCGCGGCGAGCTGTCGCCCCGCAGCGACCTCGACCTCCTCCTGCTGCACGACGGCGCCGACAGCAAGGCCGTCGCCGCCCTCGCCGACCGCCTCTGGTACCCCGTCTGGGACCTCGGCCTCACCCTCGACCACTCCGTGCGCACCCCCGCCGAGGCCCGCAGGACCGCGGGCGAGGACCTGAAGGTCCAGCTCGGCCTCCTGGACGCCCGCCACCTCGCCGGAGACCTCGGCCTCACCACCGGACTGCGCACCGCCGTCCTCGCCGACTGGCGCAACCAGGCACCCAGACGCCTCCCCGAACTCCAGGAACTCTGCGCCGAGCGCGCCGAGCGGCAGGGCGAGTTGCAGTACCTCCTCGAACCCGACCTCAAGGAAGCCCGCGGCGGACTGCGCGACGCCACCGCCCTGCGCGCCGTCGCCGCCTCCTGGCTCGCCGACGCCCCCCGCGGGGGCCTCGACGACGCCCGCCGCCGCCTCCTCGACGTCCGCGACGCCCTCCACCTGGCCACCGGACGCGCCACCGACCGGCTCGCCCTCCAGGAACAGGACCAGGTCGCCGCCGAACTGGGGCTCCTGGACGCCGACACCCTGCTCCGCCAGGTCTACGAAGCCGCCCGCGTCATCTCCTACGCCAGCGACGTCACCTGGCGGGAAGTGGGCCGCGTCCTGCGCTCGCGCGCCGTACGGCCCCGGCTGCGCGCCATGTGGGGCGGCGGCAAACCCGTCGCGGACCGCTCACCGCTCGCCGAGGGCGTCGTCGAACAGGACGGCGAGGTGGTGCTCGCCCGCGCCGCGCGACCCGACCGCGACCCCGTGCTGCCGCTGCGCGCCGCGGCCGCCGCCGCGCAGGCCGGACTCCCGCTCTCCCTGCACGCCGTACGCCGCCTCGCCGCCACCGTGCGCCCCCTGCCCACCCCGTGGCCCGCCGAGGCCCGGGAACAACTCGTCACCCTGCTCGGCTCCGGGCGGCCCACCGTCGAGGTCTGGGAGGCACTGGAAGCGGAAGGGCTGATCACCCAGCTTCTCCCCGACTGGGAGCGGGTGCGCTGCCGACCGCAGCGCAACGCCGTCCACATCTGGACCGTCGACCGGCACCTCATCGAGACCGCCGTCCGCGCCTCCGAGTTCACCCGCCGCGTCAGCCGCCCCGACCTGCTCCTCGTCGCCGCGCTGCTGCACGACATCGGCAAGGGCTGGCCCGGCGACCACTCCGTCGCCGGGGAGATCATCGCCAGGGACGTCGCCACCCGGATCGGCTTCGACCGCGAGGACGTCACCGCGCTGGCCACGCTGGTCCGCCACCACCTGCTCCTCATCGACACCGCCACCCGCCGCGACCTGGAGGACCCCGCCACCGTGCGGTCCGTCGCCGAGGCCGTCGGCACCCCGTCCACGCTGGAGCTGCTGCACGCCCTCACCGAGGCCGACGCCCTCGCCACCGGCCCCGCCGCCTGGTCCTCCTGGCGCGGCTCACTCGTCGCCGACCTGGTCAAACGCGTCGCCGCCGTGCTCGCCGGGGACGACCCGGCCGAACCCGAGGCCGGCGAGCCCACCGCCGAGCAGGAACGGCTCGCCCTTGAGGCCGTCGCCACCGGGGGACCCGTGCTCGCGCTGCGCGCGCAGACCGAACCGCCGACGGACGAGCAGCCGACCGCGTCCGGCGAACCCGAGCCCCTCGGCGTCGAGCTGCTGATCGCCGTACCCGACCAGTCGGGCGTGCTGCCCGCCGTGGCCGGGGTGCTCGCCATGCACCGGCTCACCGTCCGCACCGCGGAGCTGCGCGCCCTCGACCTGCCGGACGGCGTCGACGGCTCCGTCCTCCTGCTGGACTGGCGGGTCGCCGCCGAGTATGGCTCCCTGCCCCAGGCCGCCCGGCTCCGCGCCGACCTCGTCCGCGCCCTGGACGGCTCCCTGGACATCGCCGGGCGGCTCGCCGAACGGGACGCGGCCTACCCGCGGCGCCGGGGCGTCGTCGCCCCGCCCGCGCGGGTCACCGTCCACCCGACCGCCTCCCGCCTCGCCACGGTCATCGAGGTCCGCGCCCAGGACGCCCCGGGCCTGCTGTTCCGCATCGGGCGGGCCCTGGAGGACGCGGCGGTACGCGTCCGCAGCGCACACGTCAGCACCCTGGGCGCGAACGCGGTGGACGCGTTCTACGTCACGGGGCCCCAGGGCACGCCCCTGCCGGGCGAGGAGGCGGCCACGGTGGCACGGAAGCTGGAGCAGACACTGCGGGCATGACCGCGAGGTCAGGGGTGTGCGTGTGCCTGACGTGCTCCTCGCCCGTGCGGGGACTGCCCTCCCGCTCAGCAGGTGCCGAAGGTGGTCAACGCCTGCTCCCCGCCCACGCGGGGATGCGTCCCCGTCCGCCGGACACGGCAGGCGGGGACGATTTGCTTGCGGAGCCGGATACCCTGGAGGGCAGCCCAAACGTCCCCTAGCTTCGAGGACCGACGCCACCGTGTTCGACACCCTCTCCGACCGCCTCAGCGCGACTTTCAAAAACCTCCGCGGCAAGGGCAGGTTGTCGGAGGCGGACATCGACGCCACGGCCCGCGAGATCCGCATCGCCCTGCTCGAAGCGGACGTGGCCCTCCCCGTAGTCCGCACGTTCATCAAGAACGTCAAGGAGAGGGCGCTTGGGGCGGAGATCTCGAAGGCCCTGAACCCGGCGCAGCAGTTCATCAAAGTCGTCAACGACGAACTGGTCACCATCCTCGGTGGCGAGACCCGCCGTCTCCGGTTCGCCAAGAACCCGCCCACCGTGATCATGCTGGCCGGTCTCCAGGGTGCCGGTAAGACCACCCTCGCGGGCAAGCTCGGCAGGTGGCTCAAGGACCAGGGGCACTCGCCGGTGCTGGTCGCCGCCGACCTCCAGCGGCCGAACGCCGTGAACCAGCTGAGCGTGGTCGCCGAGCGGGCCGGGGTCGCGGTCTACGCGCCCGAGCCGGGCAACGGCGTCGGTGACCCGGTCAAGGTCGCCAAGGACTCCGTCGAGTACGCGAGGAACCGCGTCCACGACATCGTCATCGTCGACACCGCCGGCCGTCTCGGCATCGACCAGGAGATGATGCGGCAGGCCGCGGACATCCGGGACGCCGTCCGCCCCGACGAGATCCTGTTCGTCGTCGACGCGATGATCGGCCAGGACGCCGTCAACACCGCCGAGGCGTTCCGCGACGGCGTCGGCTTCGACGGCGTGGTGCTCTCCAAGCTCGACGGCGACGCCCGCGGTGGTGCCGCGCTGTCGATCCGGCAGATCACCGGCAAGCCGATCATGTTCGCGTCGAACGGCGAGAAGCTCGACGACTTCGACGCCTTCCACCCTGACCGGATGGCCTCCCGCATCCTCGACATGGGTGACCTGCTCACCCTGATCGAGCAGGCGGAGAAGACGTTCAGCCAGGAAGAGGCCGAGAAGATGGCCTCCAAGCTGGCGTCCAAGAAGGGCCAGGACTTCACCCTGGACGACTTCCTGGCCCAGATGGAGCAGGTCAGGAAGATGGGCTCCATCTCGAAGCTCCTCGGGATGCTGCCCGGCATGGGGCAGATCAAGGACCAGATCAACAACCTCGACGAGCGGGACGTCGACCGCACCGCCGCGATCATCAAGTCCATGACGCCGGGCGAGCGCCAGGACCCGACGATCATCAACGGCTCGCGCCGCGCCCGGATCGCCCGGGGTTCCGGTGTCGAGGTCAGCGCGGTCAAGGGCCTGGTCGAGCGGTTCTTCGAGGCCCGCAAGATGATGTCCCGGATGGCCCAGGGCGGCGGTATGCCGGGGATGCCCGGGATGCCGGGCATGGGGGGCGGCCCCGGCCGTTCCAAGAAGCAGCCGAAGAAGGCCAAGGGCAAGCAGCGCTCCGGCAACCCGATGAAGCGCAAGCAGCAGGAGCAGGAGGAGGCCGCCCGCCGCGCGGCGGCCGCCCAGGGCAACGCCTTCGGCGTGCCGGGCCAGCAGGCCGGTCAGGACTTCGAGCTGCCGGACGAGTTCAAGAAGTTCATGGGCTGACGGTCCGGTCGGTGCTACGACGCCGAGGGCGCGCCGGCGTCGTATCCGCCCCGGGCGCGCCTCAGCGCACGCGGGCGATCAGGTACCGGAACACGTTCGGCATCCACACCGTCCCGTCGGGCCGCTGGTGCGGGTGCAGGGCCTCGGTGAGTTCCTTGTCGACCTGTTCCCGGTCGGTAGCGGTGATCGCCGCGTCGAACAGGCCGGTCGAGAGCAGCCCCCGTACCGCGCTGTCGAGGTTCGCGTAGCCGAACGGGCAGGCCACGCGTCCGGAGCCGTCCAGGGCGAGTCCGGCGCGCTGGGCGACCTCCTCCAGGTCGTCGCGGAGCGCCGGACGCCAGCTGCCAGCCGCCCGCATCGGGTCCGCGAGCTTCGCGGCCACCCGCAGCACGGAGGCGGTGGCACACCGCTCCGGGGGACCCCAGCCCGCCAGCACCACCGGGGTGCCGCGCTCCGCGAGCGGCACGGCGGCGGTGAGCAGCTCACCGAGCCCCTCCGCGTCGCCCGCGAGACAGCCGATCGGCTCGAAGGCGGTCACGAGGTTGTACGGCGTCCCGGCGGCGTCGGTGCCCTCCGGCGCGTCGGCCGGGGCGGGCGGCGGCCCGTGGACGAGCCGGACGCGCGTCCCACGCGCGCGTGCGTCCCGGGTCTCGGTGGGCGCGGAGGCCAGCCGTTCCCGGGCGAGGTCGAGCCGTTCGGGGGAGGAGGGTTCGACGCCGGTGACGGCGGCGCCCCGGGAGGCCGCCATCAGCAGGGCGAGTCCGCTGCCGCAGCCGAGCCCCAGCAACCGGGTGCCCGGGTCCACTTCGAGTCGCTCGTAGACGGCCTCGTAGAGCGGGACGAGCATCCGCTCCTGGATTTCCGACCAGTCACGCGCGCGTGCACGCAGGTCCACGTGGGACGCCGGTCCCGCGTGCTGCAGGTGCCGCCGCACGAGCGTAGGTGTCATCGATAGCGCCCCAATCCGCCCTGTGTTGCCGTGGTGCCCGTTTGCCTGGCCCCCGTGACGTGCGCTCGCAACTCCCCCGTATGCCAGGAAACTCCGGGCTCGCGGTGGCGTCCAGTGCTGGAGGGGGCTGGTTTGGGTGTTCCGGCGCTGTGTGGCGAGATTTCACATCCCGGCAACGTGGGCCCGTACCGTCGCGCCACGGCCAAGGCGCCTGTTCTCCCGCCGCGCAGGGGCGGCCTCCCGCACCGGTGCCGGGAGACGCGCCCGCGCGGGTTGCCGTGAGGGTGGCCTGTTCACGGCGCAGGGCGATGACAGCGGGTTGCGGGTGCCGCCCGCGCGGGTGGCCACCCGCGCGATCAAGGCGGACGAGGCGGTTTCGGCCAAGGTCCGCGGGACGTGCTCGCTGGGGAGGGCGAGGCCGGGAGGGCGGGGCGGGGCGTCACCGTGCGCGGTGCGGGCACCGGGGACGGGGCGGTGCCGGGGGGTGACCGCGGGCCCGGTAACGTCACGGTTGCCGCGCGCGCTGATCGGGGTAACGGGACGCGGACGAGTCCGGCCGAAACGCCCCTTGCGCCCGCGCGGGCCGCACGGTCCCCGGCGTGCGTACGTCTTTCACGCGCCGGGTCGTACGTCAGGCTCCGTACCACCTTGTGGCGAGCTGTGCGGCTTCTCCGCAGATCAGCGCACCCGCCCTCGTCGGGACGCATCAGTGCCAACTGACGGGTACGTGCAAATTATTTGGGATGCCCCGGAATAGGAACACAGCGTGCCCCCGGCTCGTTGTCATTACGTGAGCACGACACCACCTGTTCTCGCCGCAGAGCTGGCGCAGGCGTGGGCCGACATTCAGCGGTACCACCCCGAGCTGCCGGATCTTGCCGCGCCCGAGTCACTGATCGGAGAGTCGTCGTCCGCCTGCGGTCACGAACTCTCCTTCGAGCGACTGCTGCATGAGGCAGTCCATGGCATCGCCGCCGCCCGCGGAATCCGCGACACCTCCCGGGCTGGTCGGTACCACAACCGCAGATTCCTCGCGATCGCCGAGGAGCTGGGCCTCGACCACCCCGAGGAGCCGCATCCCAGCAGCGGCTTCTCGCTGGTCTCGCTCAACCCCGAGGCGAGGCGGCGCTACCGCCCGACGATCGAGCGCCTCCAGCGCGCGCTGAAGGCGCACACCGCGGCCACCTCCGCCGACACGGCCCGCAGCTTCCGCGGTCCGGCGGCCCGGCACGGCTCCTCCGGGGGCGGCGTGCGGGTCAAGGCGGTGTGCGACTGCGGCCGCAACGTGCGGGTCGTCCCGTCGGTGCTCGCCCAGGCGCCGATCGTGTGCGGGGGGTGCGGGAAGCCGTTCCGGATCCCGGAGGTCGTCGGCGCCGCGGCGGGCTGAGGACGCGGCTGCTCGTGGCAGCCGCGTCGGCTCCCTCCCCGGACGCCAGGCCGCGCACGCGGCGCCGGTTCAGGCGGCGCCACGTGCCGGTCAGGCGTGCCCGCCGGCACCCCTCGGTCGGAATCGTCCCCCTGGGTGTGGCAGAATGGGCGGCTGTACTCGACAGCCGCACAGGACCCCTCTCTCCTCCGGCTGACGCGTCCATCGGGCACTCGGGTACCGCAACCCCACGCGGCAGTTCCGCCGTGCCCACCCACGTCAAATCCAGGAGAACCCACTCCCGTGGCAGTCAAGATCAAGCTGAAGCGTCTGGGCAAGATCCGTTCGCCTCACTACCGCATCGTCGTCGCCGACTCCCGTACCCGCCGTGACGGCCGGGCCATCGAGGAGATCGGCAAGTACCACCCGACGTACAACCCGTCGGTGATGGAGGTCGACGCCGAGCGCGTGGCGTACTGGCTCTCCGTCGGCGCCCAGCCGACCGAGCCCGTGCTCGCCATCCTGAAGAAGACCGGCGACTGGCAGAAGTTCAAGGGCGAGCCCGCCCCGGCGCCCCTGCTGGTGGCCGCCGAGAAGTCGGCCCGTCCGTCGTTCGAGGCGCTCGGCGGTGACGACGAGGGCAAGGGTGAGGCCATCACCCAGAAGAAGAAGGCAGACAAGAAGGACGAGGCTGCCGCTGAGTCCGAGTCGACCGAGGGCTGATGATGCTCGAGGAGGCTCTTGAGCACCTCGTTAAGGGCATCGTCGACAACCCTGACGATGTGCAGGTCGCCTCGCGCAACCTGCGTCGCGGGCGGGTGCTGGAGGTCCGGGTCCACCCCGACGACCTCGGCAAGGTGATCGGCCGCAACGGCCGCACCGCCCGCGCCCTGCGCACCGTCGTGGGCGCCATCGGCGGCCGCGGCGTCCGTGTCGACCTCGTCGACGTGGACGACGTTCGCTGACGTCGGAACGACGTCACCACGCAGCACCGGCTCGGGCCGGGGAGGGCCACAGGGCCGTCCCCGGCCCGTAGTCGTATGACAGGAGATCTAGGACAGTGCAGCTGGTAGTCGCGCGGATCGGCCGTGCCCACGGGATCAAGGGCGAGGTCACCGTGGAGGTACGCACCGACGAACCGGAGCTGAGGCTGGCCCCCGGCGCCGTCCTCGCCACCGACCCCGCCGCGGTGGGGCCGCTGACCATCGAGACCGGCCGGGTGCACAGCGGGCGCCTGCTGCTGCGCTTCGAGGGCGTCCGGGACCGCACCGGCGCCGAGGCGCTGCGCAACACCCTCCTCATCGCCGACGTCGACCCGGACGAGACGCCCGAGGACGAGGACGAGTACTACGACCACCAGCTGATCGACCTCGACGTGGTCACCGTGGACGGCACGGAGGTCGGCCGGATCACCGAGATCTCCCACCTGCCCTCCCAGGACCTGTTCATCGTCGAGCGGCCCGACGGCAGCGAGGTGCTCATCCCGTTCGTCGAGGAGATCGTCACCGAGGTCGACCTGACGGAGCAGCGGGCCGTGATCGATCCGCCGCCGGGGCTGATCGACGACCGCGCGGAGACCGCCTCCGACCGGGACGAGGCGTGATGCGGCTCGACGTCGTCACCATCTTCCCCGAGTACCTGGAGCCGCTGAACGTCTCCCTCGTCGGCAAGGCACGCGCGCGTGGCCAGCTCCAGGTGGGCGTCCACGACCTGCGGGAGTGGACCCACGACCGCCACCACACGGTCGACGACACCCCCTACGGCGGCGGACCCGGCATGGTCATGAAGACCGAGCCCTGGGGTGAGGCCCTCGACGACGTGCTGGCCGACGGCTACGAGCGGGGCGCCCGGGAGCCCGTCCTGGTCGTCCCCACACCCAGTGGCCGCCCCTTCACCCAGGAACTCGCCGTGGAGCTGTCCGAGCGGCCCTGGCTGGTCTTCACGCCCGCCCGCTACGAGGGCATCGACCGCCGCGTCATCGACGAGTACGCCACCCGGATGCCGGTGTACGAGGTGTCCATCGGCGACTACGTCCTCGCCGGGGGCGAGGCGGCCGTCCTCGTCGTCACCGAGGCCGTGGCCCGGCTGCTGCCGGGTGTCCTCGGCAACGCCGAGTCGCACCGGGACGACTCCTTCGCGCCGGGCGCCATGGCGAACCTCCTGGAGGGCCCCGTCCACACCAAGCCGCCGCGGTGGCGGGAGCGGGGCATCCCCGAGGTGCTGCTCAGCGGCCACCACGGGAAGATCGCCCGCTGGCGGCGCGACGAGGCGCTGCGCAGGACCACCGCCCACCGGCCCGACCTCATCGAGCGGTGCGACCCCAGGGGCTTCGACAAGAAGGACCGCGAGATGCTGTCCATCCTGGGCTGGGCGCCGGACCCCGAGGGCGAGCGGTACGGCCGATTTTGGCGCAGGGTCGAGGACGTGGAAGAATAGGCCGCTGTTGTGCGCCGTCCGGCGTGCGCCCCTGCCACAGGGGGACACGACGCCCGCCCCGACGCGCACGGCCCACCTTCCAGAACGCCTAGTTTCCGTTGATGACCTGTGGCATCAGCGAGGAAAGCAGACCTCATGTCTCACCTGCTCGACACCGTCGACTCCGCGTCGCTGCGCGACGACGTCCCGGCCTTCCGCCCGGGTGACACCGTCAACGTCCACGTCCGCGTCATCGAGGGCAACCGCTCGCGTGTGCAGCAGTTCAAGGGTGTCGTGATCCGCCGCCAGGGCTCCGGTGTCCGTGAGACGTTCACGGTCCGCAAGGTCTCCTTCTCCGTCGGCGTGGAGCGCACCTTCCCGGTGCACACCCCGATCGTCGAGAAGATCGAGCTGGTCACTCGCGGTGACGTACGTCGCGCCAAGCTGTACTACCTGCGCGAGCTGCGCGGCAAGGCCGCGAAGATCAAGGAGAAGCGCGAGAACTGAGCGCGCTTCCGGTACGCACATCGGGGCCGGATAGCATCTGGCCCCGATGGACACCGAAGCACAGCCGACGGAGCGCGACCGCTCCTCCCACTCCCACGGACCCGGGCAGGACCCGGAGCCGCAGGGGCCGGAGGGGCGGTCGCGCTTCGCGTTACCGAAGCGGTTCGCCGCCTGGCTCCCCGGCGGGCGGATCACCCTGACCGCGCTGTTCTGCCTGGTCTTCCTGCTGCTCCTGCACGCGTTCGTGGCGCAGCCGTTCCAGATCCCCAGCGGATCGATGGAGAACGGATTGAGGATCGGGGACCGCGTTGTCGTAAACAAGTTGGCGTACCGTTTCGGTGCCGAGCCGCGGCGCGGTGAGGTCGTCGTGTTCGACGGCACGGGGTACTTCGGGAACGCCGACTACGTCAAACGCGTCGTGGGCGTGGGGGGCGACCACGTGGTGTGCTGCGACCGGAAGGGGAGGATCGAGGTGAACGGGCGGTCCGTCGACGAGTCGGCTTTCCTGTATCCCGGTAACGACCCGTCCGCGGTCCGCTTCGACGTCGTCGTGCCCGACGGCACGCTGTTCGTCCTGGGCGACCACCGTGCCGCCTCCAGCGACTCCCGCGACCACCTCGGCTCGCCCGGCGGTGGCATGGTCCCGGTGGAGCGGGTGATCGGCCGGGCCGAGTGGATCGTGTGGCCGGTGGACCACCTCACCCGTCTGGAGCGTCCCGGCGCCTACGCGCGCGTGCCCGCGGCGGACGGCGCCCATGGGTAGCCGTGGCAAGCCGCGCGGGACCGGCAGCGGCGCCGACAACCCGCTGCCCACCGGCACCCGGCGGGCGGCGGCGCCGTCCAGTGGCCGTAGCCGCGCGGAGCGGCGCAAGCTCCAGCGCAAGGTCAAGCGGCGCAGGCGCCGGTCGGCCATCAAGGAGATCCCGCTCCTCGTCGGTGTCGCCGTCCTGATAGCGCTCGTACTGAAGACGTTCCTCGTGCAGGCGTTCGTGATCCCGTCCGGCTCGATGGAGCAGACCATCCAGATCGGCGACCGGGTCCTGGTCGACAAGCTCACGCCCTGGTTCGGTTCGGAGCCGGAGCGCGGGGACGTCGTCGTGTTCAAGGACCCGGGCGGCTGGCTGAGGGACGAGCAGCCCACCCAGAAGAAGGACGCCCCCGTCGTCGTCAAGCAGATCAAGGAAGGGCTCACCTTCATCGGTCTGCTGCCGTCCGACAACGAGAAGGACCTCATCAAGCGGGTCGTCGGCGTCGGCGGTGACCACGTCAAGTGCTGTGACACGGGTGGGCGAGTCACCGTCAACGGCGTTCCCCTGAACGAGGACTATCTGTTCCCCGGCGACGAGCCCTCCCGGGAGGAGTTCGACATCACCGTCCCCGAGGGGCGGCTGTGGGTGATGGGCGACCACCGGGGCAACTCCGCGGACTCCCGTTCGCACCAGGACACCGACTACGGCGGCACCGTGTCCGTCGACGAGGTGGTGGGGCGGGCCGTCGTCATCGCCTGGCCGCTCGGCCGCTGGAGCACCCTGGAGGAACCGAACGCCTATGCGTCGGTGTCCGACGCGGCGCCCGGCTCGACCGCGGCTCCCGGACCGTCGCATAGGGTTGCCTCCGGCCCGGGAACGACCCCGGGCGGAACGACGCAACTCCCGAGCCCTGCGGAACTCCCGCTCGTTATGGGAGTGGTGGGCCTGCGCCGGGTATGGGGTGGCAGGCGGCGGCAGACAGTAAGGAGTTGGCGTGGGGGATGTGGCGGTTGGCGCACGGTCCGGGCACGACGGCGAGGAGCACCGCGGACATCCCGTGGCGGCGGCCCAGGCCGCGGACGGCGCTGGAACTCCCGGGAGTGACACCCGGGCGACCGAGGACGGCAAGGTGACGGACGAACAGGGCCAGGCCCCGCAGCAGAGCGGCGACCAGGCCGGGGCACAGGACGGGGATCAGGAACCGGAGCGGGAGCCGGAGGGCTCGGCGGCCGGGCAGCAGGCGCAGCGCAAGCAGCGGTCCTTCTGGAAGGAACTGCCCATCCTGATCGGTATCGCGCTGGTGCTGGCGCTGCTGATCAAGACGTTCCTGGTGCAGGCGTTCTCCATCCCCTCCGACTCGATGCAGAACACCCTCCAGGAGGGTGACCGTGTCCTCGTCGACAAGCTCACCCCCTGGTTCGGCTCGGAGCCGGAGCGCGGTGAGGTCATCGTCTTCCACGACCCGGCGGACTGGCTGGCGGGTGAGCCCACGCTCGACCCGAACGCCCTCCAGACGTTCCTCAGCTGGATCGGCCTGATGCCGTCCGCGGAGGAGAAGGACCTGATCAAGCGGGTCATCGGGGTCGGCGGTGACACCGTCGAGTGCAAGGGCACCGGCCCGCTGAAGGTCAACGGCAAGGCGCTGAACGAGCCGTACGTGTACCCGGGCAACACCCCGTGCAGCGTCGACGACAACGGCGGCCAGTTCAAGGTGGAGATCCCCGAGGGCTTCGTCTGGGTGATGGGCGACCACCGGCAGAACTCCCGCGACTCCCGGTACAACCAGGGCGACAAGAACAAGGGCATGGTCCCGGTGGACGAGGTGGTCGGCCGCGCCGTCGTCAAGGCGTGGCCCATCAACCGCTGGGACACGCTGCCCGTCCCGGACACCTTCGACCAGCCCGGTCTGGGCGACCCGGCGCCGTCCGCCGCGGTCCTGACCAACGCGCCGAACGCCCTCGCCCTCGCGGGGGTGGTGCCGGTGGCGCTGTGGCGGCGGAAGCGGAGCCAGGTGGTCCGCACGCGCTGAGCGCGTTGTCCGGGGTCGGGCCGAGGGCTGACCGGGAACCGTACCGCCGGGTAGGGTGCGGACCCATGGGTGGCGAGAGCGCGACACGGACGGCCCCGCGCGGCGGGGGCACAGGCGACACGGGCCCGGCGGGCGGCCGGACCGGACAGGTGCTGTCCGGTCTGGCGGTGGCGCTGGGCCTCGCGCTGTTCCTCGGCGGTTTCGTCTGGGGAGCGGTGGTCTACCGGCCGTACACCGTGCCCACCACCTCCATGGCGCCGACCATCGGCGCGGGGGACCGGGTGCTGGCGCAGCGGGTCGACGGCAGCGAGGTGCGCCGTGGGGACGTCGTCGTCTTCAAGGACGCCAACTGGGCCGACGCGCCCGTGCTGAAGCGGGTCGTCGCGGTCGGCGGTGACACGGTCGCCTGCTGCACGGAGGGCAGGCTGACGGTCAACGGCAAGCAGATCGACGAGCCCTACCTGCCCGCGGGGCAGGCCGCCGAGAGCGGGAACTTCCCCGAGGTCACGGTGCCGAAGGGGCGGCTGTTCCTGCTCGGCGACGAGCGGCACGGCTCGCTGGACTCCACCGCCCACCTCGCCGACGCCGCCCAGGGCACCGTGGCGCGCTCGACGGTGACCGGGAAGGTCGACGCCGTGGTCTGGCCCATGGACGGGATGCTGGCGCGCGCCACCGGCTTCGAGACGCTGGGCGCGGTCTCCGGCCCCGGCCCGCTGCGGACGATCGGCGCGCTGGTCGTCGGCGGTGCGGTGCTGGTGCTGGGCGGCGCCGCCTACGGGCCGGTGGCCAGGCGGCTGGGCGCGCGCAGGCGGACGCGGACGGGGTCCGCCGGTGTCGGCTGAGGTCACGGCGGGGGCGGAGGGGCTCGACGGACGGCCGCTGCGCAGGGTCGCCCGGGTGGTGCTGCTCGACCCCGACGACCGCGTCCTGCTGCTGCACGGACACGAGCCGGACGATCCGGCCGACGACTGGTGGTTCACCCCGGGTGGCGGTCTGGAGGGCGACGAGACCCGTGAGGAGGCGGCGCTGCGGGAACTCGCCGAGGAGACCGGGATCACCGAGGTCGAGCTGGGGCCGGTGCTGTGGCGGCGGACGTGTTCGTTCCCGTTCGCCGGGCGCCGCTGGGACCAGGACGAGTGGTACTACCTGGCCCGCACCACCCAGACGGCGACCGAAGCGGTGGCCCTGACCGAGCTGGAGCGGCGCAGCGTCGCGGGAGCGCGGTGGTGGACCTGTGAGGAACTGGCCCGGACGCATGAGACGGTGTACCCGACCAGACTCGCCCAGCTGCTGCGCAGACTGCTCGACGAAGGTCCCCCCGCCGGTCCGGAGGTCCTTGACACGGAAATCGTCTAGGGGCGCACGGGACTGGCGCACAATGGTGGGATCGCACGGCTGAAGGGGAACATGCCATGAGCGCCGAGGACCTCGAAAAGTACGAGACCGAGATGGAGCTGAAGCTCTACCGGGAGTACCGCGATGTCGTCGGTCTGTTCAAATACGTGATCGAGACCGAGCGGCGCTTCTATCTCACCAACGACTACGAGATGCAGGTGCACTCGGTTCAGGGCGAGGTGTTCTTCGAGGTCTCGATGGCGGACGCGTGGGTGTGGGACATGTACCGGCCGGCGCGGTTCGTGAAGCAGGTGCGCGTGCTGACGTTCAAGGACGTGAACATCGAGGAGCTGAACAAGAGCGACCTGGAGTTGCCGGGCGGGTGAAGGTCGGACGGGGCTCACCCGAGTGGGTGACGGGTTTGTCCACATCTCCGTGGCCGTCCACCAAGATCCACTAGCTTGCTGAGCCGCGGTCATCGTGGGTGCCGGAGGTGGTGCCCACATGAACACGCATCTGGCACGCAGCGCACTCGGCAGGTACGGCGAGACGCTGGCCGCACGGCGGCTGGCGCAGGCCGGGATGACGGTCCTGGAGCGCAACTGGCGCTGTGGCCGGTCCGGTGAGATCGACATCGTGGCACGCGACGGGGACGTGCTGGTCGTCTGCGAGGTGAAGACCCGCAGGGGCGGCCGGTTCGAGCACCCGATGGCCGCGGTGACCCCCGGGAAGGCGGAGCGGCTGCGGGATCTCGCCCAACGCTGGATCCAGAGCCACGGCGGAGCGCCACCCGGTGGCGTCCGCATCGACCTGGTCGGAGTGGTGCTGCCGCCGCGCGGCGCCCCCGTCGTCGAGCACGCGCGGGCGGTGGCGTGATGGCCTTCGCGCGTACGTGCTCCGTGGCCCTCGTCGGCGTCGAGGGCGTGGTCGTCGAGGTGCAGGCCGACCTGGAACCGGGGGTCGCGGCGTTCACCCTGGTCGGGCTGCCCGACAAGAGCCTCATCGAGAGCCGGGACCGGGTGCGGGCGGCGGTGGTGAACTCCGGCGCCGAGTGGCCGCAGAAGAAACTCACCGTGGGGCTGAGCCCGGCGTCGGTGCCCAAGGCGGGCAGCGGGTTCGACCTGGCTGTGGCCTGCGCGGTGCTCGGCGCCGGGGAGCGTATCGACCCGCGGGTGCTCGCCGACATCGTGATGATCGGGGAGCTGGGCCTCGACGGCCGGGTGCGGCCGGTGCGGGGCATCCTGCCCGCGGTGCTCGCCGCTGCGGACGCGGGGTACGAGCAGGTGGTGGTGCCGGAGTGCGCCGCGGCCGAGGCCGCCCTGGTGCCCGGGGTGTCCGTGCTCGGGGTGCGCAGCCTGCGGCAGCTGATCGCCGTGCTGGCGGACGAGCCCGTGCCCGACGAGGAACCCGACGACCCCGGTCGGCCCGACCCGCTGCTCGCCGCGCTGCGGGTGCCGGGCACCGGCGCCGCCACCGGGATGCACAGCGGCGGGGCAGCCCGGCACGACCAGGGGCACGACCTCGCCGACGTCGTCGGGCAGCGGTCGGCGCGCACCGCCGTGGAGGTCGCGGCGGCCGGAGGGCACCACCTCTTCCTGGAAGGGCCGCCGGGCGCGGGCAAGACGATGCTCGCGGAGCGGCTGCCCGGCCTGCTGCCCCCGCTCACCCGGCAGGAGTCCCTGGAGGTCACCGCCGTGCACTCGGTCGCGGGACTGCTGCCGGCCGGCGAACCCCTTATCGACACCGCCCCCTACTGCGCCCCGCACCACTCGGCCACCATGCAGGCCCTCGTCGGCGGCGGCCCCGGCAGCGCCCGGCCGGGCGCGGTGTCCCTGTCCCACCGGGGGGTGTTGTTCCTGGACGAGACCCCCGAGTTCAGCAGCCACGCCCTGGACGCGCTGCGGCAGCCGCTGGAGGCGGGCCACGTGGTGATCGCGCGCAGCGCCGGGGTGGTGCGGTTCCCGGCGACGTTCCTGATGGTGCTCGCGGCGAACCCCTGCCCCTGCGGCCGGTTCTCCCGGACGGACGACTTCTGCGAGTGCCCGCCCGCCGCCATCCGCCGCTACCAGGCCAGGCTCTCCGGCCCCTTGTTGGACCGGGTCGACCTGCGGGTGGAGGTCGACCGCGTCACCCGCGCGGAGTTCGATGCCGGGGCGCGGGGCGAGTCCACGGCGACGGTCGCCGACCGGGTGCGCGGGGCACGGGATCGGGCGGCGGCGCGTCTCGCGGGGACTCCGTGGCGGACCAACAGCGAAGTGCCCGGCCGTGAGCTGCGCAGCCGCTGGCGTGCCGTGAGCGGGGCGATGGACGAGGCCGAGCGCAGTCTGGAGCGGGGCGCGCTGACCGCCCGTGGGGTGGACCGGGTGCTGCGCGTCGCCTGGACCGTCGCCGACCTCATGGGCCACGACCAGCCCGACGCCACGGACGTCGCCCTCGCCCTGCAACTGCGGACGGGTGTGCCGCGCGGGGTGCCGATGGCCATCGGGGCGCTGACATGAGCGGGCACGGCGACGGTGAGCTGCTCGACCGGGTGCTGCTGACCCGGGTGCTGGAGCCCGGGGACGAGGTCGGCGGGCGGTGGGTGCGGGAGTACGGGGCCGGGGAGGTGGTGCGGCGGTTGCTCGGCGCGGACGGCGCGGCCCTGCCGGGGGTGAGCCCCAAGCGGTGGGGCGGGCTGCGGGCGCGGGCCCGGCGGGCCGAGCCGGAGCGGGACCTCGCGGTCGCGGCGGCGGCCGGGGTGCGGTTCGTGCGGCCCGGACAGGTGGAGTGGCCCGGCCAGCTCGACGACCTCGGGGACGGGCGGCCGATCGGGCTCTGGGTGCGGGGGCGGCCCGCTCTGCGCACCTGGGCGCTCAGATCGGTCGCGGTCGTGGGCGCGCGGGCCTGCACCGAGTACGGCGCCCATATGGCGGTCACGCTCGCCGCCGGGCTCGCCGAACGCGGCTGGGTCGTGGTCTCCGGCGGCGCCTACGGCGTCGACGGTGCCGCGCACCGGGGGGCGCTGGGCGCGGGCGGGGCCACGGTCGCCGTCCTCGCCTGCGGTCTGGACCGGCCCTACCCGCGCGGGCACGTCCAGTTGATCGAGCGGATCGGGGAGCAGGGGCTGCTGGTCGGGGAGCTGCCGCCGGGGGACCATCCGACGCCGAGCCGGTTCGTGCTGCGCAACCGGGTGATCGCCGCGCTGACCCGGGGCACCGTGGTCGTCGAGGCCGCCTACCGCAGCGGCTCCCTGGCCACGGCGCGGGCCGCCCAGCGTCTCGGCCGCCACACCATGGGCGTACCGGGGCCGGCGACCAGTGGACTGTCAGGAGGGGTGCACGAACTGCTGCGCCAGGACGCCGTGCTGGTCACGGACGCGGCTGACGTGGTGGAACTGGTCGGGGACATGGGCGAGCTGGCCCCCGACCGGCGCGGGCCCGTACTGCCGCGTGACCTGCTGGAACCGGGCGCCCGGCGGGTCCTCGCCGCGCTGCCGGGGCGCGGTGCCGCGGGGGTGCCGGACATCGCCTGCGGGGCGCAGACCAGCCAGGACGACACGATCGCCAGGCTGTACGAACTGCGGGCACTCGGATACGTCGAACGACATGGCGATGACTGGAAGTTGACACGCCAGGCGATGATCTCCGCGCGGGAGGGAAGGGGGGCGTGCTGACCGACTGTGTTCGGCCGTCCGAGGGAACGCCGAAACCCTTGGGAAATCTGGCAGTTGGTGGCGGCCCGTGATCACACAGAGCGACGGGCGGAACTCGGTGGGGCGGTTAGAGGAACGTATCTGCGTACCGGGTCAGCCACGTTCTTCGCACACTGCGACACCGCAGTCACGCTACGCTCACGTGATCTGGACGCAGACCGGCAACTTCGGCATCACCCCGACAGCTCACCCAGGAACCATCCTTCACGGCAGAACGGCACAAGGCGACGAATGCCCCAGCACACCTCCGGGTCCGACCGGGCGGCGCTCCCCCCAGCCGCCCGCGACGGTGGCAGCGTACGGCCGCAGGCTCCTTCGACGCTCGACGAGCTGTGGCGGTCATACAAGGCGACAGGAGACGACCGGCTGCGCGAGCAGTTGATCCTGCACTACTCGCCGCTGGTGAAGTACGTGGCGGGACGGGTGAGCGTGGGGCTGCCGCCCAATGTGGAACAGGCCGACTTCGTCTCCTCGGGCGTCTTCGGGCTGATCGACGCGATCGAGAAGTTCGACGTCGAGCGGGAGATCAAGTTCGAGACGTACGCGATCACCCGGATCCGGGGCGCGATGATCGACGAGCTGCGGGCGCTGGACTGGATCCCCCGGTCGGTGCGGCAGAAGGCGCGCAACGTGGAGCGGGCGTACGCCACCCTGGAGGCCCGGCTGCGGCGGACCCCGTCGGAGGGTGAGGTGGCCACCGAGCTGGGGATCGCGGTGGACGAACTGCACGCGGTCTTCAGCCAGTTGTCGCTGGCCAACGTGGTGGCCCTGGAGGAGCTGCTGCACGTCGGCGGGGAGGGCGGGGACCGGCTGAGCCTGATGGACACCCTGGAGGACACCACCGCGGACAACCCGGTGGAGGTGGCCGAGGACCGGGAGCTGCGGAGGTTCCTCGCGCGGGCGATCAACACGTTGCCCGAGCGGGAGAAGACGGTGGTGACGCTCTACTACTACGAGGGCCTCACCCTCGCGGAGATCGGCAACGTGCTCGGGGTGACCGAGAGCCGGGTGAGCCAGATCCACACCAAGTCGGTGCTCCAGCTACGGGCGAAGCTGGCGGGTTTCGGGCGGTGAGGGCCGGGGCCGGAGGTCACCCGACTCCAGGGCCACAGGTCACGGAGACGAGGGCCTGAGGTCACTGGTGCAGGGGGAGTCACTCCCGTCGGGGGTGAAGCGTCCGTAGAGTGGTTGACGTGCCAAGGATTCGAGCGGCCTCCGTGGCCGAGCACCGGTCGATGCAGCGAGCCGCCCTGCTGGACGCGGCCCGCTCCCTGTTGTCCGAGGGTGGGACGGAGGCACTGACCTTCCCGGCCCTCGCCGAGCGGACCGGGCTAGCCCGGTCGTCCGTCTACGAGTACTTCCGGTCGCGCGCCGCGGTCGTGGAGGAACTGTGCGAGGTCGACTTCCCCGTGTGGGCGGCGGAGGTCGAGGCGGCGATGGCGCGCGCCGCGACGCCTGAGGGCAAGGTCGAGGCGTATGTGCGGCAGCAGCTGGCGCTGGTGGGTGACCGGCGGCACCGGGCCGTCGTCGCGATCTCGGCGAGTGAGCTGGACGCCGGGGCCCGGGAGAAGATCCGGGCCGCGCACGGGTCGCTGGTGGCGATGATCGTCCAGGCGCTGCGGGAGATGGGGCACGGGGAGCCGCGGCTGGCCGCGATGCTGCTCCAGGGGGTGGTCGACGCGGCCGTGCGGCGGATCGAGCTGGGTGCGGCGGAGGTGCCGTCGGCGATCACCGAGGCGGCTGTGGGGATGGCGTTGCGGGGGGTTGGTGGCGGGGGGCGGTGACCTCCGTCGCCGGTGCCGCTGCGGTGTCGGTGTTGTCGGCCCGGGGTGGGTCGCGCGCCCGGCGCTCCGGGATGCCGCTGCGCCCACCCGTGCCGCCCCGGCGCACGACCGCCCGCAGCTAGGGAGAGCCTGGTACCGGCAAGAGCCTTGAGGTGCCCCGGCGGAGCAGGTGCGGGGGGAGCAGGCTCAGTGGGTTCAGGTACTCGTTGCCTCTGCGCAGGCCCCAGTGGAGGCATGAGGTGGGGCAGTGGGAGCCCTTGGGGGAGAGGGTGCCCAGGGGTTGGCCCGGGGTGACCTCGTCGCCCTTGCGGACTGTCGGGGCCACCGGCTCGTACGTCGTGCGGAGGGGTGGGTGCCCGGTGTCGTGGAGTTCCACGCTGATCACGCCCCGGCCCGCCACCCGGCCCGCGTAGCGGACGCGGCCCGGTGCCACCGCGCGGACCGGGGTGCCCGGCGTGGCGCGGAGGTCGACGCCTCGGTGGCCCCGGGCGTACGGGGTCGGGGGCGGGTCCCAGCCGCGCAGGACCGGTGGGCGGGGGGCCAGGGGCCAGGTCGTGGCGACCGGTGGGGGCGTGAACAGGGCCGGGAGCAGCGGTAGGAGCAGGGGCAACAGCAGGTGTGCGGCCAGTCGTGGGTGCATGGCCGTAGCGTCCCGCGGTGGTGCTGGTCGCGGTGTGGGCCTGTGGAGTACCGCCCGGTTGTGGACAGCGACGTCACCCGGTGCTCCGCCGGTCCCGTACACTTCTGGTGGCGACCCGGGCCACCGGGTCGACTTCGCACGCCCCGACAACGAGTGGCCGACAGTGATCGGTTTCTCCGCGTCAGCGCCCCTCGGTCCCTTGTGGCACGGCGCACGCGGGCGTCAGGCGTGGGCGCCGACCGGTGCCCGCGGCACAACCGAGAAACACGAGGAGAACGGCCATGGCCGTCGTCACGATGCGGGAGCTGCTGGAGAGCGGCGTCCACTTCGGTCACCAGACCCGTCGCTGGAACCCGAAGATGAAGCGCTTCATCTTCACCGAGCGCAACGGCATCTACATCATCGACCTGCTCCAGTCGCTGTCGTACATCGACCGCGCCTACGAGTTCGTCAAGGAGACCGTCGCCCACGGCGGCACGGTCATGTTCGTCGGTACGAAGAAGCAGGCGCAGGAAGCCATCGCGGAGCAGGCCACCCGCGTCGGTATGCCCTACGTCAACCAGCGCTGGCTGGGCGGAATGCTCACCAACTTCTCCACCGTCTACAAGCGTCTCCAGCGCCTGAAGGAGCTTGAGCAGATCGACTTCGAGGACGTCGCGGCGTCCGGTCTGACCAAGAAGGAGCTTCTCGTGCTCTCGCGCGAGAAGGCCAAGCTGGAGAAGACCCTCGGCGGTATCCGCGAGATGCAGAAGGTGCCCAGCGCCGTCTGGATCGTGGACACCAAGAAGGAGCACATCGCCGTCGGTGAGGCCCGGAAGCTGAACATCCCGGTCGTCGCGATCCTCGACACCAACTGCGACCCCGACGAGGTCGACTACAAGATCCCGGGCAACGACGACGCGATCCGCTCCGTCACCCTGCTCACCCGCGTGATCGCCGACGCCGTCGCCGAGGGCCTCATCGCCCGCTCCGGTGGCGCCGGTGAGGGCAAGGGCGAGAAGGCCGCGGGCGAGCCGCTGGCCGAGTGGGAGCGCGACCTGCTCAAGGGCGAGAAGAAGGCCGACTCCGAGGAGACGGCCCCCGCCGCCGAGGCCGCCCCCGCCGCCGAGGCCGCTCCGGAGGCCGAGAAGCCCGCCGAGGCTCCCGCCGCCGAAGAGGCCCCCGCTGCCGAGGCCCCCGCTGCCGAGGCCCCGGCCGCCGAGGGCGAGCAGGCCTGACCGTCGGCGTCAGCCGTTGACGGCGGGAGCGAGGTGAACCCCGCTCCCGCCGTTCACCCGTAGGTCAGTGGCAGGACAGCGGCCTTTGCCCACATGGAGGCCGTACCCCGCAGATCTCCGATCTTCCAGACTTCGAGAAAGACTCACAGACTCATGGCGAACTACACCGCCGCCGACGTCAAGAAGCTCCGCGAGCTGACCGGCGCCGGCATGATGGACTGCAAGAAGGCGCTGGACGAGGCCGACGGCAACGTCGAGAAGGCCGTCGAGGCGCTCCGTATCAAGGGCCAGAAGGGCGTCGCCAAGCGTGAGGGCCGCTCCGCCGAGAACGGCGCCGTGGTCTCGATCATCGCCGACGACAACTCCTCGGGCGTCCTCGTCGAGCTGAAGTGCGAGACGGACTTCGTCGCCAAGGGCGACAAGTTCCAGGCCGTGGCCAGGACCATCGCCGAGCACGTCGCGAAGAGCGCCCCGGCCGACCTGGAGGCCCTGCTCGCCTCCGAGATCGAGCCCGGCAAGACCGTCCAGGCGTACGTCGACGAGGCCAACGCCAACCTCGGCGAGAAGATCGTCCTGGACCGCTTCGCGCAGTTCGCCGACGGCTACGTCACCGCGTACATGCACCGCACGATGCCCGACCTGCCCCCGCAGATCGGTGTCCTCGTGGAGCTGGACAAGCCCAACGCCGAGGTCGCCAAGGGCGTCGCGCAGCACATCGCCGCGTTCGCGCCGAAGTACCTCTCCAAGGACGACGTCCCGGCCGACATCGTCGAGGCCGAGCGCCGCATCGCCGAGGAGACCACCCGCGCCGAGGGCAAGCCCGAGGCCGCCCTGCCGAAGATCGTCGAGGGTCGCCTCAACGGCTTCTTCAAGGACGCCACGCTGCTGGGCCAGCCGTACGCGCTGGACAACAAGAAGTCGGTCCAGAAGGTGCTGGACGAGGCCGGTGTCACCCTGAAGCGCTTCACGCGCATCAAGGTCGGCATCTGAGTCCGTACCGCGATCGACGCGCGACCCCGGGCGGAAACCCGCTAGGGTCGAACGCAGTCGCCCGCTGGCACTCGTACCGCGCACGTCATGACCGAGACGTACGCGCGCGTGGCGGACGGCAGCAGATCTGACAAGGAGGCCATTGCCGAGCATGGGATGCGAACCACGCCCCACCGGCAATGGCCTTCTTGGTATGTGCAACACGTAACAGAGGCGGGATTGCCATGACCACCAAGGCCGAGAAGAGCGACGACGGCAAAGGACGCCGCCGGTTTCTGCTGAAGCTGTCCGGGGAGGCCTTCTCAGGCGGCGGGGGTCTGGGCGTGGACCCCGACGTGGTGCACGCCATCGCGCGCGAGATCGCCGCCGTCGTCCGGGACGGCGCCCAGATCGCGATCGTCATCGGCGGCGGCAACTTCTTCCGCGGCGCGGAACTCCAGGTGCGCGGCATGGACCGGGCCCGCTCCGACTACATGGGCATGTTGGGCACGGTGATGAACTGCCTCGCCCTCCAGGACTTCCTGGAGAAGGAGGGCGTGGACTGCCGGGTGCAGACCGCCATCACCATGGGGCAGGTCGCCGAGCCGTACATCCCGCTGCGTGCCGTGCGCCACCTGGAGAAGGGCCGCGTCGTCATCTTCGGCGCCGGTATGGGGATGCCGTACTTCTCCACCGACACCACCGCCGCCCAGCGCGCCCTGGAGATCGACGCCGAGGCCCTGCTGATGGGCAAGAACGGGGTCGACGGGGTCTACGACTCCGACCCGAAGACCAATCCGGACGCCGTGAAGTTCGACGCGCTCGGCTACGGCGAGGTCATCACCCGCGACCTGAAGGTCGCCGACGCCACCGCCGTCACCCTGTGCCGCGACAACAAGCTGCCGATCGTCGTCTTCGAACTCCTGAAGGAGGGCAATATCGCCCGCGCCGTCAAGGGTGAGAAGATCGGCACGCTGGTCGGTGACCAGGACGGCCGGGTCTGACCGAAGGACCGCGGGCCTGACCGGGGGATGGACAATGTCCTGCCGGTCGGGAACCGTGCAGGAAGAAGACGCGACGCAGCCGGCCGCCGACCGCAGCCAAGAGACGCAGCCGGGCCTACTCAAGACACGCAGGAGCAAGTGGTGATCGAAGAGAGCCTCCTCGAAGCCGAGGAGAAGATGGAGAAGGCCGTCGTGGTCGCCAAGGAGGACTTCGCCGCGATCCGCACCGGCCGTGCGCACCCGGCGATGTTCAACAAGATCGTGGCCGACTACTACGGCGCGCCGACGCCGATCAACCAGCTGGCCTCGTTCTCCGTGCCCGAGCCGCGCATGGCCGTGGTGACCCCGTTCGACAAGAGCGCGCTGCGCAACATCGAGCAGGCGATCCGCGACTCCGACCTGGGCGTCAACCCGAGCAACGACGGCAACATCATCCGGGTGGTGTTCCCCGAGCTGACCGAGGAGCGCCGCCGGGAGTACATCAAGGTCGCCCGGGGCAAGGGCGAGGACGCCAAGATCTCGATCCGCTCCGTCCGCCGCAAGGCCAAGGACGCCATCGACAAGCTGATCAAGGACGGCGAGGTCGGCGAGGACGAGGGCCGCCGTGCGGAGAAGGAGCTGGACGACACCACGGCGAAGTACGTCGCCCAGGTGGACGAGCTGCTCAAGCACAAGGAGTCGGAGCTGCTCGAGGTCTGATGAACGACTCTTCCTGGGGGACGCCGCCGCCAGCCGGGTACTGGGGGCCGTCCGGACAGGGGCCTGTTCCGGGAGCCGTCCCGGCGGGTCCCACGTACGATGCGCATGACGCGCAGCAGACTCGCCCCATGCCGTTCGTGCCCGATATGTCCGCAGCCGGCGGAGACCAGGATGACGACCGGGGGGCCGCTCGGCTGAGCGGCCCCCTGTTCCGCGACGAAACACCGGCGGCACAGCCCTACGCACCGCACGCGCACGGGACCGTGCCGCAGAATCCGGAGCCCATGTCCGACGCCCCGCAGCCGGTCTCCCGGCAGAAGAAGAGCGCGGGACGCGACCTGGGCGCCGCGATAGGGGTCGGCGTCGGCCTCGGCGTGGTGATCATCGCGTCGCTGTTCGTCGTCAAGGCCGTGTTCGTCGGCGTCGTCGCGGTCGCCGTGGTCGTGGGCCTGTGGGAGCTGACCACACGGCTCGACGAACGCAAGGGGATCAAGGCGCCACTGGTGCCACTCGCGGTCGGCGGCGCGGCGATGGTCGTCGCCGGGTACGTGCGCGGGGCCGAGGGCGCCTGGGTGGCGATGGCCCTCACCGCGCTCGCGGTCCTCGTCTGGCGGATGACGGAACCGCCGGAGGGCTATCTGAAGGACGTCACGGCGGGCGTCTTCGCCGCGTTCTACGTGCCGTTCCTGGCGACGTTCGTGGCGCTGCTGCTGGCCGCGGACGACGGGCCGTACCGGGTGCTGACGTTCCTGCTGCTGACGGTGGTCAGCGACACCGGGGCGTACGCCGTCGGGTGGCGGTTCGGCAGGCACAAGCTGGCGCCGCGGATCAGTCCCGGCAAGACCCGCGAGGGGCTGCTCGGCGCGGTGGGCTTCGCGATGGTGGCGGGCGCGCTGTGTATGCAGTTCCTGGTCGACGACGGCGCCTGGTGGCAGGGCCTGCTGCTCGGCCTCGCGGTCGCGGCCAGCGCCACGCTGGGCGACCTCGGCGAGTCGATGATCAAGAGGGACCTCGGCATCAAGGACATGGGCACGCTCCTGCCGGGCCACGGCGGCATCATGGACCGGCTGGACTCGCTGCTGCCGACGGCGCCGATCGTGTGGCTGCTGATGGTGGCCTTCGTCGGCTCCACCTGACGGCGGGCCCGAGCGCGCCAAGCGTCCGTACGGAGTCCTCGTCCCCCGCGGGACGGGGACTCCGTCGTTGTTGGCGGCCCCGGCGCCCTGGTGGGACCATTTCGGTGTAAGGCCGGACAAAAGGGGTCCACCATGCACACCATCCGCGAACAGATCGACGTCGACCGCAGCCCCGAGGACGTCTACGCCTACGCCGTCGACCCCTCCCACCTGCCCGACTGGCAGCTGAGCGCGCTGCACGCGGAGCCGCTGGACGAGGGCCCGCCGCACACCGGCTCCCGGGTCCGGGTCACCCGGCGCGTCGGCAGCCGGGAGATGCCGATGACCATGGAGTTCACCGAGTACCAGCCGCCGCACAGCTGGCGGGTGCAGACCATCGACGGTCCCGTCCGCGCCTTCTTCCACGGCGAGATCGAGCCGCTCGACGGCGGTCGCCGCTCCCGCGTCACCATGGAGGTGGACTTCGTCGGCCACGGCATCGGCAAGGCCCTGGTCCCCCTCGTCGTCCGCCCCCAGGTCCGCCGCGAACTGCCCCGCAACGAGCAGCAGCTCAAGGAGCAGGTGGAGCGGATGGTCGTCTGACGGACGCCGGGCGGGCCACTCCAGTGGATCTGCGACACTGGTACGGCCATGCCTAAGCCCGGAGAACTGATCTCCGACGGGCATGAAGAAGCCCCCTACCAGCGGTTTTGCCGCCAGCAGGGGGCCGTCTGGTACCCGGTGGGCCGTCCCTGGGCCGTCAGGGCTCCTGGGCCGTGCCGAAGACGTCGTCCAAGGCCCGGCGGGCCCGCTCGCTGCTGCTGGGCATCAGGTGGGCGTACACCCGCAGCGTCATCGCCGGATCGGCGTGGCCGAGGTACTCGCTCACGGCCTTGATGCTCTCGCCCGCGTCCAGGAGGACCGAGGCGTAGAAGTGGCGAAGGGCGTGCATCCCGTGCTGCCGGGCGGAGGCGTACGGCTTCCCCGGTTCCGGCGTCGGGATGAGGCCGGCCGCGGCGAGGGCGCGCTTCCACTCGTGGAAGTTGAAGTTGCTCCGCCAGACGATCCCGCCGACCGTGTTCGTGAAGATCAGACGCCGCTCGGTGAGCGGACCGTCCGGCCGACCCCACGGCAACTTGATACCCACAGGCGGGTGAAGCTCCATGTGCCGGCGCAGGGCGGAGGCCACCGAGGACGGCAGCGGCACGTCCCGCTCCTTGTTGCCCTTGGGCGGAGCGAAGACCGCGACACCACGGATCAGCTTGACCTGAGTCGTGACCCGCAGCGTGTCGCCGTCGAGGTGCACGGAGTCCTCGGACAGGCCGATGATCTCGCCCTGGCGGAGACCGCAGCCGCTGCCCACGGAGACCATGGCCTGGTACCGCTCAGGCAGAGCGTTGCGGACCGCGCGCACCTGAGAGGGGAGCCAGGGCACGACCCGGGCGGCCGAGACGGCTGGCGGGCGGACCGATGCCGCCGAGCACGGATTCCGGGCGAGGTGGCCGTCGTCCACGGCGGCCGACAGGACCGCGCGGACGTTGGCGTAGATGTTGCGGGCGTAGCTGCCGCCTATCGCCGAGTCGACCTCCAGGTCGCGCACGAACTCGCGGATGTGGACCGGCCGGAAGGACCCGAGCGGACGCGCCCCGATGCGGGGGAAGGCGTGCCGCCGAAGCCGGGTCTCCACTCCGATCCGTGTGTTCAGGTCGGTCGTCTGCCCGGTGATCCAGCGCTCCGCGTACTGCTGGAAGGTCATCCGGGCGGCCTTGGGATCGACGTACTGACCACGGGACATGTCGGCCGCCGTCTCGGCCAGCCACTCCTCCGCCTTGCGCTTCTGACGGTCGGGGAAGGACCGGCTCTTTTCCGTGCCATCCGGACCGACGTACCGGGCCCGGTAGCGCAGGCCGCTGCCGTGGCGATCGGTCTTCACCTTCACCGGCTTGCCGTCCGGGCCCGTCTCGGTCTTGTACCAGCGATCCTGCACGTGGCCGGGCATCAGGCGGCCACCTCGGTCAGACCGTCGACCCACTCGCGAAGCCGGACGGGGTCGTAGCGAAGGTGCCGGCCGACGCGAAAGGCCGGAGGACCTGTGCGCTTCCGCCGCCACTGGTACAGCGTCTCGACCGGAACGCCGAGCAGCTCGGCGACGTCGGCCGGGGTCAGGTACCGCTCGGGAAGCGTGTGGACGGTCATGCGGCGGCTCCTTCCAGGGCCAGGTCTCGCAGGGCTTCGCGGGCTGTTTCGCGGTTGAGTTGGAGGCCGCGGGCGATGGTGGCGGCCAGGACGGATTCGCCGGGGGTGTGGCCGTGGCCCGCGTACTGCCAGTCGGTGAGGACCAGGACGGTGTCCGGCTCCTGGCCGTCGAGGCCGAGGGCGGCGTGCTCCTGGGCGGCGCGGAAGTCGGCGCGCGCCTGGCGCAGGGCGCCGAGGGTGGTGGAGTAGCGGCGGGACTTCGAGGAGAAGTGGCCGCGGAAGCCGAGCATGTGCGCCCAGGCCCACAGGCGCCGGTCCGGGTACAGCGGGTCGAGCAGCTTGCACGCTTCGATCAGACGGCGGGTGTGGTCGGGGACGCCGTGGCGGTCGAGTTCGGAGAGTTCGCCGATGCGGCGGTCGAGGGTGCCGGTGTTCTCGGCGGCTTTGGTGGCGTACTTGGCGACGTAGGAGGCGACGGCCTGTTCCGTGATGTCGGAGCCGTCCCCGAAGGCCTTGACCGGGCGGACGTCGAGCTGTCGGCCCCATCGGAACGTCCGGGCGGGCTGGTCGGCGGCGGCCGGGACGGAGACCGAGGTGTAGGAGTGCGCGGCGGCGGCCCGGATGGCGTCCTCGAGGAGGGCGACCGTGGCCCAGGTCGGCGGCGGGGTGCCGGGGCCGTCCGGTCCGTCGATACGGATCACGGCGTGGAAGTGCAGGGCCCCGCGCTTCTGGAACTCGGCGACCTTGCCGTAGGAGAGCCGGGCGGCTTCCTTCAGCTCCCGTTGCGAGAGGCCGGCGCGGGCGGCGACCTCCCGGCGTAGCCGGTTGGTGAAGCGCTGCCAGAGCTGTCCGGCGTGGTTGTTGAACAGCACCGCGCCCGCGTAGTCGTACGTGTCCGGGTCGAGGGCGGTGCCGAGGGCGGAATCGTCGGCGGTGTGGCGGGTGCCGCAGCGGCAGATGCCCCGGTCGTCGGGCCGGTTGTGCACGCGGCCGAAGGAGGGGGCGGTGAGGGTGGCGAAGACGCGGGGATGGTCGCGGACGGTGGCGGGGATGTCGCGGCGGTCGTCCCCGGCGAGGCCGGCGCGGATGAGGTGGTAGGTGTCGCCCGCGTAGGTCCAGGCGCAGGACGGGCAGCGGGAGGCCCGGCGGTTGCCGCAGGCGAGGCGGAGCCGTCCGCCGGGTTCGCCCTCGGTGGAGTAGTGGTGCAGGGTCTCGCCGGTCGTCTTGTCCTTGTGCAGGACCCAGCCGGTCAGGTGGATGGGGTCGGCGCAGCCGCCGGTGCGGCGGATCTGCTCGTGCCAGCGGTGGTAGTCAACGGCCGAAGCCACCCTCAGCAGGTCGCCGAGGGTGGCACGGTCGAGCAGCTGCTCAGGCACGGGCGCCCTCCCGGTGGGGGCGGGTACGGGCGACGCCGAGGCCGTTGCAGGCCGGGCAGTGCGCGGTGATGGTGCGCAGGTGACCGCGGTGGTCGCGGCCGCCGAGGGTGACGGCGACGGAGGCGAAGCCGTCGCAGGCCGGGCAGAT
Organism: Streptomyces sp. NPDC006997; assembly: GCF_040635175.1. Lineage (NCBI taxonomy): Bacteria > Bacillati > Actinomycetota > Actinomycetes > Kitasatosporales > Streptomycetaceae > Streptomyces > Streptomyces sp. NPDC006997. Next base: position 198,996 of record NZ_JBEYHH010000001.1, read on the forward strand.
CCTCGGCGGGGGCGGGGTGTGGTGGGCCATGATGGTGGTTCCTTTCGATTGCGGTTGGAAGGAACGGCCCCGGGTGGCGGCGTGCTTGGCGGCTTGTGCGCCACCCGGTGGCCTCTCAGCGAGTGGTGCGGGAGCCCCGGCGGGTACGGCCCTTGGTCGCGTACATGGCCGCGTCGGCGGCGGCGAGCGCGTCCGTGAGGAGTGGCACCGTCAGCTCCGCGACGGGGCAGACGCCGACCGAGGCGGCCAGCGGGAGGAACGTTCCGCCGTAGGGCAGCGGCCGGTGCAGCGCGGCGGTGAGCGCGTCGAGGTCGACGGCGGCCAGGTCCCGGATCACGGCGACGAATTCGTCCCCGCCCAGGCGACCGGCGGTGCCGTGGTGTCCGCACCAGGTGCGCAGCCGGTCGGCGGTGGCGACGAGGGCGGTGTCCCCGGCGGCGTGGCCGTGGGTGTCGTTCAGGGTTTTGAAGTGGTCGAGGTCGACCAGGAGGACGGCGGCGTTCGGGTGCCGGCGGATGAGGTGTTCGGCGCGGGCGGTCCATCCGGCGCGGGTGTGCAGGCCGGTGAGCGGGTCGCGGCGGGCGCAGGCGAGACGGCGGGTGAGGATGCCGCCGTGCACGGCCCAGCCGAGTAACGGCACGATGCTCGCGGCTATGTGCAGGTCCATGGCGTTGTCCCTTGACGATGGCGGTTGGCTTGACGGAACCCGGTCCCAGGAGCGGCGGCGTGCTTGGCGGCTTGGGCGTCGCCCCTGGGACCGTTCAGCGGCGGTGCTGCGAGGCGATGACCGAGCGGACCACCACGGCGCAGACGGCGACGGACGCGCCGGTGACGGCGACGGCCAGGAGCATCGAGACGAGGACGGCGCCGACGACCAGGACGACGGCGGTGCCGGCGCCGACCAGGGTGAGGACTGCGCCGGGGGTGAGCTGGACGGTCGGGCGGGTCGACGCGGCCGGGGCCGGGGCGGGTGCCGGGTGGTGCTGGACCACGGTGGTCGGCTCGATGACGGCGGGCGGGGTGACGAGCCCGGTGGGGGTGGGCATGGTGGGGATCTTCGGGCGGAGCATGACGGTTCTCCCTTCGGTGCGGACTACTTGGTGAGGGCGGTGTCGATGGCGGGGGCCAGGACGCTGTCGGCGAGGAGGTAGCCGCCGAGGAGGAGGACGGCGACGAGCCACCAGGGCGGGCGCAGGAACTTGACGCCGAGGTAGCCGACGGCGGCGAGGGCGAACCAGAGGGGGACCTGCATGACGGGTGTCTCCTAGCGGACGCGGCAGCGGTGGGTGCGGGCGGCGAGCTGGGCGGCGGACTGGCTGGAGTAGTCGGCGGACCAGCCGCAGCGGTCGGCGGTGCAGACGGCGGCGTGCGCGGTGCGGCCGTGGCGGTCGCGGTGGGTGCCGATCTGTACGGGGCCGATGCGCATCACGGAGTGGAAGTGGTCGCGGGCGGGCATGACGGTCAGTCCTTCCGGTCGGTGGTGGGGTCGGGGAAGCTGGCGCGGATGCCGGCGGCGGCTGCCGGGCTGGGGGTGCGCTGGGCAGCTTCCTCGGCGAGCAGGTGGGCGAGGTAGGGACGACCTGCGGCGGTCATCTCGCGGGCGCTGTCGAGGTAGTCGGCGGCGGTCAGGTCGGCGGGGTCGAAGGTCATCGGTCGTCCTGTCTTCCGGGTCAGGTGAGCTGGGCGGCGATGGCGTCGGCGAGGTGGGGCGGGACGCCGAGGCGGGCGCGCAGGGTGTCGGTGTCGATCGGGGCACCGGTGCGGTCGCGGTAGTCGGCGGCGACCTTGCGGGCGTGGTCGACGAGGACGGCCGGAACCGCGGGGGCCGGGTCGGCGGGCGGAAGTGCCGGCGGTTCCGCGACTGGAGCCGCGGCCGGAGCGGGGGCGGGCTCCGGGTCCGGCACGGGTGCGGGGTGCGGTTCGTGGTCGTCGGTGAGGTCGGGTTCCGGGGCCGGGACGGGTGCTGGCGGAGTCGGTGTGCGGTGGTCGGCGGAGTGGGCGAGGAGGGTGCCGCCGAGGAAGGCGAGGGCGGGCCATCCGGCGATGCCCAGGCGGAGCAGGGCGGGCGGGTCGGCCAGGTCGAGGAATCCGGCGGTGGCGACATTGGCGCCGAGGGAGGCGAACAGGGCGATGAGGAACCAGCACCAGGCCAGCCGGGACGGACCCTCACTGCGCAGGCGTCGCCAGGCGGCGACCAGGAGCAGGTCCACGCTGACGGGGTAGGCCCAGGCTTTCCAGCCGTCCTGTCCGGCAGCGGCGGCCAGGTCGTGCAGGTGGGCGAAGGACAGGGCACCGGCGATGACGGCTTGGACCAGGACGGCGTCGACGCGCAGGCCGTGGCGGGCGGCCATCAGGACTCCTCACCGGTCGGCGGCTCGGGGAGGGATGCGGCCAGGGAGGGGCTGACGACGTCGACGAAGTCGAGGTCGGCGCCGCTGGTGTCGGCGTAGAGGGCGAGCTGACCGAGCAGCAGGACGGTGCGGGCGAAGTCCTCGCAGTCGGGGCACATGACGCGGGTTCTCCCTTCATCAGGCATGGCAGGGGTAGGGATCTGGCGCGAAGGGTGGTCGCGCCGACCGTGGAGCGGGGGAGGTCAGGCCGTGGCAGGAGCGGTCTTAGCCAGCGGCGCCGGGGCCTCGGAGGCGCTGGTCAGTTCGGGCCGGAAGGGGGCCAGTTCGGGCAGGTCCGGGGTGCGGTCGGCGTGCCGGTTGCAGGTGTTCACGGCCTGGCGGAGCGAGGTGTGCGGGGCGCGGATGCGGTGCCAGCCGCCGGTGGAGTCCCCGGCTATGGCGAGGCCGCGCAGTTCGGCGGGGATCTGGATGGCGGCCAGGACGGCGTCCGGGGAGATGTCCCCGAAGGCCATGTTGGCGGAGGTTTCGTCGTTGACGCGGTGGGCGGTGCGGCCGGTGAGCTGGGCGCGGAGCATGGTGATGCCCTTGCCGAGTTCGGAGCCGAAGCGCTGCCCGCAGATCTCCAGATAGATGCCGGCCGCGCGGCCGAGCTGGGCGAGGCGGACCAGTGCGGTGATGATCCGGTCGCGCCGCTTCTCCTCCTCCTTGCTCGCGAACAGGGCGAGTTCGGCGACCTCGTCGACCAGGACCACGACCGGCACGGGCCGCAGATGTTCGGGCAGGTCCCAGATGTCGGCGGCGATCTCCGCGTCCGGCACGGCGGCGGTGATGCGCTGTTCGGCGCGGATGAGCTGGTAGACCCCTTCCATGCGGGACACGAGCGCGTCGAGGAGGTCGGCGGCGGTGTCGGGGTTGTCGGCCAGCGCGGAGAACCGGCGGGCCAGCGGGAACAGCTCGACCCCCTGTTTGCAGTCGACGCCGACCAAGGCCACATCCATCGGGGCGAGCCCGGCGACCAGGTTGCGCTGGTAGACGGACTTGCCCGACTCGGTGGCGCCGAGGGTGAGGGCGTGCGGGATCGCCCGGTAGTCGCGGTAGTGCACCGAGCCGTCCTCGCGCAGCGCGACCGGGACCCGCATCGGGCGGGTGTCGAGCTTGGCGGGCATCTGCACCCGCTTGAGGACGTCGTATCCGGTCATCCGCACTTCCACGACGCCGGACCGCAGTTCACGCGAGGTGACGCCGTACATCGAGAAGGAGTGGCGCAGCCGGTCGGAGGCGGCGGCGACGTCGAAGGCGTCCTGTCCGGGGCGCAGGCCCAGCCGCAGGACCAGGCCGGTCCGGGTCGGGCGGAAGCGCAGGATGCGCGGCGGACGGGAGGCCGGCACGTCCCGGTTGGTGACTCGTGCCAGGGCCAGGCGCCAGCGCGAGGGCGGGACCGTCAGCCCGCAGGCGTCCATGACGGAGGCGTAGCGGACCAGGACCCGCAGCGTGGCCAGGGTGACGCCGAAGGTCAGCCAGTACCAGGCGGGACGCCGCCACCGCAGGAGACCCGCAGCGGCGACGACCAGCACCAGAGCGACCGTGGAGGCGGTCATGATCAGGCCGCCGTGGAGTTCGCGGCAGCGGCGACCAGGGACGTGACCGCGACGGCGCGGAAGGCGATGCCGTGCCGCTTCTGGCCGTTGAAGTCGTTCTCCCACGGCCGGGCGATCAGGCCCGTGAGCGCGACCGGGGTGCCCATGGTCAGCTCACCGGAGATGCCCGGCTCGGGGACGGTGATGGACAGGATCTCCACCTCCTCGTTGGCCGCGAACATCACGTCCACGGTCATCAGCTTCGCGCCGGTCTCCATGTCAGTGGCGATCTCGCCGGTACGGCGGTCCTTGACCTTGGGCTGCGGGGTCTTGGCGACCATCACGGTCGCGGTGGAGGTGTCCACGGTAATCTGACGCATCGTCTTGTCTCCTGCTGTGGCGTGTTCTTGGCCGACGTCCCGTCGGTGAGATCAGGAGACCGCGAGAGGGGGTGGACGCATCACGGCCCGTATGGACGTTTAGGGACGTCTGAGTTATCGTCAAAACGTCCCTACGGGTCCCGAGGAAGGGCACGCCATGGCGAACGAGCGTCTGCGCGCGGCGATTTCGGCGAATGGCGAGACGATCCAGTCCGTTGCCGAACACGTCGGAGTCGATCCCAAGAGCGTCGAGCGCTGGATCACCACGAACCGCACTCCGCACCGGGGGCACCGTTGGAAGGCTGCAAGCTTCCTCGGGGTCGACGAGGTCTACGTCTGGCCGTCAGTCGAGAAGCAGGCCGAGAAGGCGAGCGCGTCGGAGCTGATCACGTACTACCCGCACCGCGGTGCGGTCCCTGTCCCGCTGTGGTCCTCTCTGATCGAGAAGGCGACGGACCAGGTCGACATCCTGGTGTACGCGGGACTGTTCCTCTTCGACAGTCACCCGGACCTGCCGGACCAGTTGGCCGACAAGGCGAAGGCCGGCGCCCAGGTCCGCATCCTGCTGGGCGACCCGGAGTCCGCGGCTGTGCGCCAGCGTGGCGAAGAGGAGGGAATCGGCGACGACCTGGCGGCGCGAGCGCGGATCACTCGCCGATACTTGCAGCCCGCCATGTCGACGCCCGGCGTCGAGATCCGGCTGCACGACACGATCCTCTACAACTCGATCTACCGGTTCGACGACGACGTGTTGGTGAACCCTCACGTGCTGGGAGCTCCCGCCGGACAGAACCCGGTGATGCACTTCAAGTACCTGCCGGGAGCGCGGACGTTCCGGCACTACATGCGGAGCTTCGACTACGCGTGGGAGCAGGGCCGGAAGGCATAACCGGCTCCCGGCGTGCGACGCTGAACACATGGCACGCGTCGACTACTTCAACGATCCGAACGCTCCGAAGGCGAACAGCCTTGTTCCCTCCGTGACCGCTGTGGCCCGCAACGAGGCCGGGGAGGTCCTGCTGATCCACAAGACCGACAACGACCTGTGGGCCCTGCCCGGAGGCGGCATCGACCTGGGCGAGTCAGCCCCCGACGCGGCTGTACGCGAGACCAAGGAAGAGACCGGGTTCGACGTCGAGGTCACCGGTCTGATCGGGATCTACACGAACCCCGGACACGTCATGGCGTACGACGACGGCGAGGTCCGCCAGCAGTTCTCCATTTGCTTCCACGCGCGCATTGTCGGCGGCGAGCTGCGGACGAGCAGTGAGAGCAAGGAAGTCGCGTTCGTCGATCCGAGCAGGCTGGACGAGCTGACCATCCACCCGTCGATGCGCATGCGGATCGAGCACGGATTGGCCAGCCGGGCGGAGCCTTACATCGGCTGAGCGGCCATGCGGTCGAGGGTTCGCTCGACGGCGGCCTGGAGGTACGGGCGCGCCTTGCTGATCGCGTTGTGCACCTCGTTGCCCGGCTCGTAACGGACGAGGATCTCGTCAATCCGCGTGTCGAAGTCGAAGGACTGCCCGGCGGGGCCGGTCGTCATGTCGGCGAAGATCAGCGCGTCGAGGACGGGGGAGTCCTCCCGCTCGTAGACGGCCAGCTCTGCCGAGAGACCGCGCTGCTCCGCTTCGTACACGGCCCCGGAGTGGTGGGCGACCAGCCGCACGAGACGTGCCGGCGCACCAAGCGTTTCGAGGTGGTGGGCACCGTCGAGGGGATGGAACCCGGTGTCACGCAGCTCGGGGGCGTAACCGATGTCGTGCAGCCAGGCTGCGGCGACGAGGAGATCCCAGTCAGCCTCCGACACAGCCGCGGCAGCCTCGCGAGCCCGAGCGGCCACAGCCTGAGTGTGCAGCCAGCGGTTCCCGAGCTGGGGAAGCAGAGACTCGGCGAGTTCGGCCGCTCCCTGAGGCGTGTCCAGTGCAGAAGGCATGGATGGAACGGTAGCCGAGACGAGCGGTGAGCCGACAGGCCACGATCGAGCGGTTTCGATCATGGGTGCGGTACAACTTTCCCTACTTCATCAAGGCCCGCGCACGGCGCGGGCGCGCGCCGCCTCTGCGGCGCGGCCTGCCTCCTGTCTTCGCCCCGGCTGGCCGCGCCCGGCGGCGCGCTCGGCGGCTGCGGGCATGAAGTGGGGAGAACCCCTCTGTGGCTGGGGCGGTCGGCTCCGCGGCTTTAGGCAGCCACTTTGGGGCGAGCCTCTAAGATCATGGCCCCAACGTCGTGCTTTACCGGGCAGGTCCACAGACTGCCCGACGCGCCGGAAGCTTACGGGGCCATGATCACTCGCCCCAAAGCAGCTCCAGCCCAAAGCCGCTCCGCCGACCTATCACTAAGGCGCACCTTAACTCAGAATCTCGGCGGCAAATTCCTCCGGGATGTCACCTTCAGCAAGAGAGGTGAGAATAGCGAATGGCTGCATAAGGGGATTTCGGAAACGATAGGTGTACCGACGCTCGGGACCTTCACGCTTAAGCACAGACCCGCGCTCATCACCAGTGAACGCCTTGAGGTGAGGTGCAAATGCGGGAATCTCATACGGCTTGCCCATGATGCGACTCAAAGGCTCGCGCACTGCTCCTGCGGTGAATTGGCCCAGCCGATTCTTCTCAGCGAGGGCGCAAGCGGCCAACACCTTGGAGAACAACGTTCCCGGGCGCGGGCTCTGGATCGCTGATTGATATTCTCGCAGGAGAGAGTGCTTTTCGACCGCCTTGTTTACCGCTTCGGCGACGTCCTCGACGGTGACGTTGTTCCGGTCGTCGGCAACCGCCCGCTTAGCAGCGCTGAGCGACAAGAGGTGCACGTAGTGCGGGAATCCCTCAGCGAGACGGCCGATCCGCTGACGAGCCTCCGGGGAGATTGTCATCTCGACTGCGTTCAGACCGTTATCGATGATATCCATCAACTCTTGCTGCGACATTCGAGGCATCTGCACCTCCTCGACCGCCCGCTGAATTGATTCGTGCTCACCGAAAAGATGGTCAATCGAGTCGGCAACGCCAACGATCACAAGCTTCGTACGCACAAGGTGATCAGACAACGCCTTGATTAGATCAGCCATCAGGGAAAGTGAATCGTCATCCTCAATGCGGTCGTACTCATCGAGGATAACAATATTGTCCCCAGGGATCTTCCCCAGAATGCGTCGAACGTCATCCGGATCTGGCGACGCATAGGTCCAGGGCTCCGGCACTTCGATACCCGCTTCCCGCAGCACCTTAGTCCAGATGCTACGGAAGTTATCCTGTGTTGTGCAGTTAACTCGTACCGAGGTTCCCTTCGCGCCAGATAGCGGGGACAGCAAATCCCAGAGAATATTCGCGAGCGAAGTTTTTCCGACGCCTCGTTCCCCGTAAAGCATGACATGCTTTCCCGGTTGCAAGATTGCATTAGAAACGTCCATGATTTGGTCAACGCGTCCAGCGAAGAAGTCACGACTCGAAACAGGAGCGCTCGGAGTGAACACCTGCCCCAGCTTCACAGCCCGACGGATCTTGGTGGCGTCGTTCATCTAGTAACTCCTAACTCCGCTAAGTAACGGTAATTAGATCACGGATGGCTTGCGTCACATAGCACACCACATCGGCAGGCAACAAGGGGAGCGCCCTTTGCCGGCCGTCCTCGGGCCGGGTAAGGGCGCTCAGCGATGACCGACGTCGACAACTGCCGACAGCTCAGCAGCAGGTCACGGCCGCCGACGGTCAGTTGTGGCTGCTCTGAGCAACGAGCGTGTGCCGCCGCGTCCTGGCTAGATCGCCCCCTTGTGCGCCCTTCGTGTGCGTGTCACACAGTTCAGAGGCGCGGACCTGGGGGAGGGAGCACTGCATGTCGGTGTTGGGTGGCTATCCGGTAGGGCCGTCGGCCTGGGCCGTCGAGCGGTTTGGGCGGCATGCCGACGCGCTTGCTGCTGCTGTCCCGGTGCAGTTGGCCAAGGCGCACGGGAAGGCTCATGCCGCGCACGTCGCCGCGGGACTGAAGAAGCGGAGTCCGTACGGTGTCGCCCTTGCGGGGGTGGTGCGCGAGAACCTGGCGGAGACGGCGCGGGAGCTGGGGGAAGCCGTGCGGGACGTGCGCGGGTACGAGTACGCGGTGATCAACGATCACGCACTCTTCCCGTTCCGGTACGCGGGCCGGCCGAGGCCCCTGGACCGAGCCAGGCTGCCGGCCAACGCGTCGCCCACTCGGCACCGGCTGTTCCGGGCGCACGGGCCGCAGCCTCCGGAAGGCCTGTTCGACGTCGATGAGGACCTGGCGACCGAGGAGTACCTGGGGCTGCACGAAGTTTTCGAGGAGCTGGGAGCTTCCACCAGGTTGGTCTGTGTGTTCTTCACGGCCGACGCCGAGAACGGCATCCATGCCATCCACTGGGGGGACGCCCACCTCGAACCCGACCGCACCTTCACATGGCCCTACAGGGAACAGCTCCCGGTCGCTCCCGTGCAGGTGGAGTGACGGGCGGTGGCGCCGCTGCCTGGGCACGGCCGGTCGGGGGCCGGCTGAGTCCTGGGCCGTCCCTGGGCCGTCCGAAGCCGACCAACGCTGACAGGCGATACCCGCGGGTGACCACCCCCACCCCCCTCTGGCCTGGGCCCCCACGGATGATCTGCCACACTGGACGTGTTATGCCTGCACCCGGAGAACTCACTTTCGTCGCCCCCCGCGGAGCCAAGAAGCCGCCGCGGCATCTCGCTGATCTGTCGCCCGCCGAGCGTAAGGAGGCGGTGGCGGAGGTCGGGGAGAAGCCGTTTCGTGCCAAGCAGCTCTCGCAGCACTACTTCGCGCGGTACGCGTACGCGCCCGAGCAGTGGACCGACATCCCCGCCGCGTCGCGGGAGAAGCTGAAGGACGCGCTGTTCCCGGAGCTGATGACCGTCGTACGGCATCTGTCGACGGACGCGGACACCACCCGCAAGACGCTGTGGCGGCTGTTCGACGGGACGCTCGTCGAGTCGGTGCTGATGCGGTACCCGGACCGGGTGACCATGTGCATCAGCTCGCAGGCGGGGTGCGGGATGAACTGCCCGTTCTGTGCGACCGGGCAGGCGGGGCTCGACCGGAACCTGTCGACCGCGGAGATCGTGCACCAGATCGTCGACGGGATGCGGGCGCTGCGGGACGGGGAGATCCCCGGGGGTCCGGCGCGGCTGTCGAACATCGTCTTCATGGGGATGGGCGAGCCGCTCGCCAACTACAAGCGGGTCGTGGGTGCCATCCGCGCGCTCACCGATCCGGAGCCGAACGGCCTCGGGCTGTCGCAGCGTGGGATCACCGTGTCGACGGTCGGGCTGGTGCCCGCCATCCACCGGTTCGCCGACGAGGGGTTCAAGTGCCGGCTGGCCATCTCGCTGCACGCGCCGGACGACGAGCTGCGGGACACGCTCGTGCCGGTGAACACGCGGTGGAAGGTGCGGGAGGTGCTGGACGCCGGGTGGGAGTACGCCGAGAAGTCGGGGCGGCGGCTGTCCATCGAGTACGCGCTGATCCGGGACATCAACGACCAGGCGTGGCGCGGGGACCGGCTCGGGCGGCTGCTGCGGGGCAAGCCCGTGCACGTCAACCTCATCCCGCTGAACCCGACCCCGGGGTCCCAGTGGACCGCCTCGCGGCCCGAGGACGAGAAGGCGTTCGTCGAGGCGATCGCCGCGCACGGTGTGCCGGTGACCATCCGGGACACCCGGGGGCAGGAGATCGACGGGGCGTGTGGACAGCTCGCCGCCACCGAGCGGTAACCTGACCGCCGTAGGAACACATCTTCATATTCCGACAGGGGAGCGCCACAGCGCTGAGAGTGCGGCATCGCGGCCGCAGACCCTCCGAACCTGGCCCAGGTCATTCTGGGTAGGGAGATCGGTCACCACTCAAGCTGTTGCGCCCTGCCCGGGACCCTCCGAGGTCCCGGGCAGGGCCGCGTCTTCTCCTGGTCCATCCCAGGAGGAATCAGTGAACAGGAAGTACGCAGGGATCCTGGCCGTCGGGCTCGGGCTCGGGCTCGTCGTGGTCACCGGGTGCGGGTCGTCGTCGGACGACGAGTCGGCGTCCGGGAGCAGGACCGTCACGCTCGTCAGCCACAACTCGTGGGCCGTCTCCAAGGACGTCCTCGCCGCCTTCGAGGAGCAGTCCGGCTACCGGGTGAAGGTCCTCACCGACGGCGACGCCGGGCAGGCCGTCAACAAGGCGATCCTCACCAAGGACAACCCGCAGGGCGACGTCCTCTTCGGCGTCGACAACACGCTGCTGTCGCGCGCCCTCGACAACGGGCTGTTCCAGCCGTACGAGGCGAAGGACGCCGACCAGGTCGAGGCCGCGTACCGGCCCGCCGAGGGCGGGGACCGGGTCACCCCGGTCGACACCGGCGACATCTGCGTCAACTACGACAAGGCGTACTTCGAGAAGCACGACCTCGCCCCGCCGACGTCGTACGACGACCTCGTCAAGCCCGCCTACAAGGACCTCCTCGTCACCGAGAACGCCTCGTCCTCCTCGCCGGGGCTCGGCTTCCTGCTCGGCACCGCGGCCGAGTACGGGGACGACGGCTGGTCCGACTACTGGGAGAAGCTCAAGGCCAACGGTGTGAAGGTGGTCGAGGGCTGGGAGCAGGCGTACAACGAGGAGTTCTCCGGGTCCGCCGGAGGCAAGGAGGCGGGCGGGGAGCGACCGCTGGTCGTGTCCTACGCCTCCTCGCCGCCCGCCGAGGTGATCTTCGCCGACCCGCGGCCCGAGACCGCGCCCACCGGGGTGGCCGCCGACACCTGCTTCCGGCAGGTCGAGTACGCGGGCCTGCTCAGCAACGCCCGCAACAGCGAGGGCGGCAAGGCGCTCATCGACTTCCTGGTGGGGGAGAAGTTCCAGGGGGACATGCCGTTGAACATGTTCGTCTATCCCGTGCGGGAGGGCGTCCAGGTGCCCGAGGAGTTCGCTGAGTACGGGCCGCAGGCCGAGGACCCGCACACCATGGACCCGGCGAAGATCGCCGACCACCGCGACCAGTGGGTCAAGTCGTGGACCTCGCTCGTCCTGAAGTGAGCCCACGGGTTCGGAGCAACGCGGCGCGGCTGGGGCTGCTCGCCCTGCCCGTCGCGTTCTTCGGGATCTTCTTCGCCTACCCGGTCGTCGCCATCGTCTCGCGCGGGTTGCGGGCCGGGGGCGACGGCTGGGAGTTCGGGCGGCTCTGGGACGTCCTCGCGGACCCCGGCATCCGGCACGTGCTGTGGTTCACCACCTGGCAGGCGGTGGTCTCCACCGTGCTGACCCTGGTGGTCGCACTGCCCGGCGCCTATGTGTTCGCGCGCCTCGACTTCCCCGGCAAGCAGGTGCTGCGGGCCGTCGTCACCGTGCCGTTCGTGCTGCCGACCGTCGTCGTCGGTACGGCGTTCCTCGCGCTCGTCGGGCGCGGGGGGCTGCTCGACGAGTGGTGGGGCGTACGGCTGGACACCACCGTCTGGGCGATCCTGCTCGCGCACGTCTTCTTCAACTACGCCGTCGTCGTGCGGACCGTCGGCGGGCTGTGGGCGCAGCTGGACCCACGACAGGAGGAGGCGGCGCGGATGCTCGGCGCGTCGCCGCTGCGGGCGTGGCGGAAGGTGACGCTCCCCGCTCTCGGGCCCGCGGTGGCCGCCGCCGCGCTGATGGTGTTCCTGTTCACCTTCACCTCCTTCGGGGTGGTGCAGATCCTCGGCGGGCCCACCTTCTCCACCCTGGAGGTGGAGATCTACCGGCAGACCTCCGAGATCTTCGACCTGTCCACCGCCGCCGTGCTGACGCTCGTGCAGTTCGCGGCGGTCGGCGCGGTGCTCGCCGTGCACGCCTGGACCGTACGGCGGCGGGAGAGCGCGCTGCGCCTGGTGGACGCCGCCACCACCGCGCGACGGCCCCGGGGCGCCGGGCAGTGGGCGCTGCTCGGCGGGGTGCTGGTGTCGGTGGCGGTGCTGCTGGTGCTGCCGCCAGCGGTGCTGGTGCGGCGGTCGCTGCACACGTCCGGGTTCGGGTACTACCGGGCGCTGACGGACGACGACGGGGGGATCTTCCTCGTCGCGCCGATCGAGGCCGTCGGCAACTCGCTCCAGTACGCGCTCGCCGCGACCGCCATCGCCGTCCTGGTCGGCGGGCTCGCGGCGGTGGCGCTGACGCGGCGGGACGCCGGGCGCCTGGTGCGCGGGTTCGACGCGCTGCTGATGCTGCCGCTGGGGGTGTCGGCGGTGACGGTCGGGTTCGGGTTCCTGATCGCGCTCGACGAGCCGCCCCTCGACCTGCGGGCCACCTGGATCCTGGTGCCGCTGGCGCAGGCGCTGGTCGGCGTGCCCTTCGTCGTACGGACCATGCTGCCGGTGCTGCGGGCGGTGGACGTCCGGCTGCGGGAGGCGGCGGCGGTGCTCGGGGCCTCGCCGTGGCGGGCCTGGCGCGAGGTGGACCTGCCGCTGGTGCGGCGGGCGCTGCTGGTGGCCGCCGGGTTCGCGTTCGCGGTGTCGCTGGGGGAGTTCGGGGCGACGGTCTTCATCGCCCGCCCCGACAACCCGACGCTGCCGGTCGCCGTGGCACGGCTGCTCGGGCGGCCGGGTGATCTCAACTACGGGCAGGCGATGGCCCTTTCGACGATCCTGATGGTGGTGTGCGCGGTGGCCCTGCTGGTGCTTGAGCGGTTGCGGGTGCCGGACCGGACGGGGGAGTTCTGATGCTGCTGAGCGTGGAGTCCGCGACCGTCCGCTTCGGTGGGCGGGCGGTGCTGGACGGTGTCGGCCTGGAGGTCGCCGAGCAGGAGACCGTGTGTGTGCTCGGGCCCAGCGGCAGCGGCAAGTCGACGCTGCTGCGGGCGGTGGCCGGGCTCCAGCCGCTGGACGAGGGGCGGGTGCTGCTCGACGGACGGGACCAGACGGGGCTGCCCGCGCACCGGCGCGGGGTCGGGCTGATGTTCCAGGACCACCAGCTGTTTCCGCAGCGCGACGTCGGCGGGAACGTGGCCTTCGGGCTGCGGATGCACGGTGTGGGCCGGGGCGAACAGCGGGAGCGGGTGCGGGAGCTGCTCGACCTCGTGGGGCTGCCCGGGGCCGCCGGGCGGGCCGTGGCCGCCCTGTCCGGCGGGGAGCAGCAGCGCGTCGCGCTCGCCCGCGCGCTTGCTCCCCGGCCCCGGCTGCTGATGCTGGACGAGCCACTCGGGCAGCTCGACCGCTCGCTGCGGGAGCGGCTGGTGGTGGAGTTGCGGGAGCTGTTCGGCGCGCTGGGGACGACCGTGCTGGCGGTCACCCACGACCAGGGGGAGGCGTTCGCGCTCGCCGACCGGGTGGTGGTGATGCGGGACGGGCGGATCGCCCAGTCCGGCACGCCCCTGGAGGTGTGGCAGCGGCCCGCGGACGAGTTCGTGGCCCGCTTCCTCGGCTTCGCCAACGTGACCGGCGCGACGGTCACCGGGCAGGCCGCGGCCACGCCGTGGGGCAGGCTGCCCGTTCCCGAGGGCGCTCCGCAGGGTCCCCGCACGCTGCTCGTGCGGCCGGGCGGGGTCCGCCTCGCGTCCGCCGGGACGGGGCTGCGCTGCGGGGTCGTCGGCCGCACCTTCCAGGGCACCCATGTCGCCGTACACCTCCAGCCGGAGGACGGCGCGCCGCGGCTGGAGGCGGCGTGCGCGCTGCGGGGGGCGCCGGGCGTGGGGGACGTGGTGGGGGTGGGGTTCGACGTGGCGGAGGTCGTGGTGCTGGGGTGACGTGTCGGTCCCGGCACACGTGACGGCCGGGTGGCGTGTCGCCACCCGGCCGTCGTGTGTGGTGCTGGTGTGTCGTCGTCCCTAGCGGTTGCCGTTGCGGCGGCGCAGGCCGAAGAAGACCGCGCCACCACCGGCGACGACCAGCGCGCCGGCGATCCCGGCGATCATGCCGGTGTTGGAGCTGGCGCCGGTCTCGGCGAGGTTGGACTTGCCGGCCGCGGGGGACGGCGCGTTGCTGGCCGTGTCCGCGGGGGCGGTGGTCCCCTCCTCCGGGGACGACGGTGCCGACGGGCTCTCGGAGGGGGTCTCCGAAGGCGTCCCCGACGGCTCCGGGGAGGACTCCGAGGGCGACGGGCTCGGGGTGTCGTCCTTGCCGCAGCCCGTGTCCGGGGTGGTCAGGTTCGGCTTGATGTCCTCGTCGACCTGGTTCCCGGCCTTGACGTGGACGCGGTAGGTGGCGCCCGGCTTCCAGTCCTCCTCGAAGGTGATGGTGACACCTTCGCGGGAGCCCTTGACCACCTGGCTGCCGACCTCGCGCTCGCCGGAGCCCGCGTTCTGCTCGTAGACGGTGACGGTCGCCGGGACCCCGCTCGGGTCCTTGTCGGTGACCGCGATGACGCCGTTGGTGCCGTCGCACAGGGCTTCGGCGGAGAACTCGCTGATGTTGCAGGCGAGCGCGCTGTTCGTCACCCCGAGGACCAGGGCGGCGGAGGCGGCGACGACACCGAGGGCGCGCACGGAACGGCCGGTCGTGCGCCGGGTGTCGTTGCGTGCGTTGTGGCGGAGTATGGACACGTTTGTCCTTCACAAGTTGCAAATGCGGGGGGCTACGGAGGAGTTGGGGCGACACGTCGCGGCGCGTCCCACACCTCCGGGAACACTCAGGTCTATAAGCGCTCCATAAGCAGTGTCAATGCGCAGAGGTCACAGTGACGTTGGCTTTGCCCGCTTATTAACCGCCGAGACGTTTCAACGCCTCCGGAACCTCATCGATCCGGTCAACGAGGTCGATGCGCGCCTCCATCGACCGCTCCCGCGCCAGCTCCCGCAGCAGTGGCCAGGCGGGCAGCCGCTCCGTCCAGTGCGCGCGGTCGACCAGCACCATGGGCCTGGGTTCGCCGCGTGACGCGTAGTAGTTCGGGGTGGCGTTGTCGAAGATCTCCTGTACGGTCCCGGCGGCGCCCGGCAGGAAGACCACGCCCGCGGTGCAGCGGGCCAGCAGGCCGTCCTCGCGGGTGGCGTTGGCGAAGTACTTGGCGATGTGGGACGCGAACGGGTTCGGCGGCTCGTGGCCGTAGAACCAGGTCGGGATGCCGACCGAGAGGCCGCCCTGCCGCCAGCGGGCGCGCACCTCGAACGCCGCCCGCGCCCAGTCGGTGACGGACGGGGTGAAGCCCGGGGCGGCGGCGAGGAGTTCGAGGGCGGCCGGGAGTACCTCGTCGTCGTGCGGGGCGGTGTACGCGCCCAGGTTGGCCGCCTCCATCGCGCCGGGGCCGCCGCCGGTCGCCACGGTGAGTCCGGCGCGCGTGAGCTCGCGGCCGAGGCGGGCGGCACCGGCGTACGCCTCCGTGCCGCGCGCCATGGCGTGGCCGCCCATGACACCGACGACGCGGGCGCCGACGAGGAGTTCGTCGAGGGCGTCGGAGATCGCGTCGTCGTGGAGGGCGCGCAGGGTGGAGGCGTAGATGTCGCGGTCCGCCTTGGTCCGCTGGAACCAGGCGTAGGCGCGGGCGTCGGGGGTGGCCTCGTAGCCGCCGTCCGCGAGGGACGCGAACAGCTCGTCCGGGGCGTAGACCAGGCCGCGGTACGGGTCGAACGGCAGGTCCGGGACGGGCGGGAAGACCAGGGCGCCGTCGGCGCGGACCTTGGCGGCGGCGTTCTCGCGCATCGGGCAGCCGAGGAAGACGGCGCCCGTGGCGGGGGTGGTGAGGAGTTCGCGGGTACGGTCCGTCAGGTCGACGGACTGGACGCGGTATCCGTCGAGTGAGCCGCGCGCGGTGACCGTCGCGTCGAACTCCTCCAGTGTCTCTATCTCTTGGTCGTCGTGGTGGGCGGTGGGGGTCCCCCCTGGTCGAACGGAGTTGAGAGCTTGGGGGAGGGCGGGCGTCGTCTGCACGCGCCCATGCTGGCACGGGTGTGCGTCAGCCCTGCACCGCCGCCGGGTCCATCCACACGACCTCCCAGGTGTGGCCGTCGAGGTCGTCGAAGGCGCGGCCGTACATGAAGCCCAGGTCCTGGACCCGTTCCGACGCGGTGCCGCCCGCGGCGACGGCCTTCTCCACCAGCTCGTCGACCTTCTCGCGGCTCTCGGCGCTCAGGCAGACCAGGACCTCGCTGGTCTTCGTGGCGTCCGCGATCTCCTTGTCGGTGAAGGTGGCGTAGAACGGCTTGGTGAGCAGCATGGTCACGATGGTCTCGCTGATCACGACCGAGGCGGCGTTCTCGTCGCTGAACTGCGGGTTGATCGAGTAGCCCAGCTCCGTGAAGAACTTCTTCGACGCTTCGAGGTCGTTCACGGGGAGGTTGACGAAGATCATCTGCTGGTACTGGGGGGTGGTGGTCATGGGGCTCTCCCTCGGTGCGTTCCACGTGTTCCGGCCACGTGTTCCATCGTGTTCGTAGGGATAGACGCCGGGGGGTTCGCGGACTCATCGGTTCTCGGGGATCTTTTTTCGAACGCGGTCAAGCCGCTTGCAGCGGCTGGGTCGCCAGTACGGCCACCAGCAGGGTCAGCGGGGCGAAGACCGCGAGCAGGGCGGCGGTGCGCAGGGCGGCGGCGGTGCGGAGTGTCGTCGCGGGGGCGCCGAGGCGGAGCAGGGCCGCGTTGGTGTCGGCGCGGGCCTGTCTCGTCTCCACGGCGGCGGTGAGCAGGGTGGCGACCGTGCAGGCCGCCACGAGGAGGGCGCCGAGGGTGGTGAGGGGGCCGAAGGGGGTGGCGGCGGGGTCGTACAGGGCGGCGGTGGCGTAGGCGGCGGAGGCCACGGCGCAGACGACGCCGAGGGGGCGGCCGATGCGGGGGGCCTCCGTCATGAGGATGCGGCCCGCGAGGAGGCGGAGGGCGCCGGGGCGGGCGGCCTGGAGGAGGCGGCCGGTGAGGTGGGTGAGGCCGGGGCCGGTGAGGGCCAGGCCCACGGCGGTGAGGAGCCAGCCGGTGAGGAGGGTGGTGGGGCTGGCGGTGAGGCCGCCGGGGAGGTGGACGGGGGTGGCGGTGCGGCTGCTGGCGTACGTCTCCACGGCGAGGCCCGCGGCGAGGGTGGCGATGCCCCAGGGGAGGGCTGCTACGGGGTTGGGGTGGGCCGGGGTCACGGGTGCGTCCGGCGCGGGCGCGTGGGGGTGGGTCGCGCTGCCCGGCGCTGGCGGGGTGCCTCCCCCGGGCTCTTCGCTCAGGGGGTATCCCCAGCGCCCGGCCTCCCCCGGGCTCTCGGCTTCGCTTGAGCGGGGTGGGCCCCCGTCGCCCCAGGGGGCACGACGGCCCGCGGTCACGGGGAGCGGCTGGGCGGCGAGCTCCGGGTGGGGAGACGCCCCAGCGGCACGTCGGCCCGCGGGCCGACGGCGTGGGGAAGCGGCGTTGCCGCTCGCGGGGCGACGGGTGGGGGAGGTGGCCGCGCCGTCCGCGGCGAGGTGGGCGGATTCCCGGCGGGGGCGTAGGGACCAGGCCGTCGCTGTTGAGGCCGTGGTGGGGACGATGGCCAGGAGGGTCAGGGTGGCGGGGAGGGGGAGGAGGTGGTGGGGGGCCAGGAAGTCGGGGGCCGCGGGGCCGGTGCGGAGGTGGAGGTAGAGGAGGAGCGCGAGGGCCGAGCCGAGGGCGGTGGCAAGGGCCGTGGTGGTGGCGGAGACGAGCATCAGGCGGGCCGGGCCCAGGCCGATCGCCGAGAGGCCGGGGCGTGGTCTCGTGCCGGGGTCGGTGCGGGCGACGGCGAGGGAGAGGTAGACCGTGGCGGCCAGGGGCGGGGTGCACCAGGCCAGGCGGGCGACGGACGCGGTCGGGTTCTCCGGGTGGCTCAGGGCGTGGCCCAGCGCGCACAGCAGCAGGAAGCCGGTGCCCGCCGAGGCCGCCGTCACCAGCAGGCGGCGCAGGTGGACGGCGGGGTGGGCGCCGCGGGTCAGACGGAGAGCGAGCACGCGGCCCGGCCTTCCGTCTCGCTGACCGCGGGCAGGTGGACGGTGTTCACCCGGCGTCCGTCCAGCAGGGTGACCGTGCGGTCCGCGAGCGCCGCCGTCTCCGCGTCGTGGGTGGCGAGGACCACGGTGAAGCCGTGCGAGCGGGCCGCCGCGGTGAGCGTGCGCAGCACATGGGCGCGCTCGGCGCGGTGCAGCGGCGCCGTCGGCTCGTCGGCGAACAGGACCGTCGGCGCGGGCGCCAGGGCGCGGGCCAGGCAGACCCGTTGGCGGGCGGCGAGCGGCAGTTCGCGCGGGCGCCTGCGCGCGGTGTCGCCGACGTCGAGGCGCTTGAGCCACTCCAGCGCGGCGGCCTTGGCGTGCCGGCGTCCGGTGCCGCGCAGCATCAGCGGCAGGGCGGCGTTCTCCCAGACGGTCAGCTCGGGTACCAGGACGGGCGCCGGGTCGATCCAGCCGAACCGGTCGCGGCGCAGCCGTTCGCGGGCGAACGCGCCCAGGGTGTGCACGGGGACGCTGTTGAACCAGACCTCGCCGCGCTGGGCCCGCAGCAGGCCGGACAGACAGCCGAGGAGCGTGCTCTTGCCGCTGCCGCGCGGTCCGCCGACGGCGAGGATCTCGCCCGCGCGGACGTGGAGCGAGACGCCGCTCAGGCCCGGTGAGCCGTCGGCGTGGGTGTGGTGCAGGGAGCGTGCCCAGAGCACGTCGTTGTCCGGCGGAGCCTCCATGGGCGTACACCTCGGTTCAGATCCGTAGTTCCCGTGCCGTTCCCCCGTCCGGGGGAACGAAGGCAGGGCCGATCGGTCACTGGCACGCTAGGCAGTGGGCGCCGGGTGGCCGGACAGCACACGGCCCCGGACCGCCGTTTCTCACTCGAACGGCGGTCCGGGGCCGGGATCTGATCGTACGGTCAGATGGTCACAGCTTCGTCCACGCCTCCGTCAGCGTGGCGCGCAGTATCTGCTCGATCTCGTCGAAGGTCTCCTGGTCGGAGATCAGCGGCGGGGCGAGCTGGACGACCGGGTCGCCGCGGTCGTCGGCGCGGCAGTACAGGCCGTTGTCGAAGAGTGCCTTGGAGAGGAAGCCGTACAGGACGCGCTCGGTCTCCTCCTCGTCGAAGGACTCCTTGGTCGTCTTGTCCTTGACCAGCTCGATGCCGTAGAAGAAGCCGTTGCCGCGGACGTCGCCGACGATCGGCAGGTCGTGCAGCTTCTCCAGGGTGGCGCGGAAGGCGCCCTCGTTGTCGAGGACGTGCTGGTTGAGGCCCTCGCGCTCGAACAGGTCGAGGTTGGCGAGGCCGACCGCGGCGGAGACCGGGTGGCCGCCGAAGGTGTAGCCGTGCAGGAAGGTGTTGTCGCCCCGGTAGAACGGCTCGGCGAGGCGGTCGGAAATGACGCAGGCGCCGATGGGGGAGTAGCCCGAGGTCATGCCCTTGGCGCAGGTGATCATGTCCGGGACGTAGCCGAACTTGTCGCAGGCGAACGTCGTGCCGAGGCGGCCGAAGGCGCAGATGACCTCGTCGGAGACGAGCAGCACGTCGTACTGGTCGCAGATCTCGCGGACCCGCTGGAAGTAGCCGGGCGGGGGCGGGAAGCAGCCGCCCGCGTTCTGCACCGGCTCCAGGAAGACCGCGGCGACCGTGTCCGGGCCCTCGAAGAGGATCTGCTGCTCGATCTGGTCGGCGGCCCAGCGGCCGAACGCCTCGGGGTCGTCGCCGAAGAGCGGGGCGCGGTAGATGTTGGTGTTCGGGACCTTGTGGGCGCCGGGGACCAGCGGCTCGAAGGGGGCCTTCAGACCGGGCAGGCCGGTGATGGACAGCGCGCCCTGCGGGGTGCCGTGGTAGGCGACGGCGCGCGAGATCACCTTGTACTTGGTGGGCTTGCCGACCAGCTTGAAGTACTGCTTGGCCAGCTTCCACGCGGTCTCGACGGCCTCACCGCCGCCGGTGGTGAAGAAGACCTTGTTCAGGTCGCCGGGCGCCTCGTGCGCGAGGCGCTCCGCCAGCTCCACCGCCTTGGGGTGGGCGTACGACCACACCGGGAAGAACGCCAGCTCCTGGGCCTGCTTCGCGGCGGTCTCGGCCAGCTCCGTACGGCCGTGACCGGCCTGGACCACGAACAGGCCCGCGAGACCGTCGAGGTAGCGCTTGCCCTTGTCGTCGTAGATGTGCGTGCCCTCGCCGCGGACGATGGTCGGGACGGGGGAGTTCTCGTACGAGGACATGCGGGTGAAGTGCATCCACAGGTGGTCGTACGCGGTGCGACTGAGGTCCTTGCTGCTCACGGTTATCGGGTCCTCATGGTTATCGGGTTCCCCACATGTAGGTCTGCTTCTTGAGCTTGAGGTAGACGAAGCTCTCGGTGGAGCGGACGCCGGGCAGCGCCCGGATGCGCTTGTTGATGACGTCCAGCAGGTGGTCGTCGTCCTCGCAGACGATCTCCGCGAGGAGGTCGAACGAGCCCGCCGTCATCACCACGTACTCGACTTCCGGCATGGCGGTCAGCGCGTCGGCCACGGACTCGGTGTCGCCCTCGACGTTGATCCCGACCATCGCCTGCCTGCGGAAGCCCACGGTGAGCGGGTCCGTGACGGCGACGATCTGCATCACGCCCTGGTCGAGCAGCTTCTGGACGCGCTGGCGCACGGCCGCCTCCGACAGGCCGACGGCCTTGCCGATGGCCGCGTACGGCCGACGCCCGTCCTCCTGGAGCTGTTCGATGATGGCGAGGGACACGGCGTCCAGCTGGGGACCGCCGTTCCTCGGATCTGCGCTTCGACTGGCCACGCGCTCACTGTGCACGAGGACTCGTCAGTTTCGCAAGGTCGTATCGATGAAATTCGTTGTTTACGAGATTGCGGCGTGCGGATTTCGCAGATCTGGCGCGGCGGGGGGTGTTGAAACCGTCGGCGCAGCGATTAGGGTGGGCATCTCAAGGAATGGACATCCGACAGGAGGGCCGGGCAGTGACCACCGAACTGCGTCGTCTGCGCAACTACATCGACGGAGAGTTCCGGGACGCCGCCGACGGACGGACCACGGAGGTGGTGAACCCCGCCACCGGTGCGGCGTACGCGACCGCGCCGCTGTCCGGGCAGGCCGACGTCGACGCCGCCATGGCGGCCGCCGGGGCGGCGTTCCCCGCCTGGCGTGACACCACCCCCGCCGAGCGGCAGAAGGCCCTCCTGAAGATCGCGGACGCCTTCGAGGAGCGCGCCGAGGAACTGATCGCCGCCGAGGTGGAGAACACCGGCAAGCCGGTCGGGCTCACCCGCTCGGAGGAGATCCCGCCGATGGTCGACCAGATCCGCTTCTTCGCGGGCGCCGCGCGGATGCTGGAGGGCCGCTCCGCCGGTGAGTACATGGAGGGCCTGACCTCCATCGTCCGCCGTGAGCCGGTCGGCGTCTGCGCCCAGGTCGCGCCGTGGAACTACCCGATGATGATGGCCGTGTGGAAGTTCGCCCCGGCCATCGCCGCGGGCAACACGGTCGTCCTCAAGCCGTCCGACACCACCCCGGCGTCGACGGTGCTGATCGCCGAGATCCTCGGCGGGATCCTGCCCAAGGGCGTCTTCAACGTCGTCTGCGGCGACCGCGACACCGGCCGCCTGATGGTCGAGCACCCGGTCCCGGCGATGGCCTCCATCACCGGTTCGGTGCGCGCGGGCATGTCCGTCGCCGAGTCCGCCGCGAAGGACGTCAAGCGGGTCCACCTGGAGCTGGGCGGCAAGGCGCCGGTCGTCGTCTTCGATGACCTCGACAGCGCGGCCATCGCCAAGGCCGTCGAGGACATCTCCGTCGCGGGGTTCTTCAACGCCGGGCAGGACTGCACCGCCGCCACGCGCGTGCTGGTCCAGGAGTCCGTCCACGACGAGTTCGTGGCCGCCCTCGCCAAGGCCGCCGCCGAGACCAAGACCGGCCAGCCCGACGACGAGGACGTGCTGTACGGCCCGCTGAACAACCCCAACCAGCTCAAGCAGGTCGCGGGCTTCATCGAGCGCCTCCCCGCGCACGCCAAGGTCGAGGCGGGCGGCCAGCGGGTCGGTGAGCAGGGCTACTTCTACGCCCCGACCGTCGTCTCCGGCCTGCGGCAGGACGACGAGATCATCCAGAACGAGGTCTTCGGCCCCGTCATCACCGTGCAGTCCTTCACCGACGAGGACCAGGCCGTCGAATGGGCCAACGGCGTCGAGTACGCCCTCGCCTCCTCCGTCTGGACCAAGGACCACTCCCGCGCCATGCGGATGTCCAAGAAGCTCGACTTCGGCTGTGTGTGGATCAACACCCACATCCCGCTGGTCGCCGAGATGCCGCACGGGGGCTTCAAGAAGTCCGGCTACGGCAAGGACCTGTCGGCGTACGGCTTCGAGGACTACACCCGCGTCAAGCACGTGATGACGTCCCTGGACGGCTGAGCACAGGTCCGGGACGAGGGTCCGGCCCCGGCAGCGGGAGGCACGGACCGCCGAGGAGATCCGGGCCCACCTCCCGGCGGAGGCGGCGGCTTACCACTGGTCGCGGCCGAAGCCGGTCAGGTGCGGCAACGCGGCTCCCGTCGGTCGGCGGTGGCGCCGCCATCGTCGGGAACCGCGCGGGGGCGCCGCAACGGCGCTTCCGCCTCACGGAAGGGGCGGTGGGGCGGCGGCGGGGGAGGACGGCCGGTTCTCCCGTACCGCCTCCGCCAGCCGGTGGCCGTCCCCGGCCATGCCGTGCTCCGCCAGCCACCGCAGCTGCTCCAGGGCGGCGGAGCGCACCGCCGGGTCCTCGGACCGCGCCGCGTCGCAGGCGAGCAGGTGGGCGGTGCGGGTCCGGCCGGGCGGCATCAGCGCGGCCAGCGTGCGGGCCGTGTCCCGGGCGCTGACGCGTTCCTCGTCCGACATGGAGGCGCGCAGGACGGTGCTGAGCAGGCGGTGCGCCTGGAGGGTCCCGTCACGGTGGTTGATGCGGGCCAGCGAGTGCCGGTTGAGGGTGCGGATGGCGCGGGACAGGAGCAGGACGTCGCCCGGGGCCGAGCGGGCGAACAGGTCCCTCGGCACGGGCTCGGGCGCCAGCCAGGCGAGGACGTGCAGCAGCCGCAGGGCCCTCGGGTCGTCCTCCCGCAGCCGCTCCAGGGAGAGGCGCCACGCCGCGGTCACGCTGGTCCCGTAGTCGTACGGCGGTGTCTCGCCGAGGAGTTCCGTGAGCCGCGCGGTGAACAGGGCGAGGTACTCGCCGACCGGCATCCCGGTGTCGTGCAGCCAGACCGCCGCCTGCTCCAGGGCGAGCGGGAGGTCGCCGAGCGTCTCGGCCAGCGCGTCGGCCGCGTCCGTGTCGATCAGAGGGTGGCGACGGCGCAGCATCGCGACGCTCTCCTCCCGGGTGAAGACGTCGACCTCCACGGTCCGCGCGACGTGCGCCCACTGCGGGGAACGCGAGGTGACGAGGACGGCTCCCGGGCCGCCGAGCGGCAGGAAGGGGCGGACGGTCTCGACGTCCTCCGCGCCGTCGAACACCAGCAGCCAGCGCTGCCGCAGGTCGCCCGCGCGCAGCGCCTCCCGTACCCGGGGCACGGCGTCGTCGCCGTCGGGTGCGGTCGGCAGACCCAGCAGGGCGGCCAGTTCCCGGAAGCCGGAGGAGAGGGTCGAGGGCCGGGCGGCACTGAACCACCAGACGAGGTCGTAGTCGCGGTGGTGGCGGTACACGTACTCCAGCGCCAGCTGGGTCTTGCCCACGCCTCCCATGCCCGTCAGGGCGTGCGGTGTCTGCGCGGTGCCGTCGGTGGCCAGCGGCCGGCGGAGCGCCTCCAGCGTCCCGTCCCGTCCGGTGAAGTGCGCGTTGCGGGGCGGGACCCCGCCCCAGATCGAGGACGGCAGGCCGGACGGGCGGGGTACGGGCGCGGTGTCCGGGAACCGGGGGTCCATGGTGAGGCGGGACGTGCTGAGGGCGTCCCGGGTGCGCAGCGCCGCCCGGCGGTACGGCCCGGACAGGGCGTTCAGTACGACCGCCGCCATCGCGACCGAGTCCCGGTTGGCGTCGGTGATCTCGGGCATCGAGGACTCGCGGCCGTCGAGCGCCTCGACCAGGAGGCGCTGGCCGTCGCTCCACCGGTCGGCGGGCAGCAGACGGCTCACCGCCCGTATGGCGCGGGTGGTGCCCAGGTGGGTGCCGTGGGAGAGCAACTCCTCGCGGACACCGTCCCGGAAGTCGAACGGGAAGGGCGCCGGGGCGCCGTTCGGCGCGTACCGCAGCAGGCCGCCCATGAGCAGTTCGCTCAGGTGGTGCGGGGCCGAGCCGGGCAGTACGGCGCCCTGCACCCGCTGGACGGGCCCCACCGTCAGCGGCACCGCCGCGAGGTGCACGGCGAGCTGGAACGCGGTCGGTGACAGCCGGGCGCGGGCCTGCCGGACGAGCTCCCGGCCCGAGGGCGCCGGGTGGTCCGGCGCGGCGGCGGGCGGCGGCGGTGCCTCCCGGGTCGCCATGATCACCGGCAGTGGCTCGGGGCCGCTGACGCTCCGCCCCGCCATCAGCCGCGCCCACCGGTGCAGCCAGCGGGCGTCGACCTCCAGGACCGGCACGGGGACGGGCGGCTGGTCCGCGTGCCCGGCGTACTCCGGGCCGGTCGAGACGGACAGGGACGCGTTGCTGGGCGGCGGCCGGTCGGTGCTCAGCCGGACCGGCGTGGTGGCCACCCCGGTGTGGCGCCACAGTCTCTGCGGCAGCAGGTGGAGCACCGCCAGCGCCTGGGAGCGGCCCAGCCGGTGCAGCAGCGGCGTCACCGCGCCGGTGAGCCAGGCCGGGCCCAGGCCGTCGGTGACGACCAGGGTGAGCCTGGTGCCCGCCGGGGAACTCAGCGCCTCGGGCGGCAGGTCGCGGGTGGGTCCGCGCAGCCTCGGCGCGGTGTCGGTGCCGTCGGGGCCGGTGGCCAGCCGGACGGTGCGTACGGACCGGAAGACGCCGACGCGGGACAGCAGCTCGGTGAGCTGGCGGACCGTGTCCCGCCAGAACAGCATCGACGGGCTGTCGTCCACGACCAGCACCACCTCGGACCAGGCGCGGTCGTACTCGGGACGGAACACCGGCAGCCACAGCCCCGCCTCGACGGCACGCTCGGCGGTGGCGTCCTCGTCCAGCAGCAGCGTGCCGGTGGCCGAGCCCCGCCCGCGCAGGGGCCGCAGCGCCCGCTCCAGCACCAGTGGGTCGGTGAGCGGCCGGGGTGGTCCGGCCAGCGCGTCGGCGCCGGGCGGGGCACCCGGCAGGGGCGCGGGGTGGCGCCGTACGCCGGGCGAGGGCCGGGGTGTGGTGCCCACCGGGCGGGGCCGGGGCGGCGGTTCGGGGTCGTCCGGGGACTCGGGCTCGGGGCCGGGGACGGGTGGCTCCCGGTCGGGGAGGTCGTCCACGGGCGGGGCAGACGGGGCGCGCGTCGGTCCCGCCAGCGACGCCAGCCACAGGACGTCGGCGATCTCCGTGGCCGTCAGGTCGCCCGGGTGCACGGGCTGTCGCTGGTCCACCAAGTGCCTCCCGGTCTGTGTCGGTGCGTGCGGCGGTCTTCGCGCGGTGCGGATCGTGGGCCGTCAGGAGTTGCTCAGTCGCCGCCAGACCGAGGTCATCAGCTCGTCCCAAGGCGTGCCCTGCGGCTCCGGGCCCCCGTTGGTCATGAGGTGGACGGCGTTGAGGAGCTGGTCGATGGCCAGGGTGCCACTGTCCAGGCTGCGTTCGTGGAAGGCCATGATGAGGGGCTGCGCCTCCTCGGCGACCTCGGCGGAGAAGTGCGCCGCGACCATGGCCGCCAGCTGCGGGGGCTCGGGGTGGGGCAGTTCGAGGCGCAGACAGCGGCGCAGGAACGCGGCCGGGAACTCCCGCTCCCCGTTGCTGGTGATGACCACGACGGGGAACGCCCGGCACTGCACGCGCCCCTCGCTGACCCGCGCCCCGCCGTGGGGGTCGTCGGTGCGCACCGACACCGACGGCTCCCGGGCCCGGAGCCGGACGAGTTCGGGGATCGTGTACGTCCCCTCCTCGAAGACGCTCAGCAGATCGTTGGGGAGGTCCATGTCGCTCTTGTCCAGCTCGTCGACGAGCAGCACCCGGGGCAACTGGTAGGGCAGCAGGGCGGTGCCCAGCGGGCCCAGGGCGATGTAGTCGCCGACGGGGTGCGGCTCGGCGGGCTGGCCGGGACCGCCGGGGGGCTCCGTGGAGGCCCGCAGCACGGCGGTGTCCTGGACCCTGCCGATGGCGTCGTAGGCGTACAGCCCCTGTTGCAGGGTGGTGCGGCTGCTGATCGGCCAGTACAGCACCCGGCCGAGGCCGAGTTCGTGGGCGATCTGGTAGGCCAGCGTGGACTTGCCGGAGCCCGGCGGGCCGGTGACCAGCAGCGGACGGCGCAGACAGAGCGCGGCGTTCACCACGTCCACGCCCGCCGCGGTCAGCGGCGACGCCTGCGCGGAGGCGCCCAGCCTGCGGGCGGTGTCCCACTCCTCGCGGTACGGCGGCGGCAGCGGCGGGCCGCCGTGGAACGCCCGCCAGGGCGGCGGCGGGGGCAGCGCCGAGGCCGCGCCCGGCCGGGCCACGCCGTCGCCGTGGAAGATCCGCCAGTCGCGGGCCGGGCCGGACCGCCGCCGCGGACCGGTGGTGTCGTCTGAGATGGGCGCGGTCACGGGTTCCTCCCCCTGCCAGCGGTCTGGCTGCGCGAGTGGGCCCCCACCGTCCGGCGGAGGCGCTCGGACCTCCATCCTTCCCGAGGAGCACCGTCAGCGACCACCCGTGCGGGAAAGGATCACGCCCCGTCGCCCGCGGACCACCGCGCCAACTCCCCTTCGAGACGGCGGGCGTGGGCCTCGTACGGCTGTCCCGACAGGGCCTTGAGCACCGCCAGCTGAACCCGCAGGAACGGCTCGCTGCGCTCCGTCACCGGCCCGGTCTCCACCGCCTGCGGCGCACGCGGCAGCCGGTCCCAGCCCTGCACCTCCGGCACCCCCAGGTCGTGCTCCAGGAAGTGGACGGCGTCCCGGAACGTCTCCGCCGTCGTCGACTTGTGCAGCGCCGCCAGCAGTAACTCCCGTACCCCGGCCGGGAAGTCGAAGGTCACCCGGTCGTGGCTGCGGATGTCGGCGCGGTCCACGACGGGCACGAGCAGACCGGCGATGAGGATCTCCGACAGCAGGTCGGGCGCCGACCCCGGCAGCACCCGGGACTGCGTCCGGCGCATCACCGGCAGGTTCAGCGGCACCCCGGACAGCCGGGTCGCCAGCGTCTGCGCGTCGGGTGAGGCCGACGCGAAGTCACGCAGCAGGTCCTGCGCGGTGGCCGCCTGCCCGCCGGGCCGGTCCGGGGCGCGGGAGGTCCCGGGGGCGTCCGCGGACACCAGGACGGTCGGCAGGTTGCTCCAGCCCTCCGGGCCCCGCGCCAGGAACCGCGCCCAGCGGTGCACGTGGTCCTCCCGCAGCGCCAGCACCGGCACGGCGACCGTCCCCGGCGGCGCCCCCTCGCAGTCGACGTCGGCGGCCGGGGCGCCCACGAGCGGGGAGCGCAGCGCCCGCAGCCGGGGCACGAGCGCGGAGCTGGGCCACAGCTTCTCCGGCAGCAGGTGGACCACGACGACCGGGGACCGCAGCGCCCACGCGTGCAGCCGGGGGAGCACCGCGCTGGTGCGCCAGGCCCCGGCCAGCCCGTCCGTGAGCAGGAGCACCGGCCGGGACGCGGGTCCCGTGCCGTCGTCGTCCGGGAGGCGCACGTCGGCCTCGGGCGGCGTGGACTCCGTGTCCAGGGTGGGGATGGACTCCTGACGACACAGCCCCACCCGGCGCAGCAGGGCGACCAGTTCCTCCGCCACCGGGCGCCAGAACTCCATGGACAGCCCGCCGTCGGCCACCACGGTGATGTCCCAGGCGGCCGGTTCGGCGGCGGGGCGTTCCTCCGCCTGCCAGGCCGGACCCGGGGCGGACGGCCAGGACGGCCAGCCGACCTCGGGCGGCGCCGCGCCCGCGGCGGGCGGTCCGGTCGGCTCCGGCAGCAGCGGCTGGAGCGCCGCGGCGATCCGGCGCTCCACCAGCAGCGCCGCCGCCGGGGACGTGTCCGGCGCGACCCAGGCGGGACGGCGCAGCGCCCGCGCCATCACCCAGGGCCGCGGGCCGTCCGGGCCGTCCGGGCCGTCCGTCTGCGCCGTCTCCGTGTTCACGCACCGCTCCAGAGCATCCCGAGGGGGCCACCGGCGTCCGGCAGCCTGCTCGGGTCGTCCCAGAAGAGGACCAGGTGCCGGTCCAGCCGCCCCTCCCGGCGCAGCCTCGCCACCCGCTCGGGCAGCTCGGCCAGCCGTCCGTCGGCCAGCAGCGCCCGCGCCGCCGTGCGGAACTCCGGGCGCAGACAGTCGTGGCGGTCCCACACGAGGACCGGCAGCCCGTGGTCGAGGGCCGCGCGGACCTCCGCCGTGCCCAGTCCGTCGTCGGTGCCCGGTGGTCTGCTCAGGACGCAGCCGACCAGGTCGGGGTCGGTGCCGAGCGCGAGGTCCAGCCGCGCCAGGTGCTCGGCGCGGCCGTGCCCGTTGGGCGTGTTCCACAGCACGCGGTTCCCGTCCCGCGCCAGCTGGTCCCAGCGCTGGTGCCAGGCGTGGTGCAGATAGCGGGCGCGCATCCGCTCCAGACTGCGGACGACGACCAGGCGCACCTCGGCGGCGGGCGCGGCCTGCGGACCGTCGCCGTCGTGCCACCTCTCGACGGGCGCGTTGAGCAGTTCCATCGGCAGGATGAACTCCAGCGCGACGTCCGACGCCTGCCAGCGCACCCGCCGCTTCGCGTCGGCCAGCGTCCGGGAGACCGTTGACTCCAGGTCGGCTCGGACGGTCACGGTCTCGTGCAGTTGCCGTGGCGACCACTGCTCGGGGTCGGTCTGCGCCCAGCAGGTGAGGTGGTAGCGGTCGGCGTCGAGGACGTCGGGTTCGATCTGGACGACGATCGCCTGGGCCAGCGGACCGGGCCGGTCCACGGCGGACTCCTCGCCGTACGCGTGCCGCTGACGGTCGTACTCCTCCGCCACGCCCCACTGCCCGGCCCAGGCGCGGGCGCAGGTGTCCAGCCGTCGGTGGCGCTCCGGGCCCAGGTCGGCGCGGACGGCGGGGGAGTGGACGAGCAGCAGCAGGAAGGCGAGGGCCGGGGGCAGGCCGGAGGGCGGCGCGTTCCACGTCGTCAGGTGCACCAGGGCCTGCCAGGCCGTGTCGCCCGTGGGCCGCTCACCGGGCGGGAGCCTGCCCTCGGTGGCCCTGCTGACCAGCCGGGGCAGTTCGGCCGGGGCGCAGCCGGTGAGCAGCGGGCGCAGGGCGTCCCAGTCGGCGGTGGGGTAGAACGTCACCGCCTGCCACTCCTCGGCCAGCCGCCGCACGGCGTCCGTGGTCCGGGCGGCGGCCCCCATGAACTCCAGGCCGCCCACCAGGTCGGTCAGTCCGAAGGGCTGCTTCATACAGGTCCGGGCGAGGGCGAGGAGGCCCCCGCGCAGGGACGCCTGGCGTGGGACGGCGACGGCGACTGACTGCCCTAGGTAGGCGGGCAGTTCGACGGCCAGCGCGGGCCCGTGGCTGGCGAGGACGGAGTCCGCCAGCAGCACGTCGACCACCTCGGACGCGACGCGCAGGCCCGTACGGTCCGTCATCGTGCCGCTCACCGTGGGCGGGTCGTCTCTCACCACGACCACCGTCCGTCCCCGGCGGGCGCCGACGGCTCCTCCAGGTACCGGCCGAGCCGTCTGCTCAGCGCCGTCACCATGCCCGCCAGGACGTCCTTGACCTCGCCGCTGGTGACCTCGCCGGAGGCGAGCCGTTCGGTGAGCCAGGCGGCCACGCTGCGGGGGTCGTCCGGCGGGCTCGTCCTCCAGGGCACCGGCAGCCAGTGCAGCACGACGGCCGTGGCGGCCTCGTGCAGGACCGGGTCCCCGGGTTCCAGTCCGCGCAGGACGGGCAGCCAGTCGCCCAGCAGCCCGAGCCCGACCAGCCGGGCCCGCTCCACGCTGGGGTGGCCGCCCCGGGTGTCCAGTTGCCGCAGCCAGGTGTGGGCCTGCCGCAGGGCGTCCGGTCGCCGCCGCTCCCCCGCCAGCCGCCCGAACCAGCCCACGGCGGTGACGGCGTGCGCGGACAGCGCCAGTTCCACGACCCCGTGGTGCGAGTGCCCGAACGTCACCAGCGTCCCCGCGGCCTCCTCCGACCCGGCCACCGCCTCGACGAAGGGCAGCGCCTCGGTCATCCCGGCGTAGGCCACGGCCTGCACGAAGCGCAGCACGTCGGCGGGGGAGGCGGCCGGGGAGTCCGGCTGGTACGCCAGCACGCGGGCGCGGGCCCCGGGGGAGAGCGTCAGGGGTTCCGGGCGGCCGACGGCGGTGAGCAGGAAGTCCATGCCGCTCATGTAGTCCAGCGCGAGCTGGTGGCCGTCCTCGTCGTCCTGCTCCAGGAGGGCGGTCAGCACGTCGTGGTCGATGTCGGCGGCGTAGTACACCTGGGCCCACGGCCCGCGCATCGCCCGCTCCGCGCCGCCCGCCTCCACCACCCGGGCCGCGGCGTGCAGCAGCCGGACGCGCAGGACCCGCGACTGCTGCCCCACCGCCCCGATGAGCGCGGCCAGCCCCTCCAGCCACTGCGGGTCCTCGGCCCGCGGCCGGTCGACCAGCCCCCGCACGAGGCTCTCGGCCAGGGCCAGTTCCGAGGCGGCGAGGCCCTCCACCACGGCCGCGGCGGCGAGCAGCCGGGGCCCGGAGGAGTCGGGGCTGACGAGGTCCAGCAGGTGCCGCGGCGGGACCTCGCCGTCGGACAGCAGCCGGTGGGCGGCGGCCACCGCCTCCCGGTCCGATCCCTCGGCGAACGCGGCCAGCGCCCGCTCCTGACCGTCCCCCCGGGTACCGGTGAGCAGCAGCGCGGCGAGGCGGTCGTCGTCGGCGGTCGCCCGGCGCTCGCGGGCCGCGCCGGACAACAGGTCCGACCAGTGCGGCAGATCGGCGAGGCCGGGCCGGAACCGGTGCTCCAGCAGCAGCTCCAGGGCGTCCGGACCGCCCGACCGCGCGACGACGGCGAGCAGTTCCCCGCGCTCCCGCGCCAGGGCCGTCCCGTCGGTCAGCCGGGTCGCCTCCCACGCCTCCGCGTCCGCGGCGGCGAGCCGGGCGCGGCAGGCGGCGTCCCGGGCCGCGCGGGCGCCCGGGGTGAGGGCGACGTCGAGCGCCTCCAGCGCCGCCGCGGCCTCCCGTACGACCGGCCAGGGGCGCCCGGCGTCGACGCGTTCGGTCAGATAGCCGGAGAGCGGGGCCAGCCGCGCCTGCCCGATCGCGCGCACCGCGGCGGCCTCCACCGCCACCGGCGCCGCCCGCTCCAGCACCGCCACGACGGCACCGCGCAGCGCCGTCCGCGCCGCGTCCCCGCCGCCCGCCCGCCCGGGTCCGGCCCCGTCGCCGCGCACGGCCGCGCCCATCGCCCGCAGACACGCCACCGCGGCCCCGGGCGCGACGTCGGCGGACGCGGCCACCTCGCCCAGCGCCGCCCAGGCGGCGTCCGCGCGCAGCAGGGTGAGCGCGACGGCGGCGCGGTCCCACTCCTCGGCCGCCGCCGACGCCGTACCGAGGACCTCGCGCTGCCGGTCGAGGAACGCCCGCGCCCAGTCCTCCGGCACCGTGGGCGCCTCCCGCATCAGCCACGCCGCGTACCGGGCGTCCGCGCGGGCGGCGCACTGCCAGACCCGGGTGCGGACGTCCGCGTCGACGTCCGGGAGGCCGACCATCATGCGCGCCGGTTCCTGCCACTCGAACCGCAGCACCCGGCGCAGCAGTCCGGCCTCGTCCCGGGTGGCGAGCCGGGCCAGGACGCGGCCCGCGCAGTACGCCTGGAACAGCTCGTGCCGGAACCGCACCAGCCCGTGGGACACCTCGACGAACTGGGTCGCGACGACCTCGTCCAGGACGTCCCGCCAGTCCGGGCGCACCTCGGCCAGCCGGGGCGCCATCCGAGCGAGCGGCACCGGGCCGTGCTCGACGAGCTGTTCGGCGACCGCTTCCAGCACGTCGAGTCTCTCCTCCGCCGTGAACCGGGACGCCGGTTCCGCGCCCGTCTGCTGCCGGTGGTGCCGCTCTGTCAGGTACCACGTCGTGAAGACGGCGAACAGGTCACCGGCCGTGCGTGGCGGCGCCTGGTCCAGGCCGTGGGCCTCGACGGCCATCCACAGGAACAGGGGTGTGCGCAGCAGCTCCGGCACCCCGGAGCCGGTCGGGGCCTCACCCGTGCCGCCGCCCCGCTGTCCGCCGTCGAGGAGCGACGCGAACCAGGGGGCGGCCGTCCCGTCCGGCAGCCGCTCGGTCGCGTAGCGCCGCGCCTGCTCCGTGGTGACGGCGTGCAGGGTGATCACCGGCATGGGCAGCGGACCGGCCGCCGACGCGGTGGCGTACGCCGAGGTCCGCTGGCACAGCACCACCGGGGTGTCGCGGTGCGCGGTGCGCAGCTCCCGCAGCCACCGCAGCACGGCCGCACGCCCCTCCGGCGGCACCTCGTCCAGGCCGTCCACCAGGAGCTGGATGCCGCGCAGTACCAGCAGCCGCCCGCAGGTGTCGGCGCCGAGCCGGGACCCGGCGGTGCAGGCGCGGGCCAGGACCGCGCCGTACCCGTCGGGCGTGCCGAGCGCCGCCGCGAGGTCCGCGGCGTGCGTGGACAGCGGCATCCGGGGCGGCAGCGCGGGGTCGGTGGTCTCACCGGTGACGGCGCGGACGTACAGGTACTCCAGTTCGCCGAGCAGCGTCGACTTCCCGGCCCCGGCCCGGCCGACCACGGTCACCGACTCGTACGCGGCGGCCAGCCGCAGGGCGTCCCCGGGCGGTTCGGCGGCACCCGCCGCCGTGTCCCCGGACACGGAACCGTGCAGCGCGATGTACGCCGTCCTGCCGCGCAGCAGCCGGTGCAGCCGCTGCTCCCCGGCCGTGGCGCACAGCTCCCGTACCGCCCGGTCGCACGCCGACCGCACCGCCTCCCGCACCGTGGCCTGGGCACGGCCACCCGGCCGCTGGTCGAGGGCGGTGAGGACCTCCAGCAACAGCCCCAGCTCGTCGGGGCGTCCGGGGTCGAGGACGGGCAGCACCCGCGCGGCCACCTCGTGCAGCTCGCCGGACGGCCAGTAGGCGAAGCGGTCCGCCTCCCCGCCCAGGAACTCGCCGGCCACGCCCGCCGCGACCAGCGCCGCCGCCACGCTGTGCGCGTCCTGGTCCGGGGGAGACCACTTCAGGGTGCGGCAGGCCGCGAGCGTCAGCTGCGCCAGGTACTCCCGCCACCAGGGCTGCCGTCCGTCGGCCGGATAGCCGTCCCGGGCGGCGGCCCGCACCCGCCACAGCAGCCCGAACGCCACCCGGAAGGCGTCCGGCTCCCCGCCGTCCGGCGCCCCCGCCGCGGCGGCCTCGCCGTGGCGGCAGGCGACCGCGAGGCGGCGGCACAGCCGCACCAGCTCCGCCCGGTCCAGCACCGGCGCCACCACCGCGCGCAGCAGGTTGACCTCCAGCCAGGCGGGGTCGCCCAGCAGCGGCAGGCCGTCGTCGGCGCGCGCGTGGTCGATGAGGAACGGCTCGTCGGCCCGCGGCCCTCCGCGCCCGTCGCCCGTGTCGTCGGCGGTGAGCACGTTGCGCGGGTTGAGGTCGTCGTGGACGGTGGCGGACACCCAGCCCTCCGCGTCGTCGCACAGCACCGACCGCAGCCGGGCGAACGGGTGTCCGAGGAACTGCCCCGCGAGGCGCAGCCCGCGCGCCTCCACCACCGCCTCGTCACCGAGGAGTTCCCGTACGAGGTCCCAGTGGGCCAGGACGCGGGTGGTCACCACCCGGGCCCGCAGCGGCCCGGTCACCCGGCACATCCCCTGGTCGTCCGGCTCGGAGACCCCTAACCGCCGTACGGCCTCCTTCAGCGGTCGCACCTCGATCCTGGTGTCCCCCGAGGGGTACACCAGGAGCGCCCCGTCCCTGCGCTGGGCCCGCCCCACGGGTACGGAGATCCAGGAGCCGACGGCGAAGCGGGGGTCGTCGGTGCCCGTACCGGACGCGCAGGACGCGGTGAGCAGGTCCGCCGGGAACACGTCCCGCACGGCGTCGCCGGGGTCGGCGTCCTCGTCCAGCTCCACCACCAGGTCGGCGCCGAGCCGGGGATTGAGCCGCCGCAGGTACCGGCTCGTGGGGTGCGGGCGGGCCGAACGGGAGAGCGTCGCGCGCAGCCGCCGCAGCAGCCGGTCGATCAGCACCCCGGCGCGGCGCGCGGCCTCCGGCGAGCCCGCCACCGCCTCGCGGGCGAGCTGCTCCAGGGTGACCAGGGGCAGTCCCGGTTCCCCCATCCGCTCGCTGACGTGCAGGTAGACGACGGCGGCGAGGTCCCCGGCGCGGAGGTCGCCGTCGTCCAGGAGGGACTGGCTCACGGCGGTGATCTCGGTGAGGTACGCGGCCTTCAGCTCCGTCATGTGGGCGCCGTAGGCCCGCCACTCGGCCCGCGCCTCCCGGGCGTCCTGGAGCTTCACGACGTACCACACCTCGGACTCCGGGGTGCCGCACAGGACCTTGACCTCCAGCACCCGCGCGCCGCTGCGCCCGCCGGGGAGCTGCCGTACGACCTCCACGCGGTGGACGGGGGCCGGGAGGCGGCCCGGGCCCTCACCGGTGCCGATGGTGGTGAGCAGCCACTCGACCCTCGCCCGCTCCTCGGCGGGGATGCCGCAGTCGAGCGGGATGAACGCCTCCACCTGTTGCCCACCCCCCAGAAGAGTCGGTTCACTGTACTTTGGCATCGCGGTTGGTCACGGGGGCACGGGGGGACGGGGACGCGGGTGCTGGAAGCCATTTGGACCGGCCTGTTGGTGGCGCTGCTGGGCTGGGTCGCCTCGGTGCTGTGGAACAACCGGGGGCGACTCCCCGTCCTGTTCGCCGCCCTGCGGCTGTTCGGTGACGTACGCGTCTCCGTGGCGTCGCTGCTGCGCGTCCAGGACGACGACCGGTACGTGCTGGTGCACTCGCCCTACCGCCCCGACTCCTACGGCCCGCCCGGCGGCGTCGTCAAGTACCACCCGGCGGCCCGCGCGGCCCTGGACCGGCTGGGGTTCCGCGAGGAGCTGAGGGTGGACCAGCGGATGCGCGGCGACCTGCGGGGCTTCCTGCCGGGCCGGGCGCTGCCCGCGTTCGTCCGCTGGCTGGACCGGCAGCGGGACCGGGAGTCGGCGCTGGAGTGCGTGCGCCGTGAACTCGCCGAGGAACTGGGCGAGATCGGCCACCCGGAGCTGGCCACCGGCATCGAACGCCTGCACTTCACCCACGTACGGCAGGTGGTGGACGGCCCGCTGCGGGTGCCGGGGCGGCCATACCGGGTGGTCCGGCTCTTCGACGTGTGGGACCTGGGCCTCGACACCGCCGAGGCGGTGCGCCTGCGGGACGCCCTGACGGCGCTGGCCGCGGACCCGTCGGAGAGCGGGGTCCTGGTGGCGACGGCGGAGGACATCGTGCACGGCCGCCGCGCGCGCTCCTACCTGGCACCGCACTCCGCGTACCTGATGGGGGAGCGCCGCTTCCACGCGGATCTGCCGCCGCTGAGTTCCTAGACCTGTCGACCCGGCCGGTCCGGCCGGTCCGGCCGGTCCGGCCGGTCCGGCCGGTCCGGCCGCTTCGGGTGCCTCGGGCGCCAGCCGAGTCCGCGGGAGACGCCGCCGGCCGTGAGCCGGACGGCGGGGGCCATCGCCGGGACCCGGGCGCCGTCCACCGGCACCACCACGGACACCGCCGCCACGACCGGCCCGCCGGGCCCGCGTACCGGCGCCGCCACCGACAGCGCGCCGTCGGTGATCTGCGCCGGGTGGCCGTGGTCGAAGGCGGCCAGCCACCCCTCAGCCGTGTGCACAACCCTGCGGGTCGATACCGCTAGTGGCCGTGGGCGGCCCCGGGAGTGTCCTCCTCGTGCGGCTGCCCCGTGTCCCCGACGTGGACGGTGAAGGCGGCCGTGCGGACCTCGCCGTCCACCTTGAAGTCCAGGAAGAGCCGGTAGCTCCCGCCGCTGGGCGTGCTGCTGGCGAAGGCGACCCGGGGTCCGGAGGTGGCGTCGCCGTGGGCCTCCCGGTGCGGGTGGACGTGCAGGTAGGCGAGGTCGCCGGAGCGCAGGGCGACGAGGTGGCCGTAGGCGCCCAGGTAGGGCTGGAGGTCGGTGACGGGGCGGCCGTCGCGCCGGACGGTGAAGGTCAGGTCGCTCTCCCGGCCCGCGCTCAGCTCGCCGTCCAGCTCCACGGTGTAGCCGTCCACGGTGGCCGTCCCGGACGCGGGCGGCAGCGCGGCCGGTGCGTACGCCCCGGAGACGGCGAGGTCGGCGCCGAGCGTCAGGCCGTCCCCTCCGGCGGCGGGCGTGAAGTCGGCGAGGACGCGGTAGCCGCCGGGGTCGGGCAGCGTGGTGGCGGTGCTCCAGGTGCCGTCGGCGGCGCGTACGGGGTGCAGGTGGCGGTAGGTGGTGAGGTCGCGGGAGGCCACGATGAGGTGCAGCTCCTTCTCGTGCTCGCGCCGGTAGTCGGTGACCGGACGCCCGTCCGCGTCCCGGATCACGAACCGCAGCCCGGTCCTCTCACCCGCCCGTACCCGGGGGGTTCCGAGGTCCAGGGCGTAGCCGTCCGCGGCGATCTGGAGCCCGCCGGGGGTGTCGGTCGCCGCGGGCTCCTGGTCCCTGTCCGTGGCGCCGTGCCCGGACGAGGCGTGGGACGCCTGCTCCGGGGCGGTGTCCACGGGCGAGACGGCGCTGCCGACGCCGTACGCGGCGGCGAAGGTCGCGGCGAGCGCGGTGCCGAAGGCGCCGATCTTCGTGAGCGAGTTCATGGCGGGCTCCTGGGGTCTGCCTGGCGGCCGGGATCACTTGCACCGCATACCCAGAGGGGGTATACATGACCGCAGCTTATACCCCCCCGGGGTATGAAGTGAAGAGGAGGACTGATGAGGAGTGATGAGGCAGTGACCAGCGCCCCCGCCGCCACCCCCGCCGCCGCCGTCGAGGTGGAGCTGGCCATCGGCGGCATGACCTGCGCCTCCTGCGCGGCCCGCGTCGAGAAGAAGCTCAACCGCATGGACGGCGTGACCGCCACCGTCAACTACGCGACGGAGAAGGCGAAGGTCTCCCACGGCGGGGAGGTGGCCGTCTCCGACCTCATCGCCACCGTCGAGGCCACCGGCTACACCGCGCGCGCACCGGAACCCGAGCGGACGGCACCCCCGGACCCGGCGGCGGAGCCCGACGACCTGAGGCCCCTGCGCGAGCGCCTGGTCACCGCCGTCGTCCTGGCCGTCCCGGTGATCGCCCTGGCGATGGTCCCGGCGCTCCAGTTCGAGTACTGGCAGTGGCTCTCCCTCACCCTCGCCGCGCCCGTCGTGACCTACGCCGCCTGGCCCTTCCACCGCGCCGCCTGGACCAACGCCCGGCACGGCGCCGCGACGATGGACACGCTGATCTCGGTCGGCACCTCGGCGGCGTTCCTCTGGTCGCTGTGGGCGCTGTTCCTCGGCACCGCGGGCACGCCCGGCATGACCCATCCCTTTGAGCTGACCATCGCCCGCGGCGACGGCGCCGGGAACATCTACCTGGAGGCCGCGGCCGGGGTGACCGCGTTCATCCTGGCCGGACGGTACTTCGAGGCCCGCTCCAAGCGCCGGGCGGGCGCGGCCCTGCGGGCGCTGCTGGAGCTGGGCGCCAAGGAGGTCACCGTGCTGCGGGACGGCGCCGAGACGCGCGTCCCCATAGCCGGGCTGACCGTCGGCGACCGCTTCCTGGTCCGCCCCGGCGAGAAGATCGCCACCGACGGCACGGTGGTCGAGGGCTCCTCCGCCGTCGACGCCTCGACGCTGACCGGCGAGTCCGTCCCCGTCGAGGTCGGCGTCGGCGACGCGGTCACCGGCGCCACGGTCAACGCCGGGGGACGCCTGGTCGTCGAGGCCACCCGGGTCGGCGCCGACACCCAGCTGGCGCGGATGGCCCGGCTGGTGGAGGACGCGCAGAACGGCAAGGCGGCGGCCCAGCGCCTCGCCGACCGGATCTCCGGCGTCTTCGTGCCGGTCGTCATCGCGCTCGCCCTCGGCACGCTCGGCTTCTGGCTCGGCAACGGCGCCGGGCTCACCGCGGCGTTCACGGCGGCGGTCGCCGTACTGATCATCGCCTGCCCGTGCGCGCTCGGCCTGGCCACGCCGACCGCGCTGCTGGTGGGCACCGGGCGCGGCGCCCAGCTCGGCATCCTGATCAAGGGCCCGGAGGTGCTGGAGTCGACGCGCCGGGTCGACACGGTCGTCCTCGACAAGACCGGCACCGTCACCACCGGCCGCATGACCCTGCTGGCCGTCCACACCGCCGACGGCGAGGACGAGACCGAGGTGCTCCGCCTGGCCGGGGCCCTGGAGCACGCCTCCGAGCACCCGATCGCCCGCGCCGTCACCACCGGCGCCCTGGAGCGCACCGGCTCCGCGCTGCCCACGCCGGAGGACTTCGTGAACGTCCCCGGGCTCGGCGTGCAGGGCGTCGTCGACGGGCACGCCGTCCTCGTCGGCCGCGAGAAGCTGCTCACGGAGTGGGCGATCGAGCTGCCCACCGACCTCGCGGCGGCGAAGACGGCGGCCGAACGCGCCGGGCGCACCGCCATCGCGGTCGCCTGGGACGGCCGCGCCCGCGCCGTCCTGGAGGTCGCCGACGCGGTCAAGGACACCAGCGCGCAGGCCATCGCCGAGCTGAAGGCGCTCGGTCTGCGCCCGGTCCTGCTCACCGGCGACCACCGGACCGTCGCGGAGGCGGTCGCCGCCGAGACCGGCATCGAGGAGGTGATCGCGGAGGTGCTGCCCGAGGACAAGGCCGCGGTCGTCAGGAACCTCCAGGCCGAGGGCCGCACGGTCGCCATGGTCGGGGACGGCGTCAACGACGCCGCCGCCCTCGCCCAGGCCGACCTCGGCCTCGCCATGGGCACCGGCACGGACGCCGCGATCGAGGCGGGCGACCTCACCCTGGTCCGCGGCGACCTGCGCGCGGCGGCCGACGCGATCCGCCTCGCCCGCCGCACCCTGACCACCATCAGGACCAACCTGTTCTGGGCCTTCGCCTACAACGTCGCCGCCCTGCCGCTGGCCGCCGCGGGCCTCCTCAACCCGATGATCGCCGGAGCGGCCATGGCCTTCTCCTCGGTCTTCGTGGTGGGCAACTCGCTGCGGCTGCGCGGCTTCAGGGCCGGGCGGTGAGGCGGTCCCGCAGGGCGCTCAGGACGTCGACCCGGTTGGTGGTGACCGAGTCGACGCCCGTCGCGACCAGGCGGCGCATCGCGCGGGCCGTGTCCGGGGTCCAGACGGAGAGCAGGTAGCCGTCGGCGTGGACCTGGGCGGCCAACTCCCGGTCCACCAGCGGGAAGCGGTAGTTGAGCCAGCGGGGGCGGACCGCCGTCAGCAGGGCCGGGCGGGGCGGGGCGAGGGTCGTCCAGGTCAGGGCGATCTCGGCGGCCGGGTCGGCGGCGCGGACCGCGAGCATCGCCTCGGCGCCCGCGCAGTAGTAGACGCGGTCCGCCGCCCCGGCGTCGCGCACCGCGCCCACGATCCGTCGGACCGCCCGCGGGTCGGGCGCGCCGGGCAGATCGACCATCACCCGGTGCCCCTCCGTCGCCGCGAGGGCGTCCGCCAGGGTGGGCACCCCGCCCGCCGTCAGGCCGTCCACCTCGGCGGCGGACAGCGCCGCCAGCGGACTGTCGTGCGCCCACAGCCGTCTCAGCGTGCGGTCGTGGAGCAGCACCGGTACGCCGTCCCGGGTGAGCCGTACGTCGATCTCCACGGCGTCCGCGCCCCGGCGGATCGCCGAGGCCAGGGAGGCGAGGGTGTTCTCGCGGAAGCGGTAGGGGTCGCCGCGGTGGCCCACCGCGGTCAGCGTGCGTACGGGCATCAGACGGTCAGCCAGTCCTTGGTGTAGGCGTCGATCTCGGCGGCCAGCCGCGCCTTGCCCGCCTCGTCCAGGAAGGACGCCGTCACGGCGTTCTTCGCCAGCTCGGCGAGACCGTGCTCGTCCAGCTCCAGCAGCCGGGCGGCGACCGCGTACTCGTTGTTGAGGTCGGTGCCGAACATCGGCGGGTCGTCCGAGTTGACCGTGACGAGGACCCCGGCCCGCGTGAACTCCTTGACGGGGTGCCGGTCGAGGTCGGTCACCGCGCGGGTGGCGATGTTCGACGTCGGGCAGACCTCCAGGGCGATGCCGTGCTCGGCCAGGTGGGCCAGCAGCTTCGGGTCCCGCGCGGAACTGGTGCCGTGGCCGATGCGCTCGGCCCGCAGGTGCGTCAGCGCGTCCCACACCGTCTCCGGGCCGGTCGTCTCACCGGCGTGCGGCACCGACCGCAGCCCCGCCGCGATCGCCCGGTCGAAGTACGGCTTGAACTGCGGCCTCGGTACGCCGATCTCCGGCCCGCCGAGCCCGAAGGAGACCAGGCCCTCCGGGCGCAGCCGGTCGTCGGTCGCGAGCCGCGTCGTCTCCTCGGCCGCCTCCAGACCGGCCTCGCCGGGGATGTCGAAGCACCAGCGCAGCACGGTCCCGAACTCGGCCTCCGCCGCCTTGCGGGCGTCCTCGATCGCGTCCATGAAGGACGCCTCGTCGATACCGCGCCGGGTGGAGGAGTACGGCGTGATCGTCAGCTCGGCGTACCGCACCTGCTGCCGGGCCAGCTCCCGCGCCACCTCGTACGTCAGCAGGCGGACGTCCTCCGGGGTGCGGATCAGGTCGACCACCGACAGGTACACGTCGATGAAGTGGGCGAAGTCGGTGAAGGTGAAGTAGTCCGCCAGGGCCTCGGGGTCGGTGGGCACCTTGGAGTCGGGGTGCCGGGCGGCCAGGGCGGAGACGATGCGCGGGGAGGCGGAGCCGACGTGGTGCACGTGCAGCTCGGCCTTGGGCAGCCCGGCGATGAAGGCGTGCAGGTCGCGCGGGACACGCGGGTCTACGAGACGGTCGGTCAAGGTCCCTCCCCGGGAACGGCGCCGCCGCCGTCGTCGGGACGGCCGGGCGACGCGGATGATCGGCTGATCGGTGACTCCGGGTCATCGTAGGCCGCGCCCGCCCGCCGCCGTGCCGCGCCGTAAGCTGTCGGCACCGATGACAGAGGGGGCCCCACGTATGTCCGATGACCCGCGGCCGCCCGCCGACGGCCCT
Organism: Streptomyces sp. NPDC006997; assembly: GCF_040635175.1. Classification (NCBI taxonomy): domain Bacteria; kingdom Bacillati; phylum Actinomycetota; class Actinomycetes; order Kitasatosporales; family Streptomycetaceae; genus Streptomyces; species Streptomyces sp. NPDC006997. The sequence goes on from NZ_JBEYHH010000001.1 coordinate 240,252, forward strand.
TCCCCGCAGGGACCGGGGGCCGGTCCGGACCCCTGGGCGCCGCCCGCGGAGGACGCCCCGCCCCGTGGCCCGGTGCCGCCCTCCGTCCACGACCAGCAGACGGTCACGTCGATGCCAGGCGTCGGCGGTACGGGAGCGGGCCATCCCCCGCCGTCCGGTCCCGCCAACCCCTTCGCGCCCCCCGCGCACGACGCGCCGGTCCCACCGCCGCCCGTCGCCCCCGGCGGCCCGGGGAGCCCCGCGGGTCCGGGGTACGGCTATCCCGGCGCGTACGGCTACCCGGCCGCCCCCTCCGGCCAGTCCCTCCCCGGCTACCCCGCCGTGCCCGGGCCCGGGGCGCCGTACCCGACCGGGCCCGGGTACTCCGCCCGGTACCCGGGCTATCCCGGCTGGCCCGGTATGCCCCCGGTGCTCAGCAACGGGATGGGCACGGCGGGTCTCGTGCTGGGCATCGTCGCCTCGGTCCTCTTCTGTCTGTGGCCGCTGGCCTTCATCCTCGGGCTGCTCGCCGTCGTCTTCGGCGCGATCGGCCGCAAGAAGGCGGCGCGGGGCGAGGCCGACAACGGCGGCCAGGCCCTCGCCGGGATCATCTGCGGCGCGGTCGGCATGGTGCTGGCGGTGGGCCTGGGCGCGGTAGTGGTCTTCCTTCCCTGAGTACGGCCACTCATGACGCCCCCCGCCGCGCCGGGGACGATGGTCCGTGCCCGGACACGGGCGACCCCTGGGGGCGGCGGCATGGGCAGACGCGTGCGCCGGTGGCCGTCGGGGCGGCGGGGCCGCGCCGCCTCCTGCGCGCCCCGGACCCGACCGACTTCACCTCACGGCAGGCCTAGCCCTCCCGCAGTCTCTCCCGCGCCGCCATCAGCGCGAACCCCAGCAGGTTCTCCCCCCGCCACCGCTCCGGGTCCGAGGCGCCCTCGTCCGTGGCGGCGAGCCCGATGCCCCACACCCGGTCCATCGGGCTCGCCTCCACCAGCACCCGGTCCCCGGTGCGCAGCAGGTACTCCCGCAGCTCGGACCGGGCCGTGAACTTGTGGACACTGCCCTCCACCACGACGCCGAAGCGCTCGCGCCGCCACACCGCCTCGTCGAAGCCGCGCACCAGCCGCCCCGCCTTCTTCGCCTCCGCGGGGTGGCCTGCCGCCAGCGCCGCCCGCTCCGCCTCCGCGTCGCCGAAGAGGCGCGCCTTCGCGGCCATCATCCAGTGCTCCGCCGTCGCGTACCGCACGCCGTCCACCTCGAACGGCGACGGCCACCACTGGCTCAGACAGCTCGCGCCCACCCGCCCGTCGGCGGTCGGCCGGTGTCCCCAGAAGTGCAGGTACCTGACCCCCGCCCCCGCCCGGACCGCCCTGACCAGGGACTCCCGGGAATCGATCTCCTCCATGCAGCCGAGTGTGGCAGGCGCCACTGACAGTCCGTCCCTCCTTTTCCTCCCTCACTCGACACCTGGTCGACAGATTCCGTCGCGTAACCAAAAGGCAACAACGGAATCCCTTGTTGGTGTGCGGTTCCTCTGTCAGGATCGGCACTCAAATCGAGCCGGAGCTACGCCATCCACCCTCGGACACGGGCAACGGCGGAGGAGAGCGAACATGCACAACCCGGGCACAGCGCCCCCGGAACGGTTCCCCGCACAGGAGCGCTTCGCGGCTGGCGCCCAGTACGTCGGAGGACGCCTGACCCAGGGCTCCTCCGGCCGTACCCACGCGGTCGTCGACCCGGCCGGCGGCGAGGAGGCGTACGTCTACGAACTCGCCGGAACCGCCGACGTGGACGCGGCCGTCGCCGCCGCCCGCGCGGCGTTCCCGGGCTGGTCCGGGGTGACCCCGGGCGAGCGCTCCGACGCCCTGCACCGGTTCGCCGCCGTCCTCGCCGACCGCGCCGAGGACTTCGCCCGCGCCGAGTCCCTCCAGTGCGGCAAGCCGCTGAAGCTGACCCGCGAGTTCGACGTCCCGGGCACGATCGACAACACCGCGTTCTTCGCGGGCGCCGCCCGGCACCTCCAGGGGCAGTCGGCCGGTGAGTACTCCGGCGACCACACCTCCTACGTCCGCCGGGAGGCCATCGGCGTCGTCGGTTCCATCGCGCCCTGGAACTACCCCCTCCAGATGGCCGCCTGGAAGATCCTCCCGGCGATCGCCGCGGGCAACACCATCGTCCTCAAGCCGGCCGAGCTGACCCCGCTCACCTCCCTGCTCTTCGCCCAGGCCGCCACCCACGCCGGCATCCCGGACGGCGTCGTCAACATCGTCACCGGGACGGGCAGGGAGGCCGGGGAGCACCTCGTCGGGCACCCCGACGTCGCCATGACCTCGTTCACCGGCTCCACCGCCGTCGGCAAGCGCGTCGCCGAGATCGCCACCGCCACCGTCAAGCGCCTCCACCTGGAGCTGGGCGGCAAGGCACCCTTCGTGGTCTTCGACGACGCCGACCTGGAGGCCGCCGTACACGGCGCGGTCGCGGGCGCGCTCATCAACACCGGGCAGGACTGCACGGCCGCCACGCGCGCGTACGTACAGCGCCCCCTCTACGACGCCTTCGTCGAGCGGACCGCCGCGCTCATGGAGACGGTCCGGCTCGGCGACCCGTTCGCGCCCGGCACCGACCTCGGCCCGCTGATCTCGCACGCCCAGCGGGACCGCGTCGCCGCCTTCGTCGACCGGGCACGCGGCTACGCGCGCGTGGTCACCGGCGGCGAGGCACCGCAGGGCGGCCTGAAGGACGGCGCCTACTACCGGCCCACCCTCGTCGCGGACGCCGCCCAGGACAGCGAGATCGTCCAGTCGGAGATCTTCGGCCCGGTCCTCGTCGTCCTCCCCTTCGACGGCGACGACGAGGGCCTCGCGCTCGCCAACGACACCCCCTACGGCCTCGCCGCCTCCGCCTGGACCCGGGACGTCTACCGGGCGGGCCGCGCCACGCGCGAGATCAGGGCGGGGTGCGTGTGGATCAACGACCACATCCCGATCATCAGCGAGATGCCGCACGGCGGGTACAAGGCGTCCGGCTTCGGCAAGGACATGTCCGCCTACTCCTTCGAGGAGTACACCCAGACCAAGCACGTCATGTACGACAACACGGCGGTCGCCAGGAAGGACTGGCACCGCACGATCTTCGGGGACCGATAGCACCTCAGGCCGTCCGACCCACGGCCGCCTACCCTCCCGAAAGGGCACCACGGTATGGAGCAGTACGAGCCCGACCGCCTGTCCCCGGCCCAAGTGGCCGCCATGCGGCGCGGTTTCCGTCGTGGCAGGGCCTCCCTGACCCGCCGTTCGCTGCTGCGCGCCTCCGCTGGCGGCGCGCTCACGGTCGGCGGCCTGGGCGCGCTGAGCGCCTGCGGCATCCCCGCGGCGGGGCAGTCGCAGGGCGGCGTCTCCGCGGAGGACCACTCGGAGAAGGAGAAGACCGTCCACTTCTCCAACTGGACCGAGTACATGGACGTCGACGAGAGCGAGAAGCACCACCCCACGCTCGACGCGTTCCGGCAGCGGACCGGCGTCACGGTCAGGTACACCGAGGACATCAACGACAACGTCGAGTTCTTCGGCAAGATCAAGCCGCAGCTCGCCGCGGGCCAGGACACCGGCCGCGACCTGATCTGCGTCACCGACTGGCTCGCCGCCCGGCTGATCCGCTTCGGGTGGGTCCAGAAACTGGACCCCTCCAACCTGCCGACCGCCTACGCCAACCTCTCCCAGCAGTTCCGCAGCCCCGACTGGGACCCCGGACGGGCGTACTCCTACCCGTGGACCGGCATCTCCACGGTCATCGCCTACAACAAGAAGGCGCTCGACGGCGTCGAGGTCACCTCGGTCTCCGACCTGCTCGACAACCCCAGGCTGAAGGGCCGGGTCGGCTTCCTCTCCGAGATGCGCGACAGCGTCGGCATGACGCTGCTCGACATGGGCAAGGACCCCGGCACGTTCGGCGACGACGACTTCGACGCGGCCGTCGCCCGCCTCCAGAAGGCCGTCGACAAGGGCCAGATCCGCCGCTTCACCGGCAACGACTACACCGCCGACCTCACCAAGGGCGACTTCGCCGCCTGTCTCGCGTGGGCCGGTGACGTCGTCCAGCTCAAGGCGGACAGCCCCGACGTGGACTTCCTCATCCCCGACAGCGGCTACATGACGTCCACGGACAACCTGCTGGTGCCCAACAAGGCCCGGCACAAGACCAACGCCGAACGCCTCATCGACTTCTACTACGAGCCCGGCCCGGCCGCGCAGCTCGCCGCGTACATCAACTACGTGTGTCCCGTCGACGGGGTGAAGGACGAGCTGGCGAAGATCGACGAGGACGCGGCGAACAACCCGCTGATCCTCCCGGACCAGGACATGGCCGCCAAGTCCCGCTCCTTCCGCTCCCTGGGCGCGAAGGAAGAGACGGCGTACGAAGAGAAGTTCGCGAAGCTCACAGGGGCGTGACGAGATGACGACCACAGACAACAGCGGCGACGTCCGCCTCTCCGGTATCAGCAAGACCTACGGCGCCTTCACCGCCGTGCAACCGCTCGACCTGACCGTCCCGCAGGGCTCGTTCTTCGCCCTGCTCGGCGCCTCCGGCTGCGGCAAGACCACCACCCTGCGGATGATCGCCGGTCTGGAGGAGCCCAGCTCGGGCACCGTCCACCTCGGCGACCAGGACGTGACCCGGCTGCCGCCGTACAAGCGGCCGGTGAACACCGTCTTCCAGTCCTACGCGCTCTTCCCGCACCTCGACATCTTCGAGAACGTCGCCTTCGGGCTGCGCCGCCGGGGGATCAAGAGCGTGAAGAAGCAGGTCGAGGAGATGCTCGACCTGGTGCAGCTCGGCGAGCAGGCCCGCAAGAAGCCGCACCAGCTCTCCGGCGGCCAGCAGCAGCGCGTCGCCGTGGCCCGCGCCCTGATCAACCACCCCAAGGTGCTCCTCCTCGACGAGCCCCTCGGCGCCCTCGACCTGAAGCTGCGCCGCCAGATGCAGCTCGAACTCAAGCGCATCCAGACCGAGGTCGGCATCACCTTCATCCACGTCACGCACGACCAGGAGGAGGCCATGACCATGGCCGACCGCGTGGCCGTGATGAACGCGGGCCGCGTCGAGCAGCTCGGCGCCCCCGCCGACCTCTACGAGAACCCGTCCACCACCTTCGTCGCCAACTTCCTCGGCACCTCCAACCTGATCGAGGCCGAGACCGACACCACCGGCGGCGACGAGATCGTCCTCAAGGCGGGCGGCGGCAAGCTCACCCTGCCCACCGGCCGCTGCGCCGCGCCCACCGCGACCGGCGGCAAGGTCCTGGTCGGCGTACGCCCGGAGAAGATCTCCCTCACCCACGCCGACGACGCGGGCGAGATCCCCGCGGGCCGCAACCGCGTCACCGGGAAGATCGTTGACGCCAGCTTCATCGGCGTCTCCACCCAGTACGTCGTGGACAGCCCGGCCGGTGCCGGACTCGCCGTCTACGTGCAGAACGTCGACCGCGACGCCCGCCTCGTGCCCGGCGCCGACGTCGTCCTGCACTGGAGCCCGGCGCACACCTTCGGCCTGGACGCCAGCCAGTCCGTCCTCGCTGGCAAAGAGGGCGCGGCCGGAGTGGAAGAGGCGGTGTGATGACGACGACCCTCACCGAGGCGCCACCGCCGCTCAGCCCCACCGCGCCGGACCGCGAACCGCCCCGCAGGCGGGGCCGCTGGACGCCCTACCTGCTGCTCCTGCCCGGCATCCTCTGGCTGCTGGTCTTCTTCGCCCTGCCGGTGATCTACCAGGCCTCCACGTCCGTGCAGACGGGCTCCCTGGAGGAGGGCTACGAGGTCACCTGGCACTTCGCCACCTACTGGGACGCCCTGACGGACTACTGGCCGCAGTTCCTGCGCTCGGTGCTCTACGCCGGGACCGCGACCTTCCTCTGCCTGCTGCTCGGCTACCCGCTGGCCTACCTGATCGCCTTCCGCGCGGGCCGCTGGCGGAACCTGGTCATGATCCTGGTGATCGCGCCGTTCTTCACCAGCTTCCTGATCCGCACCCTCGCCTGGAAGACGATCCTCGCGGACGGCGGCCCGGTCGTCGGCGCCCTGAACAGCCTGCACGTCCTCGACGTCACCAGCTGGCTCGGCATGACCGCGGGAGACCGGGTGCTGGCCACCCCGCTGGCGGTCGTCTGCGGTCTGACGTACAACTTCCTGCCGTTCATGATCCTGCCGCTCTACACCTCCCTGGAGCGCATCGACCCCCGGCTGCACGAGGCCGCGCACGACCTGTACGCGCGCCCCGCCACCACCTTCCGCCGGGTCACCTTCCCGCTGTCCATGCCCGGCGTCGTCTCCGGCACGCTGCTGACCTTCATCCCGGCCACCGGTGACTACGTCAACGCCGACCTGCTCGGCTCCACCGACACCAAGATGATCGGCAACGTCATCCAGTCGCAGTTCCTGCGCATCCTGGACTACCCGACGGCGGCGGCGCTCTCCTTCATCCTGATGTTCGCGATCCTCGTCATGGTCACGCTCTACATCCGCAGGTCGGGAACGGAGGACCTGGTCTAAATGCCCTTCGTCAACTGGCTCAAGCGCCATCTCGTCGTCATCGCCGGCCTGGGCACGCTCGGCTACCTGCTCCTGCCGAACGTCGTCGTGACGGTCTTCTCGTTCAACAACCCGAAGGGCCGCTTCAACTACCAGTGGCAGGAGTTCTCCCTCGATGCCTGGAAGGACCCGTGCGGGGTCTCCGGCCTGTGCGACTCGCTCACGCTCAGCCTCCAGCTCGCCTTCTGGGCGACCCTCGGCGCCACCCTCCTCGGCACGATGATCGCCTTCGCGCTGGTCCGCTACCGGTTCCGCGCCCGCGGCCCGATCAACTCGCTGATCTTCCTGCCGATGGCGATGCCGGAGGTCGTGATGGCGGCCTCGCTGCTCACCCTCTTCCTCAACATGGGCGCCCAGCTCGGCTTCTGGACGATCCTGATCGCCCACGTCATGTTCTGCCTCAGCTTCGTCGTCGTCGCCGTCAAGGCGCGCGTGATGTCGATGGACCCGCGCCTGGAGCAGGCCGCGCAGGACCTGTACGCCGGTCCCGTGCAGACCTTCCTGCGGGTCACCCTGCCGATCGCGGCGCCCGGCATCGCCGCGGGCGCGCTGCTCGCCTTCGCGCTCTCCTTCGACGACTTCATCATCACCAACTTCAACTCGGGCGCGACCGTCACGTTCCCCATGTTCGTCTGGGGTTCGGCGCAGCGCGGCACGCCCGTGCAGATCAACGTCGTCGGCACGGCCATGTTCCTGATCGCCGTCCTGCTGGTCGTGGTCTCCATGGTCGTCGGCAACCGCCGCAACAGACAGAACGCGTGAGATGAGCCGTAACGCACCGCACCACTGGACGACGTCCCTGGCCGACGCCCAACCGGTCCCGTACTGGCTGGACGACCCCGGCAGGCCTCGCCCCGAACCCGCGCTCACCGGCACCGAGAGCTGCGACCTGCTGGTCGTCGGCGGCGGCTACAGCGGGCTGTGGACCGCGCTCAACGCCAAGGAGCGCGACCCCGGGCGGGACGTGGTCCTCGTCGAGGGCCGCGAGGTGGGCTGGGCCGCCTCCGGCCGCAACGGCGGCTTCTGCGCCGCCTCCCTCACCCACGGGCTGCCCAACGGGCTCACCCGCTGGCCCGGGGAGATCCACCGGCTGGAGGAGCTGGGCGCCCGCAACCTCGAAGCCATCGAGGCGGCGGTCACCCGGCACGGCATCGACTGCGACTTCGAACGCACCGGCGAGATCGACGTCGCCACCGAGCCCTACCAGGCCCGCGAACTGCGCGACCGGTACGAGGAGACGCGCCGCCACGGCCTCGCCGACGGCGTCGAGTTCCTGGACGCCGACGCCGTCCGCGCCCAGGTCGCCTCACCCACCTTCCAGGCGGGCCTGTACGACCGCGACGGCGTCGCCATGCTGAACCCGGCGAAGCTGGCCTGGGGCCTGAAGCGGGCCTGCCTGCGCCTCGGCGTCCGCCTCTACGAGCACACCCCCGCGCTCACCCTGAAGGCGTACGGCGCCGCCATGGCCGTCACCACCCCCTACGGCCGCATCCGCGCCCGCCAGGTCGCCCTCGGCACCAACGTGTTCCCCAGCCTCGTCCGCCGGGTCCGCCCCTACACCGTCCCGGTCTATGACTACGCCCTGATGACCGAGCCCCTGACGGACGCCCAACTGGCGTCGGTCGGCTGGGAGAACCGGCAGGGCCTCGGCGACAGCGCCAACCAGTTCCACTACTTCCGCCTCTCCGCCGACAACCGGATCCTCTGGGGCGGCTACGACGCGGTCTACCCCTACGGCGGCCGGGTGCGCGCCGAGTACGACCACCGGCCGGAGACCTACGCCAGGCTGGCCCGGCACTTCTTCACCTGCTTCCCGCAGTTGGAGGGCGTCCGCTTCTCGCACGCCTGGGGCGGCGCGATCGACACCTGCTCCCGCTTCTCGGCGTTCTTCGGCACCGCCCACGGCGGCCGGGTCGCCTACGCCGCGGGCTACACGGGGCTCGGCGTCGGCGCCACCCGGTTCGGCGCCGACGTGATGCTGGACCTGCTGGCGGGGGAGCGCACCGAGCGCACCGCGCTGGAGATGGTCCGCGGCAAGCCGCTGCCGTTCCCGCCGGAGCCGTTCGCCTGGACGGGTATCGCCCTCACCAAGTGGTCGCTGGCCCGCGCGGACGCCCGGCAGGGCCGCCGCAACCTCTGGCTGCGCACGATGGACCGCCTGGGCCTGGGCTTCGACAGCTGACCCATATGTGACCTACGCCACCTCTGCGGAGAACCCGCGTAATGCACCCCGCGGGGCCTCCCTCTCCCTCCCGGCGCGACCGCCGCGCCCACGGAGAGAAAGGGAGGTCCCCTATGACAGGGGCGAAGACGGCCGTCGAGTGGCTGGTGTCCGTAGCGCCGGACCCGGAGGGCTGCCGCTGGGAGTGGCAGCGCAACCCCCACGGGGTGGTGCTGCTGCCCGCGGGCCGGGCCTGGGACGTACTGATCCTGCCGGGCGACCTTGGCTACCCCACCCTCGACGTCCTCACCCGCTTCCTCGGCCAGCCGGGCCCGGTGCTCGTCGACTTCGGCGACGCCCGCATGGGCTTCTTCGTGCCGCCGGGCACCGCGGCCCGCTGGCTGGGCACCGGTATCCGCGCGGCCGGGCCGGGGACCTGGATCGTCGTGCCGTATCCCGGCCGCTCCACCGGCGGGGTGCGCTGGCTCGTCCCACCGGACGGCTCCGGCACCCTCACCGACCCCGCGCTGCTGGAGCTGGCGATGCACGAGGCGGCGGCGGGCCTGGCAACCCGCGGGGAAGGCGGCCGGGCCGAGGACGACGGAGGTCTTGACCACTAAATTGGTCTGGACCAAGCTGTGAGCGCTCAGTCCTCCATTTCCCCCATGCCCGGAGGCACTTGTGAAGCGCAGACCCCTGTTCGCCCTGCTCACGGCAACCGTCCTGGCCGTGCCCGGCCTCACCGCGCTCTCGTCGGCCGCCCGTGCGGCCGACGCGGACCTCGTCCGCAACGGCGGCTTCGAGACGGGCCTCGACGGCTGGACCTGCACGTCCGCCACCACGGTCACCTCCCCCGTCCACACCGGCACGGCGGCGCTGCGGGCCACGCCCGCGGGCAGCGACCACGCCCGGTGCGCACAGACCGTGACGGTACGCCCCGACGCCCAGTACACCCTGACCGCCCAGGTCCAGGGCGCCTACGTCTACCTCGGCGCGACCGGCACCGGCACCACCGACGTCTCCACCTGGACCCAGTCGGCCCCGTCCTGGCAGCCCCTGACGACCACCTTCCGCACCGGCCCGGCCACGACCCGGGTCACCGTCTACACCCACGGCTGGTACGGCACCGGCGCCTACCACGCCGACGACGTCTCCCTGGTCGGCCCGTCCGCCGACCCCGGCCAGCCCCCCGCCCCGCCCACCGGCCTGACCACCGGCACCGTCACGTCGACCAGCGCCGCCCTGTCCTGGTTGCCGGTCCCGGGCGCCACCGGCTACGCCGTCTACCGCGACGGCACCCGCCTGCGCACGGTCACCGGCACGTCCACGACCGTGACCGGCCTGACCCCGCAGACGTCGTACGCGTTCCAGGTGACGGCGCTGAACGACGCGGGGGAGTCCGCGCGCTCGGCGACGGTGACGGCGACGACGCCCCCGGGCCCGGGAGGCGGCGGCTCCTCGGACCTCCCGCCCCACGCCCTGGTCGGCTACCTCCACGCCAGCTTCGCCAACGGCTCCGGCTACACCCGCCTGGCCGACGTCCCCGACAGCTGGGACGTCATCGACCTCGCCTTCGGCGAGCCCACCTCGGTCACCTCCGGGGACATCCGCTTCCACCGCTGCCCGGCGACGGAGTGCCCGGGCGTGGAGAGCGACGCGGACTTCAAGGCGGCGATCCGGGCGAAGCAGGCGGCGGGCAAGAAGGTCCTGATCTCGATCGGCGGCCAGAACGGCCAGGTCCGCCTGACGACGACGGCGGCGAGGGACACCTTCGTGTCCTCGGTCTCGCACATCATCGACACCTACGGCCTGGACGGCCTGGACATCGACTTCGAGGGCCACTCCCTCTCCCTGGACGCCGACGACACCGACTTCAGGAACCCGAGGACGCCGGTGATCGTGAACCTGATAGCGGCCCTGAAGACCCTCAAGGCCAGGTACGGCGACGACTTCGTCCTGACGATGGCCCCGGAGACCTTCTTCGTCCAGCTCGGCTACCAGTACTACGGCACGGGCCCCTGGGGCGGCCAGGACCCGAGGGCGGGCGCCTACCTGCCGGTCATCCACGCCCTGCGCGACGACCTGACCCTGCTCCACGTCCAGGACTACAACTCCGGCCCGGTCATGGGCCTGGACAACCAGTACCACTCCATGGGCGGCGCGGACTTCCACATCGCGATGACCGACATGCTGCTGACGGGCTTCCCGGTGGCGGGCAACGCCGACAACGTCTTCCCGCCGCTGCGCCCCGACCAGATAGCCATCGGGATGCCCGCGACGACCAACGCGGGCAACGGCCACGTGGCCCCCGCCGAGGTGGTGAAGACCCTCGACTGCCTGACGAGGAAGCAGAACTGCGGCTCCTACGCCACCCACGGCACCTGGCCGGACCTGCGCGGCCTGATGACCTGGTCCGTCAACTGGGACCGCTTCGGAGGCTGGGAGTTCCAGCGGACGTTCGACGCGTACTTCGGCTGACGACCCCCAGGTAGCCGCAGAGCAGCACGACAGCCAGACACCAACTGCCCACGACGTCCAGGGGCCAGTGGTAGCCCTGCCGCACGAGCCCGACCCCGACCCCGAGATTGACGCCCGTACACGCTCCGACGAGCACCCGCCGACGGCCGCGCCACCAGGGCAGCACCAACAGGGCGGCGCAGCCGTAGGCGACGGCGGCGGTGGCGGTGTGCCCGGACGGATAGAACCCGTTCCCGGGCGTCACCGCCGTCCCCGGCCGGTCGAACCACTCCTTCAACGGCACGACGACGACAGGCACGAGCGCCATCATCCCCACGGCCGCACTCCCGGGCACCCACCACCGGGCGACCCCCCGCCGCCGCGCCCACCAGGCGGCCCACCCGGCCACGCCGACCAGCACGGGCCCGGCCACGTACACCGCCCCGAGGTCGGCGAAGAACTCGGCGAGCCAGCCACGCCGCACGAACCCGCGCCCGAGGCGCTCGTCGACGCCCAGCAGCGGGCCGTCGACGGCGACCTGCCAGGTGACGAGGGCGAACAGCACGGCGGCGACGCCGGTGACCCTGCGGGCCGTGACCGTCGCCCCCGGCGGTACGTCGTTCATCGCGCGTTCCTCGTCCGTCGGCGGCGCTCTCCCAGGAGGGTAGCGGCCCCCGCGGGCGTGTCCGGGCTACTCCGACCCCGTGGCCTTCAACGCCAGCCACAGCTCCATCCGTACGTCCGGGTCGTCCAGTGACCGGCCGAGGATCTCCTCCACGCGGCGCATCCGGTAGCGGAGGGTGTGGCGGTGGACGCCGAGGTCGGCGGCGGCGGCGTCCCACTGGCCGTGGCGGGAGAGCCAGGCGCGCAGGGAGGCGACGAGGTCGCCGCGGCCGGTGGCGTCGTGTTCGTGCAGGGCGCGCAGCAGGCCGTCCGCGAAGGCGCGGACCGCGTCGTCGGCGAGGAGGGGGAGGACCGAGCCCGCGGCGAGCTGTTCGTGCTCGACCAGGACGCGGCCCCGGCGGCGGGCCACCGACAGGGACTGTTCGGCCTGCTTGTAGGCGGCCGCCGCGGCGATCGGGCCGGACGGGGCGGAGAGGCCGAGGACGACGTCGTCCTCCTCGGTCGTGGCCTTGCGGGCGGCCTCCCGGTCGGCCGCGTACTCGCCGCAGGACGCCACCACCGCGCCGCCGTCCGCGGCCAGCACCACCAGGCGTTCGCCCTCGGGCACCACCAGCACCGCCTCACCGGCACGGGCCGCGGCGGCCTCCACCGCCTCGGTGAGCGTGACCAGGCCCGCCTGGGCGGCGTCGCTCTCCGCGACCATGATCCGGAAGGGCGCGTCGAGCAGTCCGCCGTACAGGTCACCGGCGACGGCGCGGGCGTGGTCCTGCTGTCCGGCGAGCAGCATCCGCAGGACCGCCGCGCCGATGCGCTGCTCGGCGGCGTGCAGGGAGCGGGAGCGTTCCGTGGTCAGGGTGAGCAGGGCGATGGCCGAGTGCACGGCGTAGCGCTCGGCCGTGCCGAGGGCGGCGGCCGTGCCGACGGCGAGCGCGGCGCGGGGGCGGCGGCCGGCGCCGAGGGAGTGGAGTTCGACGCGGTCCTCGTGGTCGGGGCCGCCGACCACGGAGGAGGCCGGGGCCGGGCGTTCACGGAGCCGTTCGACGTCGCCCGTCAGCCGTGCCGCCCTGCGGCCCGCCCACTCGGGGGCGGTGGCGACGACGGCGCCCGAGGCGTCGTACAGCGCCGCCCAGCCGTCGACCTGCGCGGCGAGCGCGGTGAGCAGGCCCTCCGGGCCCTCGGCGAGCGCCTGCCGGGTCAGTTCGCGCTGGGCGGCGAAGCCCGCGGTCACCGCCCGGTACTGGTCGGCGGCGATCGCGGCCGACACCGCCTTGCTGATGGCGAGGAAGGGGGTGCGGCGCGGTACCTCAAGGAGGGGGAGGCCCTCCGACCGGGCCGCCTCGACCAGTGCCGCCGGGATGTCCTCGTAGGTGACGCCGACCGCGAAGCCGAGGCCGACCACGCCCGCGCCCACCAGGCGCCGTACGTACCGCCGCATCGCCTCCGGGTCCTCCGCGTCCAGTTTCAGCGCGGTGATCAGCAGCAGCTCCCCGCCCTCCATGTACGGCACGGGGTCGGCCAGCTCGCTGACGTGCGCCCAGCGCACGGGCACGTCCAGACGGTCCTCGCCCGCCCGCACCGTCAGTTTGAGCGCGGAGTGGTGGACGAGGGAGGCGAGCGTGGGGGGCATGGGGCCTTCAGGTCGGAGTGATCCTTTGGCCGCCGTGTATGAACGACCTGACCCGATTCTGCCTCACCGTACGGTCCACCCGAGACCACGAACCCACCCGAGCGTCACTTACCGGCCACGGTCACACCCGGTTGTCCCGGAGATCCACCAGCAGGGGTGGGGCGTGCTCGCCCGTCACGTCGGTCAGGGAGAGCACGGCATGACCGGGCGGCACCTCGTGGGCCAACTGGGACGCCGTCCACCGTTCCCGTTCCTCCTGGCGCACCGTCACCGCTTCTGTCGTCACGGCCTGGCCCGTCACCTTCTTGCGCAAGGCGTGCAGCATCCGCGTCATCGGCTGGTCGGCGAAGACCGTGTGCTGTGCGATCTCCGTCGTCTCCACCCACTCGGTGCCCCACGCCTGCGCGAACCGGCTGCCGTCCCAGGTGGTGACGCCGGAGAAGGCCATACGGCAGCCCACGGCCGCGAAGAGCGGCCCATGCAGCGACTCGGGGATGTCGCCGATGCTGCGCAGGGTGAGCAGCACCCCGGCGTTCTGCGAGCGCAGCCGCTGGATGCGGCGCACCGACTCCGCGGTGACCGCGCCTGTGGCGTCGTCGAGGACGAGACCGGCGAAGTGCGCGCGCCGACCTGCCCGCACCACGGACTGGAACTGTGCGAGCACCAGCCGGGTCACCAGTCGGCCGACCTCCTCATGACCGTGCTCGGGCAGGTCGACGCGGACCCGCAGGGGATGGTGGGCGATCGCCCGCAGGGAGAACGGCCGACTCGAACCACCGCCGCCGAAGAAGGCGGCGAAGGCCGGACGGTTCAGCAGCGCCAGCCGGTCGGCCAACGCGCGACCCACGTCACCCGGGGTGCTCAGTTGCCGGACGCGTCCTTCCAATTCACGTCGCATGACCTCGTCCCCGCTGGCCGCCAGGGCTGTCCGTAGCAGGGTGAGCGCCCCCTCCTCCCCCTCCAGCAGGTCGTGCAGCTCCAGCAGGGACGGGAAGCGGCCGTGCACCGAGTGGAAGGGGCCGAGGAACTGGGCCAGCGCGGTCGCCGCCCCCTGTCCGCTGACTCGGTCGAGGTCACCCACCAGCGCTTCGGCGAGGATCGCCGCCGCCTCGTCGGGGTCGTCGGACTCGGCGTACGGGTCGAGGTCGTACGCGGAGGACGGGTCTCCCATCCGCACGATCACGTCGAAGGCGTCGTCCGCACCGAGCGGCCGTCCGGCCGACGAGACCGCCACGACCGCACAGCACCCGGTGAGCGCCTGGAGCGCGAGAGCCTCGGTCACCGGTTCCACGAGCGTGCGGGTCTTGCCGGAGCCGGACGGACCGATGGCGAGCAACGAGGTGCCGAGCGCCTCCGTGCCGAGGGCCGCCCCGGCGGCGTGATACGGCCTCGGGGTCTTCTCGGAGGCCACCCAGCGGCCGATGCGCACCTGCCCGGCGAGCAGGTCGTGGCAGGCGACGCGGCGACGCAGGTCCCGGGCGCCGGACGGGTGGCTCCAGGACGCGCCGCCGTCCCGCAGGACGGTGGCGCGGAAGGTGTCGAGCGTGCCGTCGCGCCGCGCTCGGTCGAAAGCGTGCTCGACCCGCGTGCAGTCCACGTCGTTCATCCGACCCCCGGCGACCTCGGCGGTCAGCGTCTCGGCCGCCTGGTGCTCACCGCAGTCGCGGAGGGCGGGCCACTGGGAGCGGGGGCGGACGGGCGCGGGGAGGCCGGGCTCGCCGGTGCCACGGCGCGTCGCCCGTCGTTGGCTCAGATAGGGCAACCAGTCCCCGAGGCGGGCGAACGGCCAGAGCACGAGGAGCGTGACGACCGTGTACAGCGAGTACGTGTACACGAGCGAGGTCATCCAGGAGTAGCTGTCGGTGATCAGCACGGTCAGGGAGAGCAGCGGCGCGATGACGGGCAGACGGGGCCAGTCGATGACCGGAAAGGCGTCGGGGAAGACGAAGCTGAGGGCTACGAGGGCGAGCAACGCGGCGACCAGGGCGCGGATCGGCTGCGGTCGGCGACTCACGTAGTAGCGCGCGATCCGGGGCCAGCTGCCCAGTACCGACACCGCGAAGACGAGCCCTGCGAAGGCGATGCCGTCCTGGACCGTCATGGCATGCCAGCCCGGGGATACCGTCCGGCCCTCCACCGGCTTCGGGTCGTTCACTGTGCCCGCCCACCACCAGTCGTCCGGCGTGAACATACGCAGGAGCGTGGCCTGGTAGGGGAAGACGCCACGGCGCCAGTACGACCACACGGCGATAGCCAGGGCGAGGGGGATCAACATGCCCGCGACGGTGACGGGTGCGATCTTGGGCGTGGGCTTCCTCGGCGCCTGATACCCGAACCGCCAGATTCCGGGCTTGGCGGCTGGCCGGTCCGCGTCGAGCCAGGCAGTCGTGGCGGAGGTGGCGTGGGACACCTGCGGGGGCACCGGCGACGCGCTGGGCACCCTCGTTGGCGGCACCGTGGGCGGCACCGTGGGCGGCATCGGCGGCACCGCGGGCCGCTGCACAGGGTGCGCTGGGGTGCCGTGCCCGTCCCGCTCGCCGTCGCCGTTCATCGCCCTGCCCCCTGGCCAGCCGTTCCGTCCACCGTCAGCGGCCAATCTAACGTCCCCGCAGGGTGAGTTCACCGGCACTCGCCGCGACGCGTCGTCCGCTGCCCGCGCTCGCTATGTCCACCACGGACAACCCACCCCCCAGACAACACCCAGATGGAGCATCCCCACCCCCCACCGCCCGCCCTAACCTGCGGAAAGAGGAAGCAAGCGTCCGTAACACCCCCAGGAGCCCCGCATGACCGCACTTCCGCAGGAGCGCCGCGTCGTCACCGCCATCCCCGGGCCGAAGTCGCAGGAGCTGCAGGCCCGCCGTACCGCCGCGGTCGCCCAGGGCGTGGGCTCCGTGCTGCCGGTGTTCGCCGCGCGCGCGGGCGGCGGCATCGTCGAGGACGTCGACGGCAACCGGTTCATCGACTTCGGCTCCGGCATCGCCGTGACCTCCGTCGGCGCCTCCGCCGAGGCCGTCGTACGCCGCGCCGCCGCGCAGCTCGCCGACTTCACCCACACCTGCTTCATGGTCACGCCGTACGA
Source organism: Streptomyces sp. NPDC006997 (assembly GCF_040635175.1). NCBI lineage: Bacteria > Bacillati > Actinomycetota > Actinomycetes > Kitasatosporales > Streptomycetaceae > Streptomyces > Streptomyces sp. NPDC006997. Next base: position 256,772 of record NZ_JBEYHH010000001.1, read on the forward strand.
GGGGTACGTGGCGGTCGCGGAGGCGCTGGCCGAGCTGACGCCGGGTGACCACGCCAAGAAGTCCGCGCTGTTCAACAGCGGTGCCGAGGCCGTCGAGAACGCCGTCAAGATCGCCCGCGCCTACACCAGGCGCCAGGCGGTCGTCGTCTTCGACCACGGCTACCACGGCCGCACCAACCTCACCATGGCACTCACGGCGAAGAACATGCCGTACAAGCACGGCTTCGGCCCGTTCGCGCCCGAGGTGTACCGCGTCCCCGTCGCCTACGGCTACCGCTGGCCGACCGGCCCGGAGAACGCCGGACCCGAGGCCGCCGCGCAGGCCATCGACCAGATCAGCAAGCAGGTCGGCGCCGAGAACGTCGCCGCGGTCATCATCGAGCCGGTGCTCGGCGAGGGCGGCTTCATCGAGCCGGCGAAGGGCTTCCTGCCCGCGATCCGCGAGTTCGCCTCCGCCCACGGCATCGTCTTCGTCGCCGACGAGATCCAGTCCGGCTTCTGCCGCACCGGCCAGTGGTTCGCCTGCGAGGACGAGGGCGTCGTCCCGGACCTGATCACCACCGCGAAGGGCATCGCGGGCGGGCTGCCGCTCGCCGCCGTCACCGGCCGCGCCGAGATCATGGACGCCGCCCACTCCGGCGGCCTCGGCGGTACCTACGGCGGGAACCCGGTCGCCTGCGCCGGTGCGCTCGGCGCCATCGAGACGATGCGGGAACTGGACCTCAACGCCAGGGCCCGGGCCATCGAGGCGACGATGAAGGCCCGGCTCACCGCCATGGCCGAGAAGTACGACGTCATCGGGGACATCCGCGGGCGCGGCGCGATGATCGCCATCGAGCTGGTCAAGGACCGCGCCACCAAGGAGCCCGCCGCCGAGACGACCGCCGCCCTCGCCAAGGCGTGCCACGCCGAGGGCCTGCTGGTCCTCACCTGTGGCACGTACGGCAACGTGCTGCGCTTCCTGCCCCCGCTGGTGATCGGCGAGGACCTGCTCAACGAGGGCCTCGACATCCTGGAGGAGGCGCTCGCCCGCGTCTGAGCAGGCGCGTTCCTTGCGGAGCGTGTGAAGAACGTGTGCGGGGTAGATGGCAGGACGCCGATCCGGCTGTGCTGGGTCCACCCCCTGCCGTAGGTTCTTCCCAGATGAGAGATACACCCGCTCACGGGGCACCGTGAGCGGCATCAGGCCGGGGCCTCCCCAGCTTCGACCTGGTCGTGCCTCGCGCACACAACCGGGGCTGTCGGCTCCGGGTCTCCTCACCGATCGGACAGTCGCCCGCCCCAGACCCCCCGGGGCGCGCGGCGCTCCGATCCGGACGGCCGCCTCGGCGCCGCCCACTGAAGGGCCAGCGCAAACCCCCCTTGCGCTGGCCCTTCAGGAGTTTTCGCCCCCCCTCGGAAAGAGCGCCGATCCGGCGTGCTCCCGCCCCCCACTGCTACGGATCGGACAACCGACGCCCTCGCCCGCCGCGCCTACCGTGGGACCAGCACAGCAGCACTCCTCCAACGCGGAAGGGCCGGGATCCCATGACCTCCACCCACGCCTTCTGGCTCGCCGGGCGCCAGGCCACCGGCGAGGACAGCATCGATGTCACCTCCCCGTGGGACGGCCGCCTCGTCGGCACGGTCAGTGTGCCGACGGACGCCCAGGTGGAGGAGGCGGTGGCCGCCGCGTACGCCGTCCGGGACGCGTTCGCCGCGACGCCCGCGCATGTGCGTGCCGCGGCCCTCGACCACGTGAGCCGCCGGTTGGCGGAGCGGACCGAGGAGATCGCGCGGCTGATCTCGGCGGAGAACGGCAAGCCGGTCAAGTGGGCGCGCGGTGAGGTCGGCCGGGCGGTGTCCGTGTTCCGGTTCGCGGCGGAGGAGGCCCGCCGCTTCAACGGCGGCGAGGCGCAGCGCCTGGACACCGACCCCGGCGGCCAGGGACGGCTCGCCCTCACCCGGCGCTTCCCGAAGGGCGTCGTCCTCGGCATCGCGCCGTTCAACTTCCCGCTCAACCTGTGCGCCCACAAGGTCGCCCCGGCGATCGCCGCCGGAGCCCCGATCATCCTGAAGCCCGCCCCGGCCACTCCGCTGTCCGGCCTGCTCATCGGTGAACTGCTCGCCGAGACCGAGCTGCCCGCCGGGTCCTGGAGCGTCCTGCCGGTCTCCAACGAGCGGATGCCCGCCCTCGTCCAGGACGAGCGGCTGCCGGTGATCTCCTTCACCGGCTCCGAGAAGGTCGGCTACGCGATCATGGACTCGGTGCCGCGCAAGCACTGCACCCTGGAGCTGGGCGGCAACGGCGCGGCGGTCGTCCTCGCCGACTACGCCAGCGACGCCGACCTGGACTGGGCGGCGCGGCGCATCGCCACTTTCTCCAACTACCAGGGCGGCCAGTCCTGCATCTCCGTGCAGCGGGTCATCGCCGACGCGTCCGTGTACGACCGGCTGCTGCCGCGGATCGTCGCCGCCGTCGAGGCCCAGGTCACCGGCGACCCGAACGACGACGCCACCGACGTCGGCCCGCTGGTCAGCGAGGACGCCGCCCGGCGCGTCGAGGCGTGGGTCCAGGAGGCCGTGGACGCGGGCGCCACGCTGCACACGGGCGGCAAGCGCGACGGCGCCTCGTACGCGCCGACCGTGCTGACCGGCCTGCCCGCCGGTACCACCCTCGCCTGCGAGGAGGTCTTCGGGCCGGTCCTCAGCGTGCAGCGGGTGGACGGCGAGGAGGCCGCGTTCGCCGCCGCCAACGACTCCAGGTACGGGCTCCAGGCGGGCGTCTTCACCCACGACCTCCAAGCCGCCTTCCGCGCCCACCGCGCCCTTGAGGTCGGCGGTGTCGTCATCGGCGACGTCCCGTCCTACCGGGCCGACCAGATGCCGTACGGCGGCGCCAAGCAGTCCGGCGTCGGCCGCGAGGGCGTGCGGTTCGCGATGGACGACTACACCTACGAGCGGGTGCTGGTGCTCACCGGTCTCGCGCTCTGACCCCGACGGACGGGTGAGGGGCCCGGCACCGGCGTACGCGCGGTGCCGGGCCCCTCGGCGTCGGCCTGACTCCGGACCCTCAGCCGGAGAAGCCGACGTGCGCGAGCCGCAGCGGGCCGCGCAGTCTGAGGCGCACGTCGTGGACGCCCTCGGCCGTGAAGGCGGCGGTGAGCGTGGTGTAGTCGTACGGGCCGGAGGTCGGGGCGGCCGTGAGGGAGGCCCAGGGGCCGGAGCCGTCGAGGGCCACCCGCGCCTCGCCCCCGCCCGCCACCGTCAGCGTCAGCGCCGTGACGCCGTCGCCGAAGTCGCAGTCCCGGTAGAGCAGTTCGGCGGTGCCGTCACCCGCCGGGGTCACCGCGTCGCCGGACACCTTGGTGCGGTCGACGATCTCGACGCCGCTCTGCTCGTCGAAGTCGGCGGCGGACAGGCCCCGTTCCCGGACCGGGCGGGGGGCGCCCGGATCGCCGTCCAGGGTCACCGCCATCCGCAGGCGGACGTCCTCGCTGGAGGCGCCGACCAGGAGGTCGTGGGGGCCGGGCGCGAGGCGCCAGCGGGAGTGGGCGACGTCCCAGAACGCGAGGGCCGCCAGCGGGACGTCGAAGGTCACCTTCCGCGTCTCGCCCGGGGACAGGGCCACCCTCTCGTGGGCCAGGAGTTCCCGGCGCGGGCGGGGGGTCGGTGACGCCGCCGCGGCCCGGGCGTACAGCTGCGTCACCTCCGCCGCCGGTCGGTCGCCCGCGTTGGTGACCGTGAAGGCCACCCGCACCGAGTCGCCCTCCACCTCCGCCCCCGCGTCGGCGTACCCGAAGGGCACGTACGACAGTCCGTGGCCGAAGGGGTACAGCGGGGTGCCCTCGAAGTACAGGTACGTCTGGCGGGAGCCGATGATGTCGTAGTCGAGGAGGTCGGGCAGGTCGCCGTCGTCCGCGTACCAGGTCTGCGGGAGGCGGCCGGACGGGGAGACGTCACCGGCGAGGACCCGGGCGAGGGCGGTGCCCGCGGCCTGGCCGCCGTGGGCGGTCCACAGGACCGCCGGGAACGGGGCCGGGTCCAGGGCGTAGGGGTAGGCGGAGACCAGGGTCAGGACCGTGTGGGGGTTGGCGGTCCGGGCGGCGTCCAGCAGGCGCTGCTGGTGCGGGGGCAGCCGCAGGCTGGCGCGGTCCTCCGTCTCGCGCCCGTTGAGGTGCGGGTCGTTGCCCGCGACCACCACGACCACGTCGGCGTCCGCCGCGGCCCGGGCGACCGCGTCCTCGCCGCGCTCGGCGACCACCAGCTCGAAGACCGCCGGGTCCGCCTCGGCAACCTTCACGCCGTCGGCGGCGACCTGGACGTGGTGGCCCGTGCCGAGATGCCTGAGGAGGTGGCCGTCCCCGTGGGGTTCCAGGCGGAACGTCTCCCGCACCACCCAGCCGCCGGGCTGGTCGGCGGAGGCGCGGACGTAGCCGTCCTCGGCGACCGAGAGGTAGCGGCCGTCGGGGGCGCGCAGGGTGAGGACGCCGCCGTCCCAGTCGATCAGGGCCAGCTCGGTGCCGACCGGGTCGTGGGTCAGCGGGGGCAGGTCGGTGCGGCCCGCGACCAGCGCCGGGTCGAGGGCGGCCACGGCGTCCGGCGGGGCGTCCGTCGCGTCCCCCGCGGGGACGTGCAGGTAGGTGCCGTCCGGGGTGCGCAGGCGGACCCGGTCCACGCCCTCCGCGAACGTGACGTGGTCGGTGCCGAAGCGCTCGTGGACACCCTCCAGCGGCGTGCTGCGGTGCAGCAGGGAGCCGCTGTACCAGTCGAGTTTGCACTCGTCGGCGAGGAGTCCGACCACCGCGACGCGGGTGCCGGGGGCCAGCGGCAGCAGGCCGTCGTTCTTCAGCAGGACGATCGCCTGTTCCGCCGTCTCCAGGGCGAGGGCGCGGTGTTCGGGGGTGTCGAAGGCGCCGGGCTCGTCGTGGTCGTCGAACTCGCCGAGGCGGAAGCGGACGGAGAGCTGGTGGCGGACGGCGGTGTCCAGGTCCGCCTCGGTGAGCAGACCGCGCTCCAGGGCGCCGCGCACCCGGGCGACGATCTTCGAGCTGTCCGTGCCGTGGTCGGTGAAGCTGTCGACGCCCGCGAGCAGCGCGGCGGCGGTGGCCTCCTCGTGGGTGTCGAAGTAGTGCTCGGAGTCGGCCAGGTTGGACGGCGCGCCGGCGTCGGAGCAGACCAGCAGGGACTCGTCGGTCCAGGTGCGCAGGTGCTCGCGCAGGTACGGGGAGAGGTGGTTGGGGCGGCCGTTGACCAGGTTGTACGCGGGCATCACCCCGGCGACCGCGCCCGCCTCGACCGTCTCGCGGAAGGCCCGCAGGTCGTACTCGCGCAGGACGCGGGGGCGGACCGAGGCGGAGGAGGTGTCGCGGTCGGTCTCGTTGTTGTGGGCGAGCCAGTGCTTCAGGACGGGCGCGGTGCGCCAATACGTCGGATGATCACCGCGCAGGCCCCGGGTGTACGCCGTCGCGATCGCCGACGTCAGCTTCGGGTCCTCGGAGTAGCCCTCCTCGTTGCGGCCCCACAGCGGGTGCCGGAGGAGGTTGACGGTCGGGGACCAGACGTTCAGGCCCACGCGGTCGTCGTGGGCGCGCATCGCGCGGGCCTCCTTCGACACGGCGTCGCCGACCCGGCGCACGAGGTCCGGGTTCCAGGTCGCGCCCAGGCCCACCGCCTGCGGGAACACCGTCGCGGGGCCCATCCACGCCACGCCGTGCAGGGCCTCCTGCCCGGTGCGGAACGCGGCGACGCCGAGCCGCTCGACGGCCGGGGCGAACTGGTGCAGGAAGGACACCTTCTCGTCGAGGGTGAGCCGCGACAGCAGGTCGTCGACGCGCTTCGCGAACGGCAGGGTCCGGTCACGGAAAGGGTGGCTGGGCGGCGGCGTGGACGGCGGTTCAGCGGTCACGTGGGATTCCCCTTGTGGTGGAGCGGCGAGACGCTTTCGAAGCGCTTCGATGCTGGTTCGACGGAAGGGTGGGTGTCAAGTCATCCCGTCGCAACAACTCTGTGTCCGCACCGTCATTCAAAGGCCCGCGCGAGCCCTACCGGATCGGCGTGCGTGCCGCCAAACCTCCGAGGAATCTCGCGATCGACCCTTGTGCACCCCTCGGCGTTCACTTAACCTCGCAGCAACATCGAAGCGCTTCGACAGAGTTCCGCGGAGTTCGCAGAAGATTCGGCAGAGTTCTCCGACAGTCGCTTCGGATCGGCCAGTTCCACTGAAGACACCTCAGCCGACGGCTCCACCGCCGGGTGTCCCGGTGCGCCACGAAGGGTTGACGCAATGACGCCGAACGCCGCTTCCGCCTCCTCCGCTCCCAGCCGGAGAAGCTTCCTCGCCTCCACGGCGGTCGCCGCCGTCGCGGTCGGCGGGGGAGTTCCGCTGCTCGCCGCCTGCGGCGGTTCGGACAGCGGTTCGCGAGAGGGGACCACCTCGGGCAAGGACGCGAAGAAGATCCTGCCCGCCTTCGTGGCCAGCAACGTGGTCGCGCCCGACATCCCCGCGAAGAACGGCTCGGCGGCCGGGTTCACCCGCAAGCTCGCCATCGCCGACCTGAGGACCTCGGTGCCGGAGAAGCTCGGCAAGGGCGGCAAGGTGACGATCATGTCGCCGTTCTGGGGTTCGCCGCCCAAGAGCGACAACGCCTACTACCGGGCGATGAACGACCTGATCGGCACCGACGTCCACTGGCAGAACCAGGACGGCAACACCTACGAGCAGAAGCTCGGCGCGGTGCTCGCCTCCAGCGACGTCCCGGACGTGGTGGTCGTCCCCAGCTGGAACCTCAACGGCCGCATACCCAGCGCCGTCATCAGCAAGTTCGCCGACCTCGGCCCCTACCTGTCCGGCGACGCGGTCAAGGAGTTCCCGAACCTCGCGGCGATCCCCACGGACGCCTGGCAGCGCTCCATCTTCGGCGGCGCGCTGCGCGGCCTGCCGATGCCGCAGCCGATCGTCACCGGCATCGTCCCGCTCTACCGCCAGGACATCTTCGAGAAGGAGGGGTACGACGTCCCCACCTCCGCCGACGCGTTCATGGCCTGGGCGAAGGACGCCACCAACGCCCGCGCCAAGCGCTGGGCGTGCATGGACATGAAGTGGACGGCCTTCCAGGCGTTCGGCGTCCTGTCCGGCAACGAGAAGCCGCTCGGCTGGAACCTCGTGGACGGCAAGCTGGTCAACCGCGTCGAGACCGAGGAGTTCCTGGAGGCGCTGGAGTGGACCCGCAAGCTCTTCGCCGCCGGTGTCGTCCACCCCGACGCCGAACTGGGCAAGAGCCAGGCCACCGACCCCGGCCCGAAGTTCGCCAAGGGCGAGTTCCTCGTCTACGCCAACAACATGAGCCAGTGGTGGAGCCGCACCGCCGAGCAGGCCACCCAGAACCCCGACTTCAGGGTCTGGGGCATGGACATCTTCGCCCATGACGGCGGCGACCCGCGGCTGTGGGCCGAACAGCCCGCCGGTATCTGGGCCTTCGTCAACAGGAAGGCGTCCGAGTCGGTCATCCGGGAGGTGCTCGCCGTCGCCAACGTCACCGCGGCGCCGTACGGCACCAAGGAGTACATGATGACCAACTACGGCGTGGAGGGCACCCACTACACCGTCAAGGACGGCGTCCCCACCAAGACCGACCAGGGCAACCTCGACGTGCTGAACGCCTACGTCATGGTGGCGAGCCCGGCCCCGACCGTCGCCCACCCCGACTTCCCCGCGGTGGCCAAGGGCCAGGTCGAGTGGCAGCAGCGGATGGGCGCCTTCACCAGGAAGACCCCGTTCTTCGGAATGCAGATCACCGAGCCCAGCCGGTACGCCAACCTCTCCTCCGACTTCGAGCAGCTGGAGGACGACATCACCCGCGGCCGCAGGAAGATCAGCGACATGCAGCAGGCCGTCTCCGACTGGAAGAGCAAGGGTGGCGACAAGCTCCGCGACTGGTACCAGAAGATCCTCGACGAGAACGGCTCCGCGGCCAACTGACCGGCATCGAGGCGAGGCAAGGAGAACGGCCGTGTCCCACAGCACGGTGCCTCGGAGCAGGTCCGAGGCCGAGACGACGCAGCAGAACCCGGGGGCGTCCGAGGGTGCCCCCGGCCCGGGGGCGCGACCACCCGCGGCCAGGCTCAGCCTGCGGCACCGGTTCCGGCGCGACCGCGTGCTGCTGCTGATGACCCTGCCGGCCGTCGTCCTGCTCCTGCTCTTCAACTACGTGCCGATCCTCGGCAACGTCGTCGCCTTCCAGGACTACGACCCGTACATCAGCGACAACGGCGTCGTCTCCATGCTGCACAGCCTCTGGGTGGGCGGGGAGAACTTCGAGCGGATCTTCGAGGACTCCGCGTTCTGGCAGGCCGTGCGGAACACACTGGTCCTTTTCTTCCTCCAGCTCGTGCTGTTCTTCCCCGTCCCCGTCCTGCTCGCGCTGCTCATCAACAGCGTGGTCAGGCCCCGGGTGCGGGCCGTCGCCCAGGCCGTGCTGTACCTGCCGCACTTCTTCTCCTGGGTGCTGGTCATCGCCGTCTTCCAGCAGATGTTCGGCGGCGCGGGGATGCTCTCCCAACTGCTCAGGGAGAACGGCTACGACGGCCTCGACATCATGACCAACCCGGACACCTTCCCCTTCCTGCTCACCGCGCAGAGCGTCTGGAAGGACGCCGGGTGGGGGATCATCGTCTTCCTCGCCGCGCTGGCCTCGGTCAGCCCCGACCTGTACGAGGCCGCCGCGATGGACGGCGCCGGGCGCTGGCGCCGGATGTGGCACGTCACCCTGCCCGCGCTGCGGCCGGTGATCGCCCTGCTGCTGGTGCTGCGCGTCGGGGACGCCCTCACCGTCGGCTTCGAACAGATCCTGTTGCAACGGGACGCCGTCGGACCGGGCGCCGCGGAGGTCCTCGACACCTTCGTGTGGTGGAACGGCGTCCGCAACCAGGACTTCGGCTACGCGGCGGCGGCCGGACTGGTCAAGGGCGTCATCAGCATCGGCCTCGTCCTGGCCGCGAACAAGGTGGCCCATCTGATGGGCGAGCAGGGGGTGTACAAGAAGTGACCACCGTGACCGAAAGACCCGCGCGCCGACCTTCCCGCTGGGCCGCGCCGCCCCGCCCGGTCTGGGAGGAGCCGCCCGGGAAGCCGGGGCTCGCGGCCAAGGGCCTCGTCCTCGGCCTCGCCTGCCTGGCCATCCTGTTCCCGCTGTGGATCGTCGTCGTCACCTCGCTGTCCCCCCGGCAGACCATCGACGAGGCGGGCGGCCTGGTGATGGTGCCCAAGGACATCACCTTCGTGGCGTACCAGGAACTGCTCAGCGGCGGCCAGGTCACCCACGCGGCGATCGTCAGCGTGCTGGTCACGGTCGTCGGTACGGCGTTCTCCATGACGGTGTCCGTGCTGTGCGCCTACGGGCTGTCCCGCACCGGGTCGCTGGGCCACCGCTGGATCCTGATGACGTTGCTGGCGACGATGTTCTTCAGCGCCGGTCTCATCCCGACGTACCTGCTGGTGCAGACGCTCGGGCTGACGGACAGCTATCTCGCGCTGATCCTGCCGAGCGCGATCAGCGTCTTCAACATCCTGGTGCTGCGCGGGTTCTTCATGGGCATCTCGTCGGAACTGACCGACAGCGCGCGGATCGACGGCGCGGGGGACTTCCGGATCCTGTGGCAGATCGTCCTGCCGCTGTCCCGCGCGGTGATCGCGGTGATCACGCTCTTCTACGCGGTCGGGTACTGGAGCGCCTGGTTCAACGCGTCGCTGTACCTGAACGACCAGGAGATGATGCCGCTCCAGAACGTCATGATCCAGCTGGTGCAGAAGCAGGAGGCGCCGGTGGGGCTCGGGCAGGCGATCAAGACGGGGCAGTTGTCGGGGCTGGCGGTGCAGATGGCCGTGATGGTGATGGCGTTGTTGCCGGTGGCGGTGCTGTCGCCGTTCGTGCAGCGGCACTTCAAGAAGGGGATGTTGACGGGGGCGGTCAAGGGCTGACTTCGGCCGTGGGCTCGTTGCGGCCCGTCGCGCCCACGCGGCGGAGCCGCGTATCGACACGGTCCCGCGCTCCTGACTCATTCCACTCCCTCCCAGTTATCAGGCGAGGTATGTCATGCACACGCTCAAACCGGCGCGAGGCACCGTTCTGGCCGGAGCCGCCGCCGTTTCCGCGCTGCCGCTTCCCGGAGCCGCACCGGCCTACGACCCCGACGCCGGGACGCTGCACGCCAGCACCGGCGCCGGGCGCACCCCCGTCCCGGGGGCCAGTGGACTGCCGTCCGGCGACGACCAGTCCAAGGTGGCTGCCGCGCCCGGACGCGTCGGTGACCTCTGGCTCAGCACCAAGTGGAACGGGCTGTACCGGTCCACGGACGGCGGCGTCGGCTGCAGCGAACGGACGAGCTGCTGGGCGTCGTACACCCTCGGCTTCGGCAAGGGCGCCGCCGACTACCCGGCCGTCTACCAGGTCGGCGCCACCGACGCGGTCACCGCCGTGCTGCGCTCCGACGACGCGGGCGCGAGCTGGACCCGGATCAACGACGACCGGCACCAGTGGGACTGGACCGGCGAGGTCATCACCGGCGACCCGCGCGTGTACGGCCGGGTCTACCTCGGCACCAACGGGCGCGGCATCCAGTACGGGGAGCCGGTCTGATGCCCGGACTCGGCGACGCCACACGCGGGCGGCTGCTCTTCGGCGGGGACTACAACCCCGAGCAGTGGCCGGAGGAGACCTGGCACGAGGACGTCCGGCTGATGAAGGACGCCGGGGTCAACTCCGTCACCGTCGGCGTCTTCTCCTGGGCGCGACTCGAACCCCGTCCGGGGGCGCGGGAGTTCGGCTGGCTCGACCGGCTCCTCGACCTGCTGCACGCGCACGGCGTCGGCGTCGTCCTCGCCACGCCCACCTCCGCGCCGCCGCCCTGGCTCGGCAGGCTGCACCCGGAGACGCTCCCCCGGGACGCCGACGGACGGGTGGAGTGGTGGGGCGGGCGGCAGCACTTCTCGCACTCCAGCGCCGTCTACCGGCGGCACGCCGCCGCCATCACCGAGGACCTCGCCGCCCGGTACGCGGACCACCCCGCGCTCACCCTGTGGCACATCAACAACGAGTACTGCACCCCCGACCACGGCGACGAGGCCGCCGCCCGCTTCCGCGACTGGCTGCGCGCGCGGTACGGGACGGTCGACGCCCTCAACGACGCCTGGGGCACCGCCTTCTGGAGCCAGGGCTACGACAACTGGGCGGAGATCCTGCCCGCCCGGCGCACCCACTACCTCAAGAACCCCGCCCAGGTGCTGGACTTCCGGCGCTTCACCTCCGACATGCTCCTGGAGTGCTTCACCGCCGAGCGGGACATCGTCCGGCGCCACACCCCGCACCTGCCGGTCACCACCAACTTCATGCCGCTCTTCTTCGGCCAGGACGCCTGGCGCTGGGCCGAGGAGGAGGACGTCGTCTCCGTGGACCTCTATCCCGACCCGCGTGACCCGGTCGGGGGCGCGCACGGGGGCGCTCTGGTGCAGGACCTCACCCGGTCGCAGGCACGCGGCCCGTGGATGCTGATGGAGCAGGCGGCGGGAGCGGTCAACTGGCGGGGCGTGAACCACCCCAAGCCACGCGGCCTGAACCGGCTCTGGTCCTGGCAGGCCGTCGCCCGGGGCGCGGACGCCGTCTGCTACTTCCAGTGGCGGCAGTCCCGGCAGGGCGCCGAGAAGTTCCACTCCGGGATGCTCGGCCACGCCGGTGAGCGGGGGCGGACGTTCCAGGAGGTCAGACAGCTCGGCGCCGAGCTGGAGCGGGTCGGCGGCGAGGTCGTCGGCCGGGACGTCGCCGCCGAGGTCGCCGTCCTGCACGACTGGCACGCCTGGTGGGCCGCCGAGCAGGACGGCCGCCTCTCCGCCCGCGCCGACCACCCGACCCTGCTGACGGCCTGGCACCGGGCGCTCTGGGAGGCCGGTCTCACCACCGACTTCGCCCACCCCGAGCACGACCTGACCGGGCGGAAACTGGTCGTCGTCCCGCAGCTCTACCTCCTGACGGACGCCGCCGTCGACAACCTGCGCGCGTACGCCGCCGGCGGCGGCACCCTCGTCTGCGGCTTCCTCACCGGCGTCGCCGACCGGGACGACCGGGTGCGCCCCGGCGGCATGGACCCCCGGCTGCGCGAGCTGTTCGGCGTCCGCACCCTGCACGAGTGGTGGCCGCTGGACGAGGGGGAGACCGCCGACTGCGACGGCTTCCGCGGCACGCTCTGGTCGGAGGAGATCGAGGCCGCCGACGACGTCGACGAGCGGATCGACTACCGGGGCGGCGAACTCGACGGGCTGCCCGCCGTGCTGCGCCGGGGGCGCGCCTGGTACCTCTCCACCCTCCCGGAACCCGACGCGCTGCGCGCGCTGCTCGCCCGGATCGCCGCGGGGGCGGGCGTGCGACCGGTGCTCGACGGGCTGCCGGAGGGCGTGGAGGCGGTACGCCGCGGTGAGCTGCTGTTCGTCCTCAACCACGGACGGGAGCCGGTCACCGTCGCCGTGCCCGGAACCCACCGGGAGCTGCTGACCGGCGCGGACGTCCGCGACGGGCTACGGCTCGCGCGCTTCGGAGTGGCGGTGCTGCGGCCATGACGTCGTCACCCGTGCACGGCACCTGGGAGCCGCACCCCGCCGCCCGCTGGGAGGACGCCTTCCTGAGCGGCAACGGCCACCACGGCGCCCTGGTGTCCGGTGACCCGAACGCTGACCGTGTCATCGTCACGCACCACACCCTCGTACGCCCCCACGGCCCGCACCCCGGACCCCCGCGGCTCGCCGAGCGGCTGCCCGGCCTCCAGGACCGGCTGCTGGCCGGGGACACCACGGCCGCCGAGGAGTTCACGGACGGGCGGGAGCTGCGATGGGTGCGCCCCTTCCACCCCGCCTTCCAGCTCCGCCTCGACCGCCCCGACGGAGAGCCCCGAGACTACCGCCGCGCCGTCGACTTCACCTCCGGCGAGGCCACCGCCCGCACCGGCGACTGGACCAGCCGCCTCGTCGTCTCCCGCGCGGACGACGTGGTCGTGCACGAGATCGCCGGGCCCGGACTCGACCTCAGGATCCGCCTCGACCACCAGCTCGCCGGGGTGCCGCTCACGCTGAGCGTCGGCAGCGGCGTGCTGCGCACCCCCGAGGGCGCCGTCCTGAGCCTGCGCGCCGGGTACCCGGAGAGCGACCTCGCGTACACCGGCGTCACCCTCGCCCAGGTCACCGGCGGCCAAACCACCCTCACGCCGCCCGCCGTGCACGTCACCGGCGCCCGGAAGGTGCTGCTGCTCACCCGGGTGCGGCGCCACACCGGCGAGCTGGACGTGGTCGCCGAGACCCACGCCCTGCGCGCGCTGACGGCGCCGTACGACACGCTCCTCGACCGGCACCTCACCGCCCACCGCACCGCCTACGCCCGGGTCGCCCTCGACCTCGCCGCCGACCCCGCCGAACGCGCCCTGCCCGGCTCGGAGCTGCTCAAGCGCCCGTGGAGCCCGGCGCTCCTCGAACGCCTCTTCGCCGCCGGGCGCTACCACCTGCTCTCCGCCAGCGGCCACCACCCGCCCCGGCTCACCGGACTGTGGACCGGCGAGTGGGACACCGCCTGGTCCGGCGCCTTCACCTACGACGCCAACCTCAACCTCCAGACCGCCTCCGCCGCCGCTGCCGCCCTCCCCGAGGTGACCGAGGCGCACGCCGCGCTCGTCCAGCGCCAGCTCCCGGACTGGCGGGACAACGCCCGCGAGGTCTTCGGCACCCGGGGCGCGGTCGCGCCCGGCCACAGCGACGGCGAGTCGGGACACTCGTACCACTTCAGCCGCGCGTACCCGCTGCACCTGTGGACCGCGGGCGCCGACTGGCTGCTCAAACCCCTCGTCGACCACGACGAGACCCGAGGGGAGCGTGACCCGCGCACCGCCGCCGCCCTCGCCGAGGTCGCGGAGTTCTACGAGGACTTCCTCACCCGCACCGACCGCGACGGCCACCTCGTCGTCGTCCCCTCCTACTCGCCCGAGAACCGGCCCGCGAACGCCAGCTGGGGCGCGGTCAACGCGGCCATGGACCTGTCCGCCGCCCGGCACGCCCTGCGCACCGCCGCCGCGTACCACCCCGAGCGCGCCGACCGCTGGCTGGCCCTCGCCGACCGGCTCCCCCCGCACCGCGTCAACGCCGACGGCGCCCTCGCGGAGTGGGCGTGGCCCGGCCTCGACGACTCCTACGACCACCGGCACCTCAGCCACCTCTACGGCGTCTGGCCGCTGGAGGAGATCAACCCCTACGACACCCCGGACCTCGCGGCAGCCGCCCACCGGGCCCTGACCCTGCGCGGCCCCGAGAACGACTCCGCGCACGGCCACCTCCACCACGCCCTGATCGCGTCCCGGCTGCGCGACCGCGCCCGGGTGGCGCAGGCGTTGGCCCGTGTCCTGGAGGGCGACTTCTTCCACGCCTCCCTGATGAGCGCCCACTACCCGCACCGCGACGTCTACAACGCCGACGCCGCGCACACCCTCCCGGCGCTGCTCGTCGAGGCGCTCGTCCAGTCCACCCCGGACCGGCTGGTGCTGCTGCCCGCGCCGCCGTGCCCGCGCGGGGCCCTGCACGGGATCCGCACCCGCTTCGGCGCGGAGGTCGACCTCACCTGGCGCCCGGACGGCGCCACGGCCGTGGTCCGCCCCCGCCGCACCCACCGCGTCGAACTCAGGACTTCCTCCGGCGCCGAGCCGCTCGACCTCGTCGCCGGGGAGGACCGCGTCCTGACCCTCGGGGCGTGGTAACCCCCGCACCATCCCCCCACCCATGGAAGGGACACCATGGCAACCAGCACCCTCGGCAAGGCCGCCAAGGCCCTGCTCGCCCCGGCGCTCGCGCTCGGCGCGACGGTCGGCCTGGCCTCCGCGCCCGCGCACGCCGCGATCTGGAGCACCTGCGACCAGTGGGGCAACACCACCCTGAACGGCTACACCCTCTACAACAACATCTGGGGCTCCGGCGCGGGCGCCCAGTGCGTCTGGGCCAACTCCGGCACCAGCTGGGGCGTGTGGGCCAACCACCCCAACACCGGCGGCATCAAGTCCTACCCCAACGCCAAGAAGGTGATCAACAAGCCGATCACCTCCCTGACCTCCCTGACCAGCAGCTACAACGTCACGGTCCCGTCGGCGGGCGCGTACAACACCTCGTACGACATCTGGGACACGGACTACGACTACGAGATCATGCTGTGGGTCAACCACAACGGCGCGGTCGGCCCGCTCGGCACCGCACAGGGCAGCGTCAGCCTCGGCGGCCACACCTGGAACGTCTACAAGGGCAGCAACGGCAACAACGAGGTCTTCTCGTTCCTGCGCACCTCGGACTCCAGCTCGGGGACGGTGAACATCCTCCCGATCCTGAAGTGGATCAAGGACACCAAGGGCTGGATGGGCAACGAGACCATCGGTGACGTCCAGTTCGGCTACGAGATCACCTCGTCCTCGGGCGGCCTGGACTTCCGCACCGACAACCTCACGGTCAGCGGCGGCTGAGCGCGCAGCTCAGGCCCGGTCGACCTCGGCCCGCAGGGCGTTGTAGTCGGCGAACACCGCCTCGACCTCCGCGCGGTCGAGGCCGTACCGGGCCAGCTCGTAGCCGTGCGGCCGGGCGCCCTTGGGGCGGGCCACCACCTCCGGCAGCCGCGCGGCGTCCGCGTCGGTCCAGCGGGCGCCGACGGCGGCGTACAGCTTCGGGGCGCCCGCGGCCGGGTCGGTGCCCAGCCAGGAGTACGGCACGTCCACGAGCTGCTCCGGCGGGATCGCGGCCCGCGCGGTGAGTGCCCGGCGCATGGCCCGGCCCAGCAGTTCCAGCCAGGTGGCGCCGACGGCGTGCGGGTCGACGGGGTGGGTGCTGGCGGCCATGCCGTGCTCGACCAGCGAGCAGAACGACGCCAGGACGGTGACCGGGTCGCGGTGCGTCCACACCACCGTCGCGTCCGGGAACACCCGCAGCAGCGCGTCCAGGTTCTCCAGGTGCATCGGCGACTTCAACACCCAGCGCCGCCGCGGACGGCCGTACTGGAGCACCTGGTAGACCCGTTTGAGGTGCTGGTAGTCCGCGGTGAAGTCGCGTCCGCAGTGCCACTGCTGGTACGCTGGTATGTGCGCCTGGGACAGCGGCATCAGGGCGTGCGGCAGGGCGAAGGTGCACTCCTCGGGGCCCTCCGCGACCATCGGGTGGATGTCCCGGAAGCGCGGCACGAACAGCTCGGTGCCCCGCACCATCCGCCGTGCCGTCGTGACCGCCTTGCGCTGCCGCACCGGCGTGGTGTGCAGGTCGGGGGTGAGCAGCTCCCACAGCAGCGGGCCGCGGTGCCCCTCCGCCAGCGACAGCACGCCGTGGGTGAGCGTCGTCGCGGTGCGCGGCAGCCCCACCACGAACACCGGCCGCTCGACCGGCTCCCGCTCGATCGCCGGGTGCTCGGCGACCAGCCGCCGCACGCGGGCCCGGTTGGTGAGGTGCCTGCGCACGTGCGCCTGCGCGGACTGCCAGCCCACGGGCGTCAGGTCCGGCGCCGCCGCCCAGTGCCGCAGCAGCAGCCGGAACCCCTCGGTGAACTCCTCGTCACCCCCGGGCTCCTCCCCGAGCGTCCGCCCGGCCTCCCTCCGCACGGTCCGCCCCGCCTCCGCGAGCAGCCGGTCGAAGACCTGGTCGGGGTCACGACGGGACCGGAACATCGGACGCACCAGCACGTTGGCCAGGGCGAGGGGGCGGGGGACGGTGGTCACGGGGCGGCTCCTTTCCACACGAGGACCTTACTCAGGTTGAACTCGTGGAGTCCGGCGGTCTGATCGCGTCATCGTCCATGGTCAGACCGGTGGGTGGCAGACAGCCGTCGACCAGGTGGGGCCGGTACTGGATCTTCTTCAGCTTCCGCTTGATCACGCGGGTGAGGTGCGTGAGGTCGGCGGCGGCGAAGTCGGCCAGGTGCCGCTTGAGGAGCGACCAGATTCCCTCGGCCGGGTTCAGCTCCGGTGCGTAGGAGGGCATCTGGAAGATCTGTAACCAGTCCTTGTGATCCTCTGCGAAGTCGGCCAGCTCCTTCACCAGGTGCACGTTCAGGTTGTCCCAGCACCACACCACCGGGGTGCCGAGCTGGATGTGGGTCATGACGATCAGGTCGCGGTACTGGCGCCAGGAGAACGCCTTCGGCTCGCCCCGGCGCCCGTGCTAGATGTGCAGCTTGAAGAAGAACCGGGAGCGGCATCCGGCGCGGTAGCAGACCACGCCGGCGATGTTGACCCGTCCCCGGTTGCGGCCGCGCACCCGCACCCGCACCACCGGCCGGGCTCCGCGCGGTGCCCAGGTGTGTCCCTTCGGCGGCCTCAGCCCCTGGCCTGCCTCGTCCTCGAAGCAGATGTGGGCGCCCAGGTCCGCCGCGGTCCTTTTACCTGCGGCCACACCTCGGCCTTCCACACCTCGATCGCCTCGTCGTCGCGTTCGATCGCCCGCCGCAGGGGCACCTGCGCGGACCAGCCGTGCCGCCGCAACAGCTTCCACACGCCCTGGATCGTGTACCCGACGTGGAACATCCGCCCGATCAGCAGCTTGACCCGCTTCAGCGTCCACCCCTGGACCTCGTCGTCCCAGCCGTGCGCGAGCGGGCCCCGCTTCAACTCCCGCTCCAGCCGCTCCCCTTGCCGGGAGCTCAGCCGTTCCGCCGAGGCGGGCCCCTTCGAGCGCAGGGCGTCCGCACCACCCTCCTCCCACTCCCGCCGCCAACGTCGCACCGACCGCGACGTCACCCGAGACTCCCTCGCGACGGTCTCGGTCTTCGCACCACAGGCGAACCGCCCGGCCGCCTCAAGGCGCACCCGCTCCCGCTCTTCCTGCTCCTTGGGCGTCAGCCCGCCCCCATGCGCGTACCGCATGACGACGTCGTACCGCAACGATCAAGAACCGTCACGGACCCCCGGACTCCACGAGTTCAACCTGAGTAACTGGTGTCGGGAAAGGGGAGCTCCGCCCAGCGGTTGGCTTGTAGTGAACTCTGAATCCCTTGATCGAAGAAGAGCCTCTCTGCCTGATTGTGCCTCAACATCCGATTTGATATGGCGTGGCCAGGCCCCAGATTCGGGAGACCCTGCTAGAAGATGACCTTGAGTAAACCTGTAGCAACTGCTGTGGCCATGTCGAGACAGCGCTAAGATTCAGTGACCTACGTAAGGAGGGCCAGTGGGGCTTGCGCTAGCACTGACAGTTGGTATTACTGCTTATCGTGACCGGTGGACGTCTCTCCCTAGTGCCGAGCACGACGTGGACCAGGTGGCAGAGATACTCACAATGCCGGAATACGATTTTTCGGTCAGTCGCCTGGTGAACGGAGAAGCCACTAAGTCATCCATTCTCCGATGGCTGCTCGAAGCTCGAAACTCCGGCGCAGATAAAATCCTATTCTACTTCTCTGGGCATGGAGCTTCCACTGATCTTGGGAACTTTCTAGTTACCTTCGATAACAAGGAATTCGATGAAGGTATTCCATTGTCAGACATCCTTAGGATATTGGAGCCCTTAGAAGAGTCCAAGACGCAGGTGCTCATTCTCTTGGACTGCTGTCACGCGGGAGGGGCCCTTACGGGAAAGGAGAATTCCGCTCTCCGTGTGGAAAGTTTGAAGAACTCTGAAGTTACTCAGGCGGTACGGCAGGCGAACCCTTCGTCGGCCGTTATAGCGGCTTGCACTGAAAACCAAGTCGCCTGGGAAGTTAACAATTTGGGGCACGGCGTATTCACCTATTACTTAATCTCAGCCTTGGCTGGCGCCGCAGCCGATCATGCAGGGTTGGTGACTGCTCACAGTGTCTATAGCGTTATTTCGCGAGGAATGTCTGAGAGGGAAGGTAGAGAGCAGCATCCAGTATTCGGTGGGAGAGTCCAAGGGGAGTTGGTGATTGGACGAGACTTCACTCCCCAATTGGCGCCTCCGAGGATCGAATCCGAGTACGCAAGATTTGAGGCGGAGGCGCGAGAGTTCTTGGATGACTACAATCGCTTCAAGGCCAGCTATGATATCTCCTCATGGCGGACAGATGGGCACTATGCCGCGTCGCGAAGGCTGGAGAACATTTCAAACTGGTTCGACGAGAAAGACCGCATTCAAGGGCTCCCTACCCGCCCTCTCTACAAACAAGCTCGCGATACGCTGACCAGGTATCAGACGGAGCTAGGGTTGATTGAGGTGGGCACCAAAATGAGGGAAGGAGTAGTTGAGTCTCAGATTGGTGCGGGCGGATTCGGGACTGTGTGGAAGGTTCGGATCGAGGAAGGGAATGCCTGTGCTTACAAGGTCTATCATCCTTACGAACTCCACGACCGTGAGAAGGTGAAGCGCTTCCGAAACGGCTACGAAGCTATGAAGCTTCTTTCGCACCCGCGCATTGTGAAAGTATCCCGCTACAGTACATGTCCAACGGGATTTGTCATGGACTACGTTGATGGAAGTGATTTGCGGAAGCTGCGCCCGGCCACGTTCATGAATCCGGGAGATATTGTGAATCTTCTTCTGGAAGCGGCGGAAGCGATCGAACATGCCCACGATCACGGGGTTATCCATCGCGACATCAAACCCGAGAACATTGTATGCAGGTACTCAGAGGAGGGCATCTATCGCCCGTATCTAACAGATTTCGATCTTGCATGGTTTAGTACTCAAACCCAAAGGGCTACGAAAAGTGCAATGGGTGTTGTCTATTACGCCGCCCCTGAACAATATATTTCCTTTGATCCTAGAGCTGCGCACAGTCGTAATCCCACTCTTGACGTCTTCTCCTTTGGTCAGCTGATGTTTTTCTGCTTTGCTGACCGTGACCCTGACCCTCTTAACATCACGGGAAATGCTGAGACGCTGTCCCGCAAGATGGGTGCAGTTTGCCCAAATGAGACAGTTGTAAAACTCGTGGCTCTCTATGAAGGCTGTGCCAAGTTTGAGCCTAGAGAGCGAATTCAGGAATTTTCAGAAATTGTTTCACGATTGAGGGAGATTGGATCGGAGCTTGAGCATACTGATCTTGAGAAGCTGTTGACGAAGTCTCAATATATCAACGAAGTCATCTATCAGTTGACGCATGAAATTCAGCGACGGGAGGACGTCACATCGTTCACTAATGCTTCTGGAGGCTGGCAGGCGTCGATCGAATGGAAAGAGAAGCCTAGGGGTAAATCATTTGCCCCACTTCTCATCCTTCGTCTTGAGTCGACGAGTCGCGCATCTCTTGAGAACGTAAAGAACGAGAGGATGCGGAAGATACTCAATCGCAGGGTGGAGCAAGCGCTGTCAACCGAGAAGAGTAGAGCGAGGCGATATGATGGCCGTAAAGGCACGTACGAGGTCTTCGTAGAGTGGTTCCCTGATCGCATGGTGCGAAGTGACGCTATAGATCTTGCGGAAGCGCTGCGCGGCGTATTTGGAGTCCTTGAGTCTTAGCTAGCGTTTGATTTGCGCTTGTCGCCGTGGGGCTGGCGAACCGAGAGTTCGAGGCGTGGTTCCTCGCGTCAAGACGTTACGTGACTGCAAGGGTTGGCTCACCCACCAGCGGCGTAACGGAGTGCGGTACCGCCCTCGCGTGGACCAGCCTGCCTTGACCCAGAACATGTGCCTCAACCTGGCCCGCCCAACTCACCATCTTTCGACACATAGTGTTGCGACGTCACCTACCTGATCACCGGGAAGCGTCGGGAATAGCCCCACCTCATCCCGGCCTGGCGGCTGATCCGTCGGGAGGAGAACATTGGCGACGACGGGGCCTGGCCCGCCCGCCCCTTCGTCTCCTCCCTGCCGACCGCTCCCCCCGGGTCAACCTTCCTGGTCGAACGAGAGCCCTGCGATCACGGACGTGCCGCGCTTGGGGCGGGGCCGGACAGTCCAGGCGGTAGAGAGGTTTTCGACCAGGAGGAGGCCTCGGCCGCTCTCGGAATCGGCGTCCGGGTGGGTCAGAACGGGCTTGCCGGTGCCTGGGTCGGAGACGGCCAGCCAGTAGTGACCGTCGGCTGGCCACAGTACGAGTTCCACGAGGTCCCCGTCCTTCCCGCAGGTGCCGTGACGGATTGCGTTGGTGACCAGTTCCGAGGTCAACAGTTTCAGGTCGTCTGCAAGATGGGGCCGAAGGACGTCCGGGAGGGATTCGGCGACAGCGTGCCGGGCCCGTCGTACGGAGGCGGGATGGGCGGGGAAGTGCCAGTGGGCAGGGACGAGGGGGATCTCGGGCATGGCGAACTCCACGACTCTGTGCGGGGTTTGAGGTCGCCGGTGGCCTGCCGCCCTGGTCGCGGACACACCCGTCCCAGGGCGGACGGGCACGTTCGCGCGGTGCGCTTCCGGCGTTGCGGTGTGTAGCGTGCGCGATACTGACAGTAGAGCAGTGGGTGGTAAATTTTCCACGCGTCCAAGGAAAATCACCACTGCGGGTGGGAGGGACCATGGCTCCAAGGACAACCCCCACGGAACGGCAGAAGCGACTCGGGAGTGAGCTGCGGCGCATCCGAACGGTGGCAGGCGTGTCCGCAGAATTCGCGGCGGGCTTGCTGGGCGTGGACCGGGGAAAGATCTCCAACATCGAGTCAGGCATCCGTGGTATCAGCGCCGAGCGTCTACGCACACTGGCCTGCAACTGCGATGTGACCGATGAAACATATGTAGAGGCGCTCGTCGAGATGGCCGAGTCCCGTACGGGCTGGTGGGAGCGTTATCGCGGGACCCTGCCTCAAGGTCTGCTGGACATCGCGGAATTGGAGCACAGTGCCGTACGGATGCGTGGCGCCAACACCGTGCACGTGCCGGGCGTACTCCAGACATCAGAACAGGCGATGGCCATTTTTCGAGCGGCGGTCCCGGCCCTGCCCGAGCACGAGGTCGCCCTGCGCCTCGCGCTGCGTACGGAACGCCAGCAGGTGATCACCGGTGACGCTGCGATCCCTTACGTCGCCGTCATCCACGAGGCCGCACTGCGGATGCGGTTCGGCGGCACCGACGTGGCTCGTGCTCAGTTGGAATACCTGCTGGAGGTCTCCGAGCGGGACAACGTCACTGTGCTCGCCGTCCCCTTCGCTCTCGGCGCCTTCCCTGGAGCGGGGCAGACCGTCGTCTACATGGAAGGACCCGTACCGCAGCTCGACACAGTGCAGGTGGACAGCTCCCACGGGCCCATGTTCCTGCACGCCGATGGGCAGTTGGCGAAATACCGGGCACAACTTGATCTGTTGGAAGATCTAGCACTGCCCCCCGTGCAGTCCCGAGACTTCATTCGTGAAATCGCACGCCAACTGTGAGGAGTACTCGTGCCCGACATCACCTGGGAAACCCCCTTCTGCGCCGAAGGCAGCTCCTGCTTCCGCCTCGGCACCGACGCCGACGGCAACGGCTACATAGCCGTCAACGGCCAAGAGGACCGCTACCTCACCGACTCCCTCGAAGCCCTGCGCACCCTCATCACCGATATCAAGGCAGGCAAGGCTGACCATCTGCTGTGATTACCGGGTGACTACCGGCAACCGCGCCCCGTCCCGCAGGAACAGGGGGATGCGGTCCAGGGGCGCGTCGACCGTGACCGTCGTACCGCCCTCGTACGACTCTCCCGTCCACGCGTCCGTCCAGCGCGCGCCCGCCGGGAGGTAGGCCGTGCGGGTGGTCGCGCCCGCCGTCAGGACCGGGGCCACCAGGAGGTCGGGGCCCAGGAGGTAGGCGTCGTCGACCCGCCAGGCGGCGGGGTCGTCCGGGAACTCCAGGAACAGCGGGCGCATCACCGGCAGCCCCTGCTCGTGGGCCTCGCGCATCACGTCGAGGACGTACGGCCGCAGGCGCTCGCGCAGCCGGAGGTACTTCTCCAGGACCGGGTACGCCGCCTCGCCGTAGGACCACACCTCGTTCGGGCCGCCGGTCATCTCCGGGCCCAGCGGCATCCCCGGCTCGCGGAAGCCGTGCAGCCGCATCAGCGGGGACAGCGCGCCGAACTGGAACCAGCGGACGAGTACTTCGCGGTACGCCTCGTCGTCCGGGTCGCCGCCGTGGAAGCCGCCGATGTCCGTGTTCCACCAGGGGATGCCGGACAGGGCCGTGTTCAGCCCGGCCGCCAGCTGGCGGCGCAGGGTCGCGAAGTCGGTGCCGATGTCACCGGACCACAGCGCGGCGCCGTGGCGCTGACTGCCCGCCCACGCCGAGCGGTTGAGGGTGATCACCTCGTCGACGCCGGACGCGCGCAGGCCCTCGTCGAAGGTGCGGGCGTTGTCGGCCGGGTAGAGGTTGCCGACCTCCAGGCCGGGGCCCGCCCAGTAGCGCAGGTTCTCCGGGAAGCCCGGCTTCAGCTCCGGCTCGCAGGCGTCCAGCCAGAACGCGGTGATGCCGTACGGGTCGAGGTAGTTCTCCTTGATCTTGGACCACACGAACTCCCTGGCCTCCGGGTTGGTGGCGTCGTAGAAGGCCACCTGGACCGTGGACGCCACCTCCTTGTCCGGCCAGTCGGCGTGCGCGAGCGGGCCGTACTGGGTGCCGATGAAGTAGCCGCGCTGCTCCATCACCGGGTGGTTCTCGGAGAGCGGGGAGACGGACGGCCACACCGAGACGACGAGCTTGATGCCCAGCTCCTCCAGCTCACGGACCATCGCCGCCGGGTCGGGCCACTCCTTCGGGTCGAACCTCCACTCGCCGAGGTGGGTCCAGTGGAAGAAGTCGCAGACGATCGCGGAGATCGGCAGCCCGCGCCGCTTGTACTCCCGGGCCACGGCGAGCAGTTCGTCCTGGGTGCGGTAGCGCAGCTTGCACTGCCAGAAGCCCGCCGCCCACTCCGGCAGCATCGGGGTGCGGCCGGTCACCGCGCTGTAGCGGCGCTGGGCGTCGGCGGGGGCGCCCGCGGTGACCCAGTAGTCGATCTGGCGGGCCGAGTCCGCCACCCACCGCGTCCCGTTGTGGGCCAGCTCCACGCGGCCGATCGCCGGGTTGTTCCACAGCAGCGTGTAGCCACGGCTGGACGTCAGCACCGGGATGGACACCTCGGCGTTGCGCTGCACCAGGTCGACGACGAGCCCCTTCTGGTCCAGGCGCCCGTGCTGGTGCTGGCCGAGGCCGTACAGCTTCTCGTCGTCGTAGGCGGCGAACCGCTGCTCAAGGCGGTGGTGGCCGTTGCCGACGGCCGTGTAGAGGCGCGGGCCCGGCCACCAGAAGTGCGCCCGCTCCTCGGCGAGGAGTTCGCCGCCGTCGTCCGTGCGCAGGAAGCGGACCATGCCCTCGGCGTCGACCGTGACGGTCAGCGCGCCGACCGTCAGCCGCCCGGCGCCGTCCTCGACCTTCACGGTGGACCCGGTCGGCGGCGCCTCGGCCAGCAGCGCGCCCGGCAGTCCGTCGAGCACGGGGCCGCCGAGCCGGGCCCGCACCCGGACCGCGTCCGGACCCCAGGGCTCGACGCGTACGGTCTCCTGACGGCCGCTCCACTCCAGCGCGCCGTCCCGCTCCCGGAGCGTGCCGACGGTGGGGGACGACTGGGCGAGGCTGACCTGGGGCTGGTTCACGTGGGTGCTCCTGAAAAGGGCAGCGCGCGGCCCGGGAGGGCCGTACGACAGCGGGGATGGGTGTGGTTCAGGGCGTGGTCGGCGCCGGGCCCGAGCTGGCCCGGACCGTCAGCTCGGGCGTGATCAGCGTGACCTCGTCCGTGCCCCGGCCGTCGAGCTTGGCGACCAGCCGCTCCACGGCGCTGCGGCCCATCTCCTGCGCGGGGATGGCGACCGACGTCAGCCGCACCGACGCCTGGGTGGCGACCTGGTCGGGGCAGATCGCGACCACCGACATGTCCTCCGGCACGGCCCGGCCCTGCTGGCGCAGCAGCGCGAGCAGCGGCTCCACCGCCGACTCGTTCTGCACCACGAACCCGGTGGTGCCGGGCCGTTCGTCGAGGACCCGGGCGAGCGTCACGGCCATCGCGTCGTACCCGCCCTCACAGGGCCGGTGCAGCAGCCGGACGCCCAGCTCGCGGGCCTGGGAGCGGAGTCCGTCGAGGGTGCGTTCCGCGAAGCCGGTATGCCGCTCGTAGACGGCCGGGGCCTCGCCGATGACGGCGATGTCGCGGTGGCCGAGCCGCGCCAGGTGCGCCACGCAGAGCGCCCCGGTGGCCGACCAGTCCAGGTCCACGCAGGTCAGCCCGGTGGTGTCGGCGGGCAGCCCGATGAGCACCGACGGCTGGTCGTCCCCCACTCCCGGCTTCGCTCGACCGGGGGCACCCCCATCCCGCAACAGGGGCAGCCGCTCGTCGTCCAGTTCCACGTCCATCAGGATCATGCCGTCGGCGAGCCCGCTGCCGGTGACCCGGCGCACGGCGTCCGGGCCCTCCTCGCCGGTCAGCAGCAGGACGTCGTAGCCGTGGGTGCGGGCGGTGGTGGCGACGGCGATGGCGATCTCCATCATCACCGGCACGTACAGGTCCGTACGCAGCGGGATCATCAGCGCGATGATGTTCGACCTGCTGCTGGCCAGGGCACGGGCACCGGCGTTCGGGTGGTAGCCCAGCTCCCGGATGCTCTGCTCGACCCGCAGCCGGGTGGTCGCGGAGATGGACCGCTTGCCGCTGAGGACATAGCTCACCGTGCTCGCCGACACTCCGGCGTGCTGGGCGACCTCGGCGAGGGTGACCATCCGGCTCTCCAAGGGTTGTGAAGCGCTTCGACAGTGGCGCGTTGCCGACAAGGGGGCGGTGAGGGTGGTTCGACAGTAGCTTCAGTGGGGGTGGGTGTCCATAGGTGTCGAAGCGCTTCGATGACTTTCTCTCCTCCGACGCGCCCCGCGCTCCTCAAAGTAGGCGCACGGCCGGACATCCGCGCCGTATCCGCCGAACGGCCGCGCGCGGGGTGGTGGCCCCGCCCGGGATCGGGTACATACGATCGGGTAGCACCCGTCGGTAGCCAAAACGGCCCATGATCCCGATTCGCGGCGAGGTGAGCCTCATGTCCGCAGCTCCGTCCACCCGACCCACCGTCACCGAACGTGAGGCCCGCCAGGTGGCGGAGGCCGCCCGGGAACAGGACTGGCGCAAGCCCAGCTTCGCCAAGGAACTGTTCCTCGGCCGCTTCCGGCTCGACCTCATCCACCCCCACCCCCTCCCGCCCGACGAGGACGTCCAGCGCGGCGAGGAGTTCCTCGCCAAACTCCGCGACTTCTGCGAGACCGAGATCGACCCGGCCCGCATCGAGCGGGACGCCCGGATCCCCGACGAGGTCGTCGACGGCCTCAAGGAACTCGGCGCCCTCGGCATGAAGATCGACACCAAGTACGGCGGCCTCGGTCTCACCCAGGTCTACTACAACAAGGCCCTCGCCCTGGTCGGCTCCGCCAGCCCCGCCGTCGGCGCGCTGCTCAGCGCCCACCAGTCGATCGGCGTCCCGCAGCCGCTGAAGATGTTCGGCACCCAGGAGCAGAAGGACACGTTCCTGCCCCGCTGCGCCCGCACCGACATCTCCGCCTTCCTGCTCACCGAGCCGGACGTCGGCTCCGACCCCGCGCGGCTCGCCACCACCGCCGTACCCGACGGGGACGACTACGTCCTCGACGGGGTGAAGCTGTGGACGACCAACGGGGTCGTGGCCGACCTGCTGGTGGTCATGGCGCGGGTGCCGAAGTCCGAGGGCCACAAGGGCGGCATCACCGCGTTCGTGGTGGAGGCGGGCTCGGAGGGCGTCACCGTCGAGAACCGCAACGCTTTCATGGGCCTGCGCGGCCTGGAGAACGGCGTCACCCGCTTCCACCGGGTCCGGGTGCCCGCCGCCCACCGCATCGGCCCCGAGGGCGCCGGTCTCAAGATCGCCCTCACCACCCTCAACACCGGCCGCCTGTCGCTGCCCGCGATGTGCGTCGGCGCCGGGAAGTGGTGTCTGAAGATCGCCCGTGAGTGGTCGGCCGCCCGTGAGCAGTGGGGCAAGCCGGTCGCGCTGCACGAGGCGGTCGGCTCGAAGATCGCGTTCATCGCGGCCACCACCTTCGCCCTGGAGGCGGTGCTCGACCTGTCCTCCCAGATGGCCGACGAGGACCGCAACGACATCCGCATCGAGGCCGCCCTCGCCAAGCTCTACGGCTCCGAGATGGCCTGGCTGATGGCCGACGAACTGGTCCAGATCCGCGGCGGCCGGGGCTTCGAGACGGCCGCCTCCCTCGCCGCCCGCGGCGAACGCGCGGTACCCGCCGAACAGATCCTGCGCGACCTGCGCATCAACCGCATCTTCGAGGGCTCCACCGAGATCATGCACCTGCTGATCGCCCGCGAGGCCGTCGACGCCCACCTCTCCGTCGCCGGGGACCTCATCGACCCCGACAAGTCCCTCCAGGACAAGGCGAGGGCGGGCGCCCAGGCGGGCGTCTTCTACGCCAGGTGGCTGCCGAAGCTGATCGCGGGCCCCGGCCAGCTCCCGACGTCGTACGCCGAGTTCAAACGGGAGGTCGACCTCTCCGCGCACCTGCGCTACGTCGAACGCACCGCCCGCAAGCTGGCCCGCTCCACCTTCTACGCGATGTCCCGCTGGCAGGGCCGGATGGAGACCAAGCAGGGCTTCCTCGGCCGGGTCGTGGACATCGGCGCCGAGCTGTTCGCGATGAGCGCGGCCTGCGTCCGGGCGGAGCTGCTGCGCTCCCGGGGCGACCACGGCCGCGAGGCGTACCAGCTCGCCGACGCCTTCTGCCAGCAGGCCCGCATCCGCGTCGAGGAACTCTTCGGCCGACTGTGGACCAACACCGACGACCTGGACCGCAAGGTCGTCAAGGGCGTCCTCTCCGGCACCTACGCGTGGCTGGAGCACGGCGTCGTCGACCCCTCGGACGACGGCCCCTGGATCGCCGACGCCACCCCGGGACCCGCCACGAAGGAGAACGTGCACCGCCCGATCAGGTGACGTGAGAGGGGACGCCCTGTCCGGTGCACACCGTCCTTGCGGCCACAATGGGGGGATGAGCGACAGCCCATCCCC
Source organism: Streptomyces sp. NPDC006997 (assembly GCF_040635175.1). Classification (NCBI taxonomy): domain Bacteria; kingdom Bacillati; phylum Actinomycetota; class Actinomycetes; order Kitasatosporales; family Streptomycetaceae; genus Streptomyces; species Streptomyces sp. NPDC006997. The sequence goes on from NZ_JBEYHH010000001.1 coordinate 284,720, forward strand.
TCTCGCCGACCCGCATCTCGTCTACGACCCCGTAGCGGGCGGCGGCCCGAAGGACGTGGTGATCCTCGGGTCCACCGGGTCGATCGGCACCCAGGCCATCGACCTGGTGCTGCGCAACCCGGACCGGTTCCGGGTCACCGGACTCTCCGCCAACGGCGGCCGGGTCGCCCTCCTCGCCGAGCAGGCGTACCGGCTGCGGGCGCGGACCGTCGCCGTCGCCCGCGAGGACGTCGTACCGGACCTCCGGGAAGCCCTGCGGGCCGAGTACGGCGCCGGGGAGCCGCTGCCCGAGATCCTCGCGGGCCCCGACGCGGCCACCCGACTGGCCGCCGCGGATGCCTCGGAGTGCCACACCGTCCTCAACGGCATCACCGGCTCCATCGGACTCGCCCCCACCCTCGCCGCCCTGGAGGCGGGCCGCACCCTCGCGCTCGCCAACAAGGAGTCGCTCATCGTGGGCGGCCCGCTGGTCAAGGCGCTCGCCGAGCCCGGCCAGATCATCCCGGTCGACTCCGAGCACGCCGCGCTCTTCCAGGCGCTGGCCGCGGGCACCCGAGCGGACGTCCGCAAACTGGTCGTCACCGCCTCCGGCGGCCCCTTCCGCGGCCGTACCAAGGCGGACCTCGCGCACGTCACCGTCGAGGACGCCCTCGCCCACCCCACCTGGGCGATGGGCCCGGTGATCACCATCAACTCCGCGACCCTCGTCAACAAGGGCCTGGAGGTGATCGAGGCGCACCTGCTGTACGACATCCCCTTCGACCGCATCGAGGTCGTCGTGCACCCGCAGTCCTACGTCCACTCGATGGTCGAGTTCACCGACGGGTCCACCCTCGCCCAGGCGACGCCCCCCGACATGCGCGGGCCGATCGCCGTCGGTCTCGGCTGGCCGGAACGGATCCCCGGCGCCGCGCCAGCCTTCGACTGGAGTACCGCCTCCACCTGGGAGTTCTTCCCTCTCGACAACGACGCCTTCCCGTCGGTCGAACTCGCCCGGCACGTCGGCACGCTCGCGGGCACCGCCCCGGCGGTGTTCAATGCCGCCAACGAGGAGTGCGTGGACGCGTTCCGGCGCGGTGCACTGCCCTTCAACGGGATCATGGAGACCGTGACCCGGGTGGTGGAGGAGCACGGCACCCCCGGCACGGGAACTTCACTGACCGTGTCGGACGTCCTCGAAGCGGAGACCTGGGCCCGCACCCGGGCCAGGGAACTGACGGCACTGACGGTGGAGGCGCGTGCATGACGAGCTTGATGATGGTCCTCGGCATAGTCGTCTTCGCGGTCGGCCTGCTGTTCTCGATCGCCTGGCACGAGCTGGGGCACCTCTCCACGGCCAAGCTCTTCGGCATCCGCGTGCCCCAGTACATGGTCGGCTTCGGCCCCACCCTCTGGTCCCGCAAGAAGGGCGAGACCGAGTACGGCGTCAAGGCCGTCCCGCTCGGCGGCTACATCCGCATGATCGGCATGTTCCCGCCCGGCCCGGACGGCAAGATCGAGGCCCGCTCCACCTCCCCCTGGCGCGGCATGATCGAGGACGCCCGCTCGGCCGCCTTCGAGGAACTGTGCCCCGGCGACGAGACCCGGCTCTTCTACACCCGCAAGCCGTGGAAGCGGGTCATCGTGATGTTCGCGGGCCCGTTCATGAACCTGGTCCTCGCGGTGGCGCTGTTCCTCACCGTCCTGATGGGCTTCGGCATCTCCCAGCAGACCACCGCCGTCAGCTCGGTCTCCCAGTGCGTCATCTCCCAGAGCGAGAACCGCGACAAGTGCCGGGACAGTGACCCCGCCTCCCCGGCCGCCGCCGCGGGCCTCAAGGCCGGGGACAGGATCGTCGCCTTCGACGGCGTCCGCACCGACGACTGGAACGACCTCTCCGACCTGATCCGCGCCCACCCCGGCGAGGCCGTGTCGATCGTCGTCGACCGTGACGGCCGGGAGCGCACCCTGGACGCGACCATCGCCACCAACCAGGTCGCCAAGAAGGACTCCCACGGCCAGGTCGTCGAGGGCGAGTACGTCACCGCGGGCTTCCTCGGCTTCAGCGCCGCCACCGGCGTCGTCAAGCAGGACTTCGGGGACTCCGTGGTCTGGATGACCGACCGGGTCGGCGAGGCCGCCGACGCCCTCGCCGCCCTCCCCGGCAAGATCCCCGCCCTGTGGGACGCCGCCTTCGACGGCGGCGAACGCAAGCCCGACTCCCCGATGGGCGTGGTCGGCGCGGCCCGCGTCGGCGGTGAGATCTTCACCCTCGACATCCCGCCCACCCAGCAGCTGGCCATGGCCCTGATGCTGGTCGCCGGGTTCAACCTCTCCCTGTTCCTGTTCAACATGCTCCCGCTGCTCCCGCTCGACGGCGGGCACATCGCGGGCGCGGCGTGGGAGTCGCTGCGGCGCAACGTCGCCAGGGTGCTGCGCCGCCCCGACCCCGGCCCCTTCGACGTGGCGAAGCTCATGCCGGTCGCCTACGTGGTCGCCGGGATCTTCGTCTGCTTCACCATCCTGGTGCTGATCGCGGACGTGGTGAACCCGGTGAAGATCTCCTAGCCGTACGGCGTTCCAGGCGGCCCGGCACCCTCGGTGTCCGGGCCGTCTTCCATCGAGTGGGTTTCGCGGGGCGTGATGTGCCCGGCGAGGTGTCCGTGCCGTAATCTCGGACTCCGGAGTCCGCCGCTGACGGAACCGGACCTTGATCCACGACTTGGGGTTGCACAGCAGATGACTGCGATTTCTCTCGGTATGCCGTCCGTTCCGACCAAGCTCGCCGAGCGCCGCAAGAGTCGGCAGATCCAGGTCGGCACCGTGGCGGTCGGCGGCGACGCCCCGGTGTCGGTGCAGTCGATGACCACGACGCGCACGTCGGACATCGGCGCCACCCTCCAGCAGATCGCCGAACTCACCGCCTCCGGCTGCCAGATCGTCCGCGTCGCCTGCCCCACGCAGGACGACGCCGACGCGCTCGCGACCATCGCCCGCAAGTCGCAGATCCCGGTCATCGCGGACATCCACTTCCAGCCCAAGTACGTCTTCGCCGCGATCGAGGCGGGCTGCGCCGCGGTCCGCGTGAACCCCGGCAACATCAAGCAGTTCGACGACAAGGTCAAGGAGATCGCCAAGGCCGCCAAGGACCACGGCACCCCGATCCGCATCGGCGTGAACGCGGGCTCCCTGGACCGCCGCCTGCTCCAGAAGTACGGCAAGGCGACCCCCGAGGCCCTGGTCGAGAGCGCCCTGTGGGAGGCGTCCCTCTTCGAGGAGCACGACTTCCGGGACATCAAGATCTCGGTCAAGCACAACGACCCGGTCATCATGATCGAGGCGTACAAGCAGCTCGCCGCCCAGTGCGACTACCCCCTGCACCTCGGCGTGACGGAGGCGGGCCCGGCGTTCCAGGGCACGATCAAGTCGGCCGTCGCCTTCGGCGCGCTGCTCTCCCAGGGCATCGGCGACACCATCCGCGTCTCCCTGTCGGCGCCGCCCGCCGAGGAGGTCAAGGTCGGCATCCAGATCCTGGAGTCGCTGAACCTCAAGGAGCGCGGCCTGGAGATCGTCTCCTGCCCGTCCTGCGGTCGCGCCCAGGTCGACGTCTACAAGCTGGCCGAGGAGGTCACCGCCGGCCTGACCGGCATGGAGGTCCCGCTGCGCGTCGCCGTCATGGGCTGCGTCGTCAACGGCCCCGGCGAGGCCCGCGAGGCCGACCTCGGCGTCGCCTCCGGCAACGGCAAGGGCCAGATCTTCGTCAAGGGCGAGGTCATCAAGACCGTTCCCGAGTCCAAGATCGTCGAGACCCTCATCGAGGAGGCCATGAAGCTCGCCGAGCAGATGGAGGCCGCCGGAACCGCCTCCGGCGAGCCCTCGGTGTCCGTCGCGGGCTGAGCGCGGGCAGGACTCCCGCGGACGCCGGGAAGCGGGAGCCGGGCCTCCGGGACGACGCCGCACAAGGTCGGCAGGTACAGTGCGGGGATCTGCAGATTCCCCTGTGAGGCCCCGCACCGTGTTGACCCAGACGACCTCCCGGGTCCTCGAACCGAGCGACCTGGACGCCGCGCTCGCCGTCCTCGACCGCGAGCCGGTCGCGAACGCCTTCGTGGCCTCCCGGGTCCAGATCGCCGGTCTCGACCCGTGGCGCCTCGGCGGCGAGATGTGGGGCTTCTACGAACACGGGATGCTCACGTCCCTGTGCTACGCGGGTGCCAACCTCGTCCCCATCTGCGCCGGACCGCGCGCCGTGCGCGCCTTCGCCGACCGCGCCCGCCGGGCCGGGCGGCGCTGCTCCTCCGTCGTCGGCCCCGCCGAGTCCACCGCCCTGCTGTGGCGGCTCCTCGAACCGCACTGGGGCCCGCCGCGCGAGGTCCGCGCCCGCCAGCCCCTGATGGTCACCGACCGGCTGCCGTCCGCCGTCGCCCCGGACCCCTACGTCCGCCGCGTGCGCAAGGACGAGATGGAGACGATCATGCCCGCGTGCGTGGCGATGTTCACCGAGGAGGTCGGCGTCTCCCCGCTCGCCGGTGACGGCGGACTGCTCTACCAGGCCCGCGTCGCCGAACTGGTCGGCTCCGGCCGCTCGTTCGCCCGCTTCGACGAACACGGCAAGGTCGTCTTCAAGGCGGAGATCGGCGCCGCCACCGACCGCGCCTGCCAGATCCAGGGCGTCTGGGTCGCCCCCGAACACCGCGGCAAGGGGATCGCCGCCCCCGGCATGGCGGCGGTCCTGCGCTACGCCCTCGCGGACGTCGCCCCCGTGGCCAGCCTCTACGTCAACGACTACAACACGGCGGCCCGCCGGACGTACCAGAGGGTGGGCTTCCGGGAGGTCGGCGCGTTCATGAGCGTGCTGTTCTGACCGACGGGCCCTGGTCGGCAGCTCTGATCGACCGCTCTGACCAGCCACACTCGCGCGACACCCGGCGAACAACGAGAACGCCCCTGTAGGCTCCCCACATGCTTCGCGAGACCGTGATCAGCACCCTCGATCTGCCGACCCACGTCGACGAAGCGCTCACCGTGCAGGCCCTGGCCTTCGGTCTCGGTGCCGACGAGATCGCCGTCCGCCGCCAGATCGTCCTGCGCCACATGACCTACCCCGGGGCGCGGGCCTACGGCGCCACCACCGCCGACGGCGCCCTCGTCGGGTTCGTCTACGGGATGCCCAACAGCCGCGCCCACTGGTGGTCCACCGTCGTGGAGCCGTACCTCCGCGCGGCGGGCCACGACGCCTGGCTCGACGACTCCTTCGTCATCACCGAGCTGCACGTCCACCCCGGCTACCAGAACCGCGGTATCGGCCGTGCCCTGATCACCACCATCACGGACACCGCGACCGAGCCCCGCTCGATCCTCTCCGCGATCGACACCGACAGCCCGGCCCGCGGCCTCTACCACTCCCTCGGCTACCAGGACCTCGCCCGCCGCGTCCTGTTCCCCAGCGCCCCCCAGCCGTACGCCGTGATGGGCGCCCCCCTGCCGCTGCGCCACCGCGGCGGAGCGCGATAACCGATTTCCGCCGCCGCGCACCGCCCGGCTAACCTCCTTGGCACCACACTCACGCAGCAGGAGATACGACAACCATGGCGAACGCACCGGTCCAGCGCATGTCCCAGTTGATGGCGAAGACGCTGCGCGACGACCCGGCGGACGCCGAGGTGCTCAGCCACAAGCTGCTCGTCCGCGCGGGCTACGTACGCCGTACCGCCGCCGGCATCTGGAGCTGGCTGCCGCTCGGCAAGAAGGTCCTCGCCAACGTGGAGCGGGTCGTCCGCGAGGAGATGGACGCCATCGGCGCCCAGGAGGTCAGCCTCCCCGCCCTGCTGCCGCGCGAGCCCTACGAGGCCACCGGCCGCTGGGACGAGTACGGCGCCGAGCTGTTCCGCCTCCAGGACCGCAAGGGCGGCGACTACCTCCTCGGCCCCACCCACGAGGAGATCTTCACCCTCCTGGTGAAGGACCAGGCGTCCTCGTACAAGGACCTGCCGGTGATCCTCTACCAGATCCAGACCAAGTTCCGCGACGAGGCCCGGCCCCGCGCGGGCATCCTGCGCGGCCGGGAGTTCCTGATGAAGGACTCCTACTCCTTCGACACCGCCGACGAGGGCCTCGCCGAGTCCTACGCCCTGCACCGCGCGGCCTACCAGCGGATCTTCGAGCGCCTCGGCCTCGACTACCGCATCTGCGCGGCGACCGCGGGCGCGATGGGCGGCTCCAAGTCGGAGGAGTTCCTGGCCCCCGCCGAGGCGGGCGAGGACACCTTCGCGGACTGCCCGAACTGCGACTTCGCCGCCAACACCGAAGCCATCTCGTACGCCCTGAAGCCGGTGGAGGCCGCCGACGTCCCCGCCGCCGAGGACATCGACACCCCCGACACCCCCACCATCGAGACCCTGGCCGCCTCCCTCGGCGTCCCGGCCTCCGCCACCCTGAAGAACCTGCTGGTGAAGGTGGACGGTGAGATCGTCGCCGTCGGGGTGCCCGGTGACCGCGAGGTCGACCTGGGCAAGGTCGAGGCGCACTTCGCCCCCGCCGCCGTCGAGATGGTCACCGAGGCGGACTTCGCGACCCGCCCCGACCTGGTCCGCGGCTACGTCGGCCCGCAGGGCCTGGAGAAGGTCCGGTACCTCGCCGACCCGCGCGTGGCGCCCGGCACGTCCTGGATCACCGGCGCGAACAAGGCGAACACGCACGCGAGGAACGTCGTCGCCGGCCGTGACTTCGAGGTGGACGAGTACGTCGACGTCGTCGTGGTCGAGGAGGGCGACCCCTGCCCCGTCTGCGGCACCGGTCTGAAGCTGGACCGCGCCATCGAGATCGGCCACATCTTCCAGCTCGGCCGCAAGTACGCCGACGCCCTCAAGCTCGACGTCCTCGGCCAGAACGGCAAGCCGGTCCGCGTCACCATGGGCTCCTACGGCGTCGGCGTGTCCCGCGCGGTCGCCGCCCTCGCCGAGCAGAGCGCCGACGACAAGGGCCTGTGCTGGCCCAAGGAGGTCGCCCCGGCCGACGTGCACGTGGTCGCCGCGGGCAAGGCCCTCCAGACCGAGCTGGCCCTCGACGTCTCCGGCCAGCTGGCCGCCGCCGGGGTGCGCGTCCTGGTCGACGACCGGGCGGGCGTCTCGCCGGGCGTGAAGTTCACCGACGCGGAACTGATCGGCGTACCGAAGATCCTCGTCGCCGGGCGCCGCGCCGCCGAGGGCGTCGTCGAACTGAAGGACCGCCGCACCGGCGACCGCGAGGAACTCCCGGTCGCCGAGGCGATCGCCCGCCTCACGGCGTAGCCGCGACGCGGCGCGGCCCGGCCGCGCACCCCCCCCGGACGCCCCAACGCCCTGTGGACGCCCCCGGACCGCCGGGGCGCGCCTACAGGGCGTCGCGGTGTGCCGGGGGTGCCGCGGTTCCGAGGGGCGCCCGCGGGGTGGCCCGGCGGCCAGCCGCCGATCGCGGGCCCTTCTCCTGCGGGCGCACCCCGGGGCGCCCGCGGGTACGCGCCTGATCACGGTCCCGGGCTCGCTGCCCGGGCCGCGGGCCCGCCTGGCCGCAGGGACCCGCTTGGCCGCAGGGCCCGCCTGGGCCCGGGGCCCGCGCCGCCGCGGGGCAGACTCGGCCCCGGTGTGGGGCTACAGCCAGCTCGCGAACTCCAGGAGCAGTTCCGCGTCCTGGGGGCGGCCCACCCGGCGGGCGCGGACGCCCGACTCCACCGCGCGGAACAGGGTCCAGCCGCGGAGGCGTTCCCGGTCCACCTCCAGGGACTCCGCGAGCCGCCTGACCCGGCGGCGGGTCGTCGACGCGCCGGACGGGGAGGCGATGAGGTCCTCCACCCGGTCCCGCACCAGCCGCGCCAGGTCGAAGGCGCACTCGCCGACCACCGGGTCCGGACCCACCGCCAGCCACGGCATCCGCTCCCCGCCGAGCACCTTGCTCTGCCGGAACGTGCCGTGCAGCAGCCGGTGCTCCGGCGGCGCCGCCAGCAGCTCGTCACGGGCCGCCAGCGCCGCGTCGACCAGCGGACGCAGCTCGGGGTAGGCGTCGGCGTCCGCGCGCATGGCCGCCGCCTGCCGCCCGGTCCGCCCGTCGACCGTCTCGAAGACGGGGCCCTCGGGCGGCTCGACCCACAGCCGCCGCAGCGTCCCCGCCGCCTCCAGCAGCGCCTTCGCCTCCGGCAGCGACCGCACCGACACGTCCGGATGCAGCCGCTCCAGCACCAGCGCCCCGTCCTCGGCGACCGGTTCGAGGAGCAGTACGGCACCCCGCCCGCCCCAGTGCGCCAGCGCCGCCCGCTCGCTCGCCGGACGGGCCCGCGGCGGCGCCAGCTTCAGCACGGCGGGCGTGCCGTCCGCCTGCCGCACCAGCGCCACCAGGCTGCTCCGGCCGCCCGGCACCTGCACCCGCTCGACGGTCAACCCGCGTAGCGAAGCGGCCTGGTGGACCGCCTCCGGCAGCTTCTCCAACCAGTCGTCACCGTCCGGTGCCGTCTCACCGAGCGCCCTGACCAGACGCCGCGGCGGTTCGAAAGCCATGCGCGAGTCGTTCCCTTCTCATGAGGTCCCACGGGTACGGGGTCGTCACCCGGGCGGCCCCGCCGACGCCGAGGCCGCGGACCGCTCGGCGAGACCAGGGAAGGCTACGCTGCCGCCCCGCCACCGCACCGCCCGCACCGCCGCCTCCCGCAGCGCCGCCACCGCGGCGGCCCGCTGGGCGCCGCCCGCCGCCCGCACCAGGTCCGAGTAGACCCCGGCGACCCGCTCCTCCAGCACCACGGCGAGCCGTACCGCCGCGGCGGCGTCCGGCACCGGGAACGGCAGCGCGTACCCGGCCGAGGCCGCGACCGGCTCGGCGTCGAGGTCCCGCAGGTCCCGCGTCAGCGCGTCCCGGCGCGCCCGGTGGGCGTCGTACGCCGACTGCGCCTCGGCGCGCCGGTCCTCCCCGATCCGGCCGCCGACCACCCCGTAGCCGTACACCGCCGCGTGCTCGGCGGCCAGCGCGGCCTGGAGCGCCGTCAGCTCCCGGTCCTTCCCCTCCTTCGCCGCCCCGCTCATCCGGCGTCGTCCTCCTTCGGCGTCCCGGTCAGCAGATACGCGTGCGCCGACCCGGCCGCCGCCACGGAGGCCAGCAGCCGCGCCGTCTCGCCCGGCAGCTCAAGCAGCGCCTCCGCGTGCCGGTCCGCCAGCGTCCGCTCGGCGGCGGCCAGCTCGGCGAGGGCCGCCTTCTCGGTGCCGGGGACGGCGGGCCGCCCGGTGGCCGACGCGGACGCTGATACGGACGGTGACGCGGACGCCGATACGGACGGTGACGCGGACGCCGTCGCGCGCGGTACGCCCCCGAACGCCCTCACGTGCCGGACGACCTCCTCCCGCAGCGGGCGCAGCCGCCCGGCCAGCGCCGGATGGGCGGCCAGGACGGCGTCGTACCGCTCCGCCAGCGCGTGGCTCTCCCGTGCCGCACGCGCGCGTGCCAGGTCGGCGGCCGAGGGGCGGTCGCTCCCCGCGCCCCCGGCTGCGGGGTCCTCGTCCCCGCCGGAGCAGCCGACGAGGAGGGCGGCGCCCGCCGCCGAGGCGAGCAGGCTCCTTCTGCGCGGCCCCGAGGGGGTGCGCTGCGGTGGGGAAAACGGCACGGCGGACGTCCTCGGAGGGCTCGTACGGATGCGGGGTCGGGCGGCACGCCCGTGATCACCGTACCCGCGCCCCCGTCCGGCGCACCCACCGGCGGGCACCGGGTGGACGGCAACACCCCCCGGGACCGGATACCCTTTGAGCCAGGCACACGACCCATCCCACAACAGCACACGCGGCCGAGGAGTCACCCGGATGAGCACCACCCAGAGCGAGAGGCTGCGAGAACTGCTGGAACCGCTCGTCAGCGCTCAGGGCCTGGATCTTGAAGAGATCGCGGTGGACTCGGTCGGACGCAAGCGGGTGCTGCGCGTCGTCGTCGACTCCGACACCGGTGCGGACCTGGACCAGATCGCCGATGTGAGCCGCGCGCTCTCGGCGAAGCTGGACGAGACGGACGCGATGGGCGAGGGCGAGTACACCCTTGAGGTCGGCACCCCGGGCGCGGAGCGCCCCCTCACCGAACCGCGGCACTACGAACGCGCCACCGGACGGCTGGCCAGGTTCCAGCTGGCCCAGGGCGGGGAACTGGTCGCCAGGATCCTCACCGTCGACGCCGAGGGCGTCGACCTGGAGGTGCCCGGGGTGAAGGGGCGCAAGCCCACGGCCCGCAGACTCACCTTCGAGGACATCGCCAGGGCGCGGGTCCAGGTCGAGTTCGGCCGCAGGGACGACAAGAGCAGCAGCAAGAGCAGCGAGAACGACAAGGAAGAGGAGGAGGCGTAGCCGTGGACATCGACATGAGCGCCCTGCGGGGCCTGGTGCGGGAGAAGGAGATCTCCTTCGACCTGCTGGTCGAGGCGATCGAATCGGCCCTCCTCATCGCGTACCACCGCACCGAGGGAAGCCGCCGCCACGCGCGCGTGGAGCTGAACCGGGAGTCCGGGCACGTGACCGTGTGGGCCAAGGAGGACCCCGAGGACCTGGAGGAGGGGCAGGAGTCGCGCGAGTTCGACGACACCCCGTCCGGGTTCGGACGGATCGCCGCGACCACCGCCAAGCAGGTCATCCTCCAGCGACTGCGCGACGCCCAGGACGACGCGACCCTCGGGGAGTACGCGGGCCGCGAGGGCGACATCGTCACCGGCGTGGTGCAGCAGGGCCGCGACCCGAAGAACGTGCTCGTCGACATCGGCAGGCTGGAGGCCATCCTGCCGGTGCAGGAGCAGGTCCCCGGCGAGACCTACCCGCACGGTCTGCGGCTGCGGTCGTACGTCGTCCGGGTGGCGAAGGGCGTACGCGGTCCCTCGGTCACGCTTTCCCGTACCCATCCCAACCTGGTGAAGAAGCTCTTCGCCCTGGAGGTGCCGGAGATCGCCGACGGGTCGGTGGAGATCGCCGCCATCGCGCGTGAGGCCGGTCACCGTACGAAGATCGCGGTCCGCTCCACCCGTTCCGGGCTGAACGCCAAGGGCGCCTGCATCGGCCCGATGGGCGGCCGAGTCCGCAATGTCATGGGCGAACTCAACGGAGAGAAGATCGACATCGTCGACTGGTCGGACGACCCGGCCGAGATGGTGGCGAACGCGCTCTCCCCCGCCCGGGTCTCGAAGGTGGAGGTCGTGGACCTGGCGGCCCGCTCCGCGCGGGTGACGGTCCCGGACTACCAGCTGTCCCTGGCGATCGGCAAGGAAGGCCAGAACGCCCGGCTCGCGGCCCGGCTCACCGGCTGGCGGATCGACATCCGGCCGGACACCGAACCGGCTGGTGACGGCCCCGCCGACCGGTCGGGTGACGGGGCGGGGGAGCGGTCCGGGAACAGGGCGGGGGAATAGATCCCGGCCGCACGGCGCTGAGATCACGACAACCCCCTGACAACAACCGTTCGATTCTTGCCCCAAAGGGGTGAGGTCGGTGCGGGGAGGTAGACTAAGGAGTGTCTGGCCGGACGCAGGCCCGCCTATGCCCGGAACGTACCTGTGTGGGATGCCGGGAGCGAGCGGCCAAGACGGAGCTGCTGCGCATCGTGGCGATCGAGGACGCATGTGTCCCTGATCCTCGCGGTACGCTGCCCGGCCGGGGTGCCTACGTGCACCCGGCCCCGGTCTGTCTCGACCAGGCGGTGCGCCGCCGGGCGTTCACGAGGGCACTGCGCGCCCCGGGAGCGCTCGACACAAAGGCGTTGCGCCAGTACGTCGAGCGGACAACAGTTGCCGAGCAGGCAACACGGTAGAAAGACATGCCGTACGGAACCCCGTGCGGTCTGGTACCTCGCGAGTCGAAAGCAGGTCGAGATTGCGATGAGCACTCGATGAGTACGCGATGAGTACGCCCATGAACTAGCGACGGTCCGGCCGCAACCCGGACCTCAAAGGAGCGAAGTGGCTAAGGTCCGGGTATACGAACTCGCCAAGGAGTTCGGTGTGGAGAGCAAGGTCGTCATGGCCAAGCTCCAGGAACTCGGTGAATTCGTCCGATCGGCGTCTTCGACGATCGAGGCGCCCGTAGTACGCAAACTGACCGACGCCTTCCAGGCGGGCAGCGGCAACGGCAAGTCCGGTGCGAAGCCCGCCCCCCGGAAGGCATCTCCCAGGCCCGCCGCGCCCTCTCCGGCGCAGGCGGCACGTCCGGCTGGTCCCAAGCCGGGCGCTCCCAAGCCTCCGGCGGCGCAGCCCCCGGCGGCCCAGCAGCCCGCGGCCCCGGCCGCGCCGGCGGCGTCCCCCGGTCCGCGTCCGACGCCGGGCCCCAAGCCCGCGCCCGCGCCGCGTCCGGCTCCGGCGACGCCGACCACCCCCGAGTTCACGGCCCCGCCGTCGGCTCCCGCCGCGTCGTCCCCGGCTCCGGCCGCGCCGCGTCCCGGCGCGCGCCCCGGCGCCCCCAAGCCCGGTGGCCGTCCCGGCCAGGGCCAGCAGGGCGGCGGCGGTCAGGGCCGTGGCCAGGGCGCGCGTCCCGGCGGTGCCGCGCCGCGTCCCGGTGGCCGTCCGGCCGGTCCGCGCCCCGGTAACAACCCCTTCACCTCCGGTGGCTCCACCGGTATGGCCCGTCCGCAGGCGCCGCGTCCGCAGGGCGCTCCGCGTCCCGGCGGTCCCGGTGCTCCCGGCGGCGGTCCCCGTCCGCAGGCGCCTGGCGCCCAGGGCGGCGGTCCGCGTCCCCAGGCTCCGGGCGGCGGCCGTCCGAGCCCCGGCTCGATGCCGCGTCCGCAGGGCGGCGGTCCGCGTCCCGGCGGCGGTAGCGCCGGTCCGCGTCCGAACCCGGGCATGATGCCGCAGCGTCCGGCCGCGGGTCCGCGTCCCGGCCCCGGCGGCGGTGGCGGCCGTGGTCCGGCCGGTGCCGGTCGCCCCGGCGGCGGTCGTCCCGGTGGCGGTGGCGGCTTCGCCGGTCGTCCCGGTGGCGGCGGCGGTGGCGCCCGTCCGGGCGGCGGCGGTGGCTTCGCCGGTCGTCCCGGTGGCGGCGGTTTCGGCGGTGGCGGCGGTGGCCGTCCCGGCTTCGGCGGCCGTCCCGGCGGTCCCGGTGGCCGTGGTGGCACGCAGGGCGCCTTCGGCCGTCCCGGCGGTCCCGCGCGCCGTGGCCGCAAGTCGAAGCGGCAGCGGCGCCAGGAGTACGAGGCCATGCAGGCCCCGAGCGTCGGCGGCGTGATGCTGCCGCGCGGCAACGGCGAGACCATCCGTCTCTCCCGCGGCGCGTCGCTCACGGACTTCGCGGAGAAGATCAACGCCAACCCGGCGTCGCTCGTCGCGGTCATGATGAACCTCGGCGAGATGGTCACGGCCACGCAGTCGGTCTCCGACGAGACGCTCCAGCTCCTCGCCGACGAGATGAACTACACGGTTCAGGTCGTCAGCCCGGAGGAGGAGGACCGCGAGCTGCTGGAGTCCTTCGACATCGAGTTCGGCGAGGACGAGGGCGACGAGGAGGACCTGGTGGTCCGTCCGCCGGTCGTCACCGTCATGGGTCACGTCGACCACGGCAAGACCCGGCTCCTGGACGCCATCCGCAAGACGAACGTCATCGCGGGCGAGGCGGGCGGCATCACCCAGCACATCGGTGCCTACCAGGTCGCGACCGAGGTCAACGACGAAGAGCGCAAGATCACCTTCATCGACACCCCGGGTCACGAGGCGTTCACCGCCATGCGTGCGCGTGGTGCGAAGTCGACCGACATCGCGATCCTGGTCGTCGCGGCCAACGACGGCGTCATGCCGCAGACGGTCGAGGCGCTCAACCACGCCAAGGCGGCCGAGGTCCCGATCGTCGTCGCGGTCAACAAGATCGACGTCGAGGGCGCGGACCCGACCAAGGTGCGCGGTCAGCTGACCGAGTACGGCCTGGTGGCCGAGGAGTACGGCGGCGACACCATGTTCGTCGACATCTCCGCCAAGCAGGGGCTGCACATCGACGACCTGCTGGAAGCGGTCGTCCTGACCGCCGACGCGTCGCTCGACCTGCGGGCTAACCCCCACCAGGACGCGCAGGGCATCTCGATCGAGTCCCGTCTGGACCGCGGCCGTGGCGCCGTGGCGACGGTCCTCGTGCAGCGAGGCACCCTCCGCGTGGGCGACACGATGGTGGTGGGCGACGCCTACGGCCGCGTGCGTGCCATGCACGACGACCTCGGCAACAACGTCGCCGAGGCCGGTCCGTCCACCCCGGTCCAGGTGCTCGGTCTCACCAACGTGCCCGGCGCCGGTGACAACTTCATCGTGGTCGACGAGGACCGTACGGCCCGCCAGATCGCGGAGAAGCGCGCCGCCCGTGAGCGCAACGCGGCCTTCGCGAAGCGCACGCGCCGCGTGTCCCTGGAGGACCTGGACAAGGTGCTGAAGGCCGGTGAGGTCCAGCAGCTGAACCTGATCATCAAGGGTGACGCTTCTGGTTCGGTCGAGGCCCTGGAGTCCTCGCTGCTCCAGCTCGACGTCGGCGAAGAGGTCGACATCCGCGTCCTGCACCGCGGCGTCGGTGCGGTCACGGAGTCCGACATCGACCTGGCGATGGGCTCGGACGCCATCGTGATCGGCTTCAACGTCCGTGCGGCCGGCCGCGCGGCGCAGATGGCCGAGCGCGAGGGCGTGGACGTCCGCTACTACTCGGTCATCTACCAGGCGATCGAGGAGATCGAGGCAGCCCTCAAGGGGATGCTCAAGCCGGAGTACGAAGAGGTCGAGCTGGGCACGGCGGAGATCCGCGAGGTCTTCCGCTCGTCCAAGCTGGGCAACATCGCGGGTGTGCTCATCCGCTCCGGCGAGGTGCGGCGCAACACCAAGGCGCGCCTCATCCGCGACGGCAAGGTCATCGCGGAGAACCTCAACATCGAGGGCCTGCGTCGCTTCAAGGACGACGTGACCGAGATCCGCGAAGGGTTCGAGGGCGGTATCAACCTCGGCAACTTCAACGACATCAAGGTCGACGACGTCATCGCGACGTACGAGATGCGCGAGAAGCCGCGGTCGTAAGGCCAGCGGTCCGGTGCCTGGCCCGGCGGGGATCCGTCCCCGCCGGGCCAGGCACCGCGCGTTGCGGGCCGGGTGCCGGCCGGTTGCCGGTGGCCGGTGGAAAACCCGGTCGAGCCCCCGGCGGGCGCACGGTACCGTTCTTGGTGCCCCCGCCCGTGGATGGCGGGGCCATCGATCCCGTACCGGCGGGTGAACCGGGCACACATGTACGTGGGGACACTGTCCTTCGACATCCTCCTCGGCGACGTACGGTCGCTGAAGGAGAAGCGCTCCGTCGTCCGCCCGATCGTCGCGGAACTCCAGCGGAAGTTCGCGGTCAGCGCGGCCGAGGTGGACCACATGGACCTCTACCGCCGCGCGGGCATCGGGCTGGCGGTGGTGTCCGCTGACGCCGGGCACCTCACCGACGTGCTCGACCGGTGTGAACGGCTGGTCGCCGGGCGCCCCGAGGTGGAGCTGCTGTCCGTGAGACGCCGCTTCCACGGCGACCACGACGACTGACCACAGAACGCAATGACAGGAAAGAACGGGAGACGGACCAGTGGCCGACAACGCGCGGGCTAAGAGGCTGGCGGACCTCATCCGAGAGGTGGTGGCCCAGAAGCTGCAGCGCGGGATCAAGGACCCGCGGCTCGGCTCGCACGTCACCATCACCGACACCCGGGTGACGGGCGACCTGCGGGAGGCGACCGTCTTCTACACGGTGTACGGCGACGACGAGGAGCGCGCAGCAGCCGCCGCGGGCCTGGAGAGCGCCAAGGGCGTCCTGCGCTCCGAGGTCGGCCGGGCGGCCGGGGTGAAGTTCACCCCCACCCTCACCTTCGTCGCCGACGCCCTCCCGGACACCGCCCGCACCATCGAGGACCTCCTCGACAAGGCGCGGCAGTCCGACGCCAAGGTGCGCGAGGCGTCCGCGGGCGCCCGCTACGCCGGTGAGCCGGACCCGTACCGGAAGCCGGGCGCCGAGGAAGACGGCGACGGCGCGGCCGACGCCGGCGACTCCGACGAGACGGACGACAGCACCGCATGACCCAGCAGCACACCACGCCCGACGGCCTCGTCATCGTCGACAAGCCGTCGGGCTTCACCTCGCACGACGTGGTCGCCAAGATGCGCGGCATCGCCCGCACCCGCCGCGTCGGCCACGCGGGCACCCTCGACCCGATGGCGACCGGCGTCCTCGTCCTCGGGGTGGAGCGGGCGACCAAGCTCCTCGGGCACCTCGCCCTCACCGAGAAGGAGTACCTCGGCACGATCCGGCTCGGCCAGACCACGGTCACCGACGACGCCGAGGGCGACATCACCGCCTCCGCCGACGCCTCCCGGGTCACCCGGGACGCCGTCGACGCCGGTATCGCCAAGCTGACCGGCGACATCATGCAGGTGCCGTCCAAGGTCAGCGCCATCAAGATCAACGGCGTGCGGTCGTACAAGCGGGCCCGGGACGGCGAGGACTTCGACATCCCCGCCCGGCCGGTGACCGTCTCGTCCTTCGCGGTGTACGACGTCAGGGACGCCGTCGCCGACGACGGCACCCCCGTGCTCGACCTGGTGGTGTCGGTGGTCTGCTCCTC
Organism: Streptomyces sp. NPDC006997; assembly: GCF_040635175.1. Lineage (NCBI taxonomy): Bacteria > Bacillati > Actinomycetota > Actinomycetes > Kitasatosporales > Streptomycetaceae > Streptomyces > Streptomyces sp. NPDC006997. Next base: position 301,283 of record NZ_JBEYHH010000001.1, read on the forward strand.
CGGCACCTACATCCGCGCCCTCGCCCGCGACCTGGGAGCCGACCTCGGCGTCGGCGGCCACCTCACCGCGCTGCGCCGGACGCGGGTCGGACCGTACGGGCTGGACGCCGCGCGGACCCTCGACCAGCTCCAGGAGGAGCTGACCGTGATGCCGGTCGCGGAGGCCGCCGGTGCCGCGTTCCGCCGCTGGGACGTCGACGAGCGGCGCGCCCGGCTGCTGACCAACGGGGTTCGGCTGGAGATGCCGGACGAGTACGCGGGCGGCGGCCCGGTGGCCGTGTTCGACCCCGACGGCGCCCTGCTGGCCCTCGTCGAGGAGCAGCGGGGTAAGGCCAAGAGCCTCGCGGTGTTCGCCTGAGGCTCTGTCGCGCTGTGCCCGTGGAGCGGCGATCACGGGGTTCGCCTGTCGCCGCTCCACGGTCCCCCCTCGGTTCCCCCACCCCTAAGGTGTATCCATCGCCCACCGCCCATTCACCCGTCCGGGCAGGCGCTCGGAGTGAACCGAGGGAGCGGAAGGGGGCGCGTTCGCCCGGCGATCTGTCGCCCTGATCATCCGGTGCCTAACGTCGGAGACAGTCGATGACGTCGAGGACGCGGCACGGTGTACGGGTGCGGGGCAGGGGGTTCGACCATGGTGGCCGACGAGGCCCTCGTGTACGTCCGTGACCCCGCCGGTCGGCCGCGCGGCACCGGGTTCGCCGTGGACCACCTCGGCACCGTCCTCACCGGTCGGGAGACCGTCGACGGGCTGCCCCGGCTGACGCTGTGTGCCGCCGCCGGCCGCCGTACCCGTACCGTCACCGCCGACGCGGTCACCGCGCTGCCCGGCCTCGGTCTCGCCCTCGTCCGCACCGACGGCCTCGGGAGCGACCCGCTGCCCGTCAGCGTCCGGGAGGGCGTCCCCCAGCCCGGCCGGTACGTGCGGTTCTTCGCGGGGCGGTGGTGGGAGGCCCGGGTGCTGGGGATGGCCGCGGGCGGCCACCACCTGCCCGACGCCGTGCTGGAGCTGGCCATGGGCACCGCCGCGCGGGACGCCCTGCGGGTGGGGGGCGCCGGGGTGGCCGGCGGGCCGGTGGTGGACGCCGCCACCGGTGCGGTGGTCGGCGTGCTGGGGACCGACCCGGGGTCAGGGGAGCGCCACGGGGGGTTCGCCGTGCCGCTGTCGGTGTCCTGCGCGGGTGCGGGGCCGCTCGCCGAGCTGTTCGCCCGCAACGCCGCGACCGTCCCCGCGTACGGCGCCGACCTCAACCTCGCCGGGGTGCTGGAGGTGACGGCCACCTCCCTGGGCTGCGACGGCGTACCGGAACCGGGGGCGGTGGCGCCGGTCGAGCGGCCGGGACCGGCACGGGAGTTGGCGTCGTTCGCCGAGGGGCCGGTCACGGGACCGGCCGTCGTGCTCGGACTCGTCGGCCCGCCCGGCAGCGGCCGTACGACGGAACTCGCCGCCCTCGCCGCCCGCCGCGCCCGGGGTGCGGAACCGGCGCCCACGCTGTGGCTGCGCGGCGCGGACCTGCGGGACGACGACACCTCCGTGGCCGACGCCGTGCGCCGGGCACTGCACCGCGCGGCCCTGGTCCTCGCCGCCTCGCCCCACACCCCGGCCGCCGTCGAGCCCCGTGACCTCGCTCCCGAACGCGTCGCCCGCCTCGCCCGCTCCGTCGGCCGTCCCCTGCTGCTGCTCCTGGACGGCCCCGAGGAGATGCCGCCGGTACTCGCCCACCGGCTGGCCGACTGGACCGGGGGCACGGCGAGGTGGCTGCGGGAGAACGGCGTACGGCTGGTGGTGGCGTGCCGGGGGGAGCACTGGGAGAGGGCGGGGTTCTCGGGGGAGGCGCTGTGGGGCGGGAGTGGGGGACGCGGGTCCGGCTGTGTGCCGTTCGGGGATCTCAGTGAGGAGGAGGCCCGCGCGGCACGCGCGCGTTACGGCCTCACCGAGTTCGACCTGGACCCACGGGACGCCCGGCACCCCCTCACCCTCCGGCTGGCCTCCGAGGTGCGGGCCGCCCTGCCCGGTGGGCCGGGCGGCGTGTCCCGGCCCGACCGCTACGACGTCTTCTCCGCCCACCTGGACCTGGTGTGCCTGCGGATCGCCGTCCGCCTCGCCGCCGTGCGGGGCCTGCGCGGCACCGCCGTACGCCGTCTCGCGGCGAAGGTCGCCGGGCAGGTCCACGAGGCGGCCCGGCGCAGCCTCGGCCCCGGGCAGGGCGGGCTCGACCGGGAGGCGTTCGAGGCGGTGTTCCCGTGGGGGACCGCCCCGGCGCGGCTCGGCGGCGGCACCGGCTGGGCGTCCGCCGTCCTCGCCGAGGGCCTGCTCGTCCCGGCGGGCGGCGGCTACCGCTTCGCCCACGAGGAGCTGGCCGACTGGCTCCAGGGCCTGCACCTCGATCTGGACGCGGCCCTGCGCGCCCTGGTCCACCGTCCCAGCGGCCGTCCGGTGCCCGTGCCGAGGCACCGCGTCGGCCCCGTCGTCGAGGCGCTGCTGCTGCTCGCCCGGCCACCGCACGGCGGGCCCGAGCGGCTCGCCGCCCGGCTGGCCGAGCTGGTGCGGGCCCTGGCCGCCGACCCGGGCTCCTGGTGGGCGGCGCGGCTGCTGTCCGGCACGCTGCGGCGGCTGGCGGACGCGACGCCGTACACGGACGTGCTGGGGGCGCTCGCCGGTGTCGTCGCCGCCGGGCGGGCGCACGGCGCGGAGGAGTTCGGGCCGGACTTCTGGACGGGCCTCGCGCTGCCCGTCGGCGACCGCTGCGCCCTGCTCGGGCGCCTGGTCGTGGCCGACGGGCCGCCGCACGCCCGCGGCCCGCGCTATCTGGACGCCGTGGCGCGGTTGCTCGACACCGACCCCATCGCCGTACAGCCGCACCTCGTGCGGTGGTTCCCGGACGCGACGCCGCTGCCCGCGGCCCCGGACGCGACCGTGGCGACGGCCGCGCAGGCGCTGCTGCACACCCACCGGCACCGGGCCGTCGACGACCTGGCGGAGGCTCTGGTGGACAGCGCCCACCGGCACGCCGAGGAGTTGCTCGCCACGCTCGCGGAGGAGGAGCCGTCCGCCGTGTGCCGGGCCGTCGACCGGTGGGCGCGGGACGAGCGGCCCGCGCGGCGGGTGGCGGCCGTCGCGTACGGGCTGCGCGCCGCGCCGCACGCGCGTGCCGAGACCGACCGTGAACTGCTGCGGGGCGCCGCCCTCGCGCTGCTGGCCCGCCCCGCCGACGCCAGCCTGCACGGGGGCGCGCTCGCCCTCCTCGTCCGGGACCCGCGCACCCGTGAGCGCCATCTGCCGCGCACCCTCGGCCACTTCACGGCGGGTGATCCACAGGTGCCGCCCCGCGCGCTGGTCAGCGCCCTCGCCACGCACCCCGAGCCGGTTCTGGACGCCTTCCGCGCCCGGCTGGCCTCGGGGGACCGGGCCGACGTGGACGGGGTGCTGGGCGTGGTGCTGGACGCGCTCGTGCCCGGGGCGGAGTGGCGGGCGGTGGGGCTGGTGCGGGAGGCGGTGGCGCGGCGCGCGGAGATCGCCGGGGCCGTCGCCGCGTACGTCGACCGGCGCCTCGACGACGGGCCACTCGCCGGGATCCCGGCACTGGTCAGCGGGTTGCTGGACGACTGGACTCCGGAGGCGCTGCGGTGCGCGCTGGCGAGGGTGCTGGTGGGGACGGGGGAGGGCTCGCGTGCGCTGCGCCGGGAGCTGTGCGGGGCCCTGTTGGCGCGGGAGGAGTCCCCGGCCGTGCTGGAGACCGTGCTGCGGGAGGCCGCGCGGTGTGAGGGGGCGGGCGGTGGTGAGGCGCTGTCTGACCTCGTCCGCCGGGTGGGGCTGCTGCTCGTGCGCACTCCTCGGGGTGCGGCGCGGTACGACCGTGTGCTGGTCGAGCTGGCCCGCGGGGACGCCGGGTTCGCGGTCCGGCTCGCCGGGTGGCTGGTGCGGGAACCGGGGGAGTGGGCCGCGGTGGTCGGGCCCAGCGCGCGCCGGATGATCGAGAACCTGGCGGGGGTACGGGTACCCGCGTGAGGGCGTCGGGCTGCGGGGGCGTGGGCGGCGCGTGCGCCGGATCACAGCTCAGGACGCCGATGCGGGGCGACGGCACCCGGCATGGCACCCTTAGTCCTGCATAACAGGCAGACGGCAAGTACCGACACGGGTTCGAGGAGCGGTCACAGTGCAGCGCTGGCGTGGCTTGGAGGACATCCCCCAGGACTGGGGGCGCAGCGTCGTCACCATCGGCTCCTACGACGGAGTCCACCGTGGACACCAGCTGATCATCCGGCACGCCGTGGACCGCGCCCGCGAGCTGGGCGTCCCCGCGGTCGTCGTCACCTTCGACCCGCACCCCAGCGAGGTCGTCCGCCCCGGCAGCCACCCGCCGCTGCTCGCCCCGCACCACCGCCGCGCCGAACTGATGGCGGAGCTGGGCGTGGACGCGGTGCTGATCCTGCCCTTCACCACCGAGTTCTCCAAGCTGTCCCCGGCCGACTTCGTCGTCAAGGTGCTGGTCGACAAGCTGCACGCCAAGGCGGTCGTCGAGGGCCCCAACTTCCGCTTCGGCCACCGGGCGGCGGGCAACGTGGAGTTCCTCACCGAGCAGGGCAAGGTGTACGACTTCGAGGTCGAGGTCGTCGACCTGTACGTGACCGGCGCGGCGGGCGGCGGCGAGCCGTTCTCCTCGACCATGACCCGGCGCCTGGTGGGCGAGGGCGACGTCGAGGGCGCCGCCGAGATCCTCGGCCGTCCGCACCGGGTGGAGGGCGTGGTCGTGCGGGGCGCGCAGCGGGGGCGTGAACTCGGTTTCCCGACCGCCAACGTGGAGACCCTGCCGCACACCGCGATCCCGGCCGACGGGGTGTACGCGGGCTGGCTGCACGTCGCGGGGGAGGCGATGCCGGCGGCGATCTCCGTCGGCACCAACCCGCAGTTCGACGGCACCGAGCGGACCGTGGAGGCGTACGCCATCGACCGGGTGGGGCTGGACCTGTACGGCCTGCACGTCGCCGTGGACTTCCTCGCCTTCGTGCGCGGGCAGGCCAAGTTCGACACGCTCCAGGCGCTGTTGGACCAGATGGGCGACGATGTGCGGAAGTGCCGGGAGCTGGTGGCGGCGTCCGGGGAGTCCGCGGAGTCCGCTCAGTAGTCCCCGGGCGCGGGTGACGACAGCGCGGCCGGTGCCTGCGGGCACCGGCCGCGTTCGTGTCTCTTCGTGTCCTCGGGCGTGTTGGGGAAAGCCCCGCCGTCCGCCCGCGGGGCGGGCCGAGCGGCGTCATGGGCGTCCCCCTTGCTCGAAGAGCTTGGGGGAGTGCCAGACGTCGGGCGACAGGCGGGACTTCCGCCACACGCCCTAGTGCTGCGGGGGCTGGGTGCCGTCCGGCTGCGGGTACGGCTGCCCCGGGTACGGCTGCCCCGGGTGCTGCTGCGGGTAGGGCTGGCCGGGGTAGGGCTGGGGCGGCTGGCCCGGCGCGGGCGCGTACTGACCCGGCATGGGTGGTTGGCCGGGCTGACCGGGCTGACCGGGCTGGGGGCCCTGGCCGGGGACGGAGGGCTGGCCCGGCATGGGCTGGGCGCCCGGCATCGGCTGGCCGGGGTGGCCCTGGCCGGGGTAGGACTGGCCCGGGAGGGGCGGGGCGGCGACCGGGGGCGGGTTGCCGTCGGACGTCCACAGGCCGTGCGCCTGCTGGTGGCGGACGAAGTCCTCCGCGACCAGCGCCGCCAGGTTGAAGTACGCCTCCCGCACCTTCGGCCGCATCATGTCGAGGTCGACCTCCGCACCGGCGGCCAGATGCTCGTCGAACGGCACCACGACCACGCCCCGGCACCGGGTCTGGAAGTGCGCCACGATGTCATCGACCTTGATCATCTTGCCGGTCTCCCGGACCCCGGAGATGACGGTGAGCGAGCGCGAGACGAGATCCGCGTACCCGTGCGCGGACAGCCAGTCCAGCGTCGTACTGGCGCTGCTCGCGCCGTCCACGGACGGCGTGGAGATAATGATCAACTGGTCGGCGAGGTCGAGCACCCCGCGCATGGCGCTGTAGAGCAGACCGGTGCCGGAGTCGGTGAGGATGACCGGGTACTGCCTGCCGAGCACGTCGATCGCGCGCCGGTAGTCCTCGTCGTTGAACGTCGTCGAGACGGCCGGGTCGACGTCGTTGGCGATGATCTCCAGCCCGGACGACGCCTGCGAGGTGAAGCGCCGGATGTCCATGTACGAGTTCAGGTACGGGATCGCCTGGACGAGGTCCCGGATGGTCGCCCCGGTCTCGCGGCGCACCCGGCGGCCGAGCGTACCGGCGTCCGGGTTGGCGTCGATCGCGAGGATCTTGTCCTGCCGCTCGCTGGCGAGGGTGGAGCCGAGGGCCGTGGTCGTCGTGGTCTTGCCGACGCCGCCCTTGAGGCTGATGACGGCGATGCGGTAGCAGGACAGCACCGGGGTGCGGATCAGCTCCAGCTTCCGCAGCCGCTCGGCCTCCTCCTTCTTGCCGCCCAGCTTGAAGCGGGAGGAGGCGGCGGCGGGCCGTCCGCTCTTCGCCTTCTGCTTCCTGTTGTTGAGCAGCCGGTCGGAGGACAGCTCCACGGCCGCCGTGTAACCGAGCGGCGCGGCACCGGGGTTGGTCGGCTGCCGCTGGTCGTGCTGGATGGGCTGCGGCCAGGCGGCACCGGTACGGGGGTCCACGGGCGGCTGCTGGGGGTGCTGTTGTGGTGCCTGGGGCTGCGCCTGGGGCTGCGGCTGCGGTTGGTGTCGCGGCTGGGCCTGCGGTGCTGCGGGGTGCGGGTAGCCGTAACTGACCGGCTGCGCCGGAGGAGTGGGGCCGGGCTGGGCGTCCGGGGCGGGCGCCGGGGGCTGCGGGAAGCCGTAGCCGGGCTGGGGGGCGGGGGCCTGGGGCGCCTGGGGTGCCGGAGGCGTCGGGGCGGGGCCCTGCTGGGGGAAGCCGTATCCGCTGGGCTGCGGCTGCGGTTGCGGTTGCTGGGGGACGGCCGGGCTCTGCTGCCACGCCGTCGGCGCGGGGTGCGGCGCCTGGGCCTGGAAGGCCGGCTGCTGCGGGGGCACGGGCGGCTGGACCGGCGCGGGCGCCACGGGCTGGGCGGGGGCCTCGGGTTGGGCGGGCGCTGCTTCGGGTTGGGCGGTGGCCACCGGCTGCGCGGGTGCCACCGGCTGTGGTGCGGGCGGTTCGGGCTGCGCGGGCGGCTGGGGCTGTACCGGTGTCTGGGGCTGGGCGGGCCACTGGGCCGCCGGTGCCGGGGCGGCGGGCTGGTACGACGGCGGCAGCGGCGGCACACCCTGCGGTGGCGCGGCCCAGCCGGACGACGCGTCCTGCGGCGCGCTCTCCTCGGAACTCACCGCATCCGGCGCCACGTCCGCGGCCCCGGCGGTGTCGTCGGACGGAACGCCCACCTCCGGCGCTACGGCGTCGTCGGCGCCCTCGGTGTCGTCGGTGGCCCCAGCCTCGGCGTCCGCCACCTCCGGCGTCTCGGCGACGGCGTCGTCACCGCCGGGCTCCTCGGCGGCAGGGGCGTCCGCCTCGTCCGTCTCGTCGGTACCGTCCGCGTCGTCCGTCTCGTCGGCCTCGGTCCGTGCCGCCGCCTCAGCCTCCGCCTCCGCCTCCGCCGTACGCTCAGCGATCTCCCGCTTCAGGGCGACCGCGGAGAACCGCATGGTCGCACCGCTCTCCAGATCCCCGTTGCCGGGACCCTCGGAGTCACCGTCCTCAGCGGGACCCACCGGCGCGGCGACGGGCGGAGGGGCGGGCGCGGCGACCGGCGGCGCGACAGGGGTGGCGACCGGCGGAGCGACGGGCGCGGCAACCGCCGGTGCCGCAGGCGGGGCGACCGGCGTGGAAGGCTCACCGGACGGAACATCCCCGGCACCCCCGGTGCCCCCGGCCTCCCCGGAAGGCTGCGGCTCGAACTCGCTGCCCGCCGGCAGCCTGGGCACGGCGACCGGCGGACCCGCCGGCGGCGCGGGTGGTGCCGCCCCCGGTTCCGCCCCGCCCGAGGAGTTCTGCGTGTACCAGGCGGGCGGCGCGTAGTCGATGGTGAACTCGCCCGTCGCCTCGACGGAGGACTCCGCGTCGGGCTGGTCGTCGCCGGGCGTCGCCCAGCCCCCGCGGATCCCGTCCCGATCGCTGCTCACAATTCCTCCTGGTGTGGTCGAGCACCCTCATGCCGTGCCGGTGGTGACCATGTGTTGTCGTCCGTAGTCGTTCGAGGCGCCCGGGGCCCTCTCGGGACGTCGACGCCCGGTCCACGGGTTCTGGCGACGCGCCCCCGCTCCCAGACTAGTCATCACCACCGGCACCCCGGCAGGCCCATCCACCGCCGGGTGTGACGAAAGGAGCCAGTCCGGAACTCAGTCCATCCGCCGCGGCGTGCCCAGCAACCCGACCTCGGCGTCGGTCGGCTGGGTCATCACGTACTGCCGGTCGCGGTCGGCGCACCACAGCGTGACGCCGTCGGCGAGCGTCGGCAGCGAGTCCATGTCGGCCCGCGGCAGCGCCATCGTGCGCCCCAGCTCCGCCGCCTCGTCCGGCGATATCCGCTGGACGCCCACCAGTCGCGCCTGCCGCACCAGCCGGGGCGCGACGGGGCTGAGGTACGGCAGCAGCGTCAGCACCGACTGCCAGGGACCGGACACCACCCGCCCGCGCGGGGGCCGCATCCCGCAGTCCCGCACCACCAGCACCGGTGTACCGGCCGAGGCGCCCTGCGGGGGCACGCGCCCCACGTCGTACACCGCGAGCCCGTTCTGCCCGCCGCCCATGGCGTGCACCATCTGCGTCCAGGCCTGCGCGCGGCCCGTCTCCACGGCCACCCGCGCGCCCGTCGCCGCGGCCCGCAGCGCGAGCACCTGCGCCGTCCACAGACCGCCGATGAGGACGACGTCGTACGGCGTGGGACGGTTCAGCCCGAGCACGGCGGGCTGGCCATCGGCGTCCACACCGATGACGACGCCGTCGTCCCCGATGGGCAGCGCCAGCGTGTCCAGTTCGGCCGCGGGCAGGACGTGCCGTCCGTGGCGCGGGCCGAGCAGGCCGAAGCCGGTGCGCAACAGGTCGGCGGCGCGGCGCCCCGCCGAGTCCGGGACACCCCCTGGGGTGGTGCCCGCCGGTGTGCCGTACCCGGGGCCGCGTCCGCCGCCCGGTCCGTCAGCCGTGTGGGTGGTCATGGCCGTCACCGGACACCTCCGAGGGGCAGAGTGGCCAGGACGCCCGGCAACTGCTCCCGGTCCAGCCGGGCCAGGGCGGCGCCCGCGTGCCGGGCGGCACCCTCCAGCGCGCGCCGGGCGGCGGTCAGTTCCTCGGCACTGCGCCCCGTGACCCGGAGGTGCCCGGTGAGGGACATCTCCTGCCGGTCGGCGCGCGCGAGGGTGAGACTGATGGTGGTCGCGAGCGCCGGTATCGCCGTGACCAGCGCGACGAACTGCGGCAGCGACGGCGCCCGGTCACCGCCCAGCTGGGGCCACTTGCGGATCCAGTACGTCGTGTGCCTGCGGTTGTCGCAGCGCCAGCTGCGGCTGGACTCCTCGGTGCGCCGCTCCTGCCGGTCGGTCCGCCCGGCCTCCGCCGTCACCAGCGGGTTGGCGCACGCGGAGGTGGCGAGGGCGGCGGTCAGCTGCTCCTCGTCCAGCACCGTGGTGCGGAACCCGGCGCCGGTCAGCCTGCTGGCGAGGTGGTCGGCGGCGCGCACCACGCACTTCTGGGCGCCCGTCAGCCCGCCCCCGCGCGCCGCCACCGCCTCCGGGCACAGCTCGGGATCCAGCTTCAGCGCGATCCAGGTGATGCGCACCGCGGGGGCACCGGTCTGCTCCTGCAACGGCGCGTAGTTGGTGACGGCGACGGACTGCCGCGGCAGGTGCAGCGCGGGCGCGGGCTGGGTGTGCAGCACGACCTGCGCCGACTCCAGCCGGATGCCGTCCACTTCGAGGGCGTCGCGCACCAGGGCCAGCGGCAGTGGGCGCCTGCCCCGCTCGGCGCGGAGCGCGGTCGCGTCGGCCTCCACCTGCACCACCGCCGTGACGAAGGTGCCGTCCCCGATGATGCCGACCGGGCGCCGCTCCCGGCCGCCGTAGGCGTAGGTGCGCAGGCTGGGGTCACACTCCACGGCCGGGGCCAGCCCCGGTTCCGTACCCGGCGGCACCACGCGGTCCGCGGCGCGCTTCTGCCGGGCGCGCAGGGCCCGTGCCGTGCCGATCCACTCGGGCAGGGAGCGGCCCCGGCGTCGTACGAAGGCCAGGAGGACCAGGAGCACGGCGACGGCGGCGGCGGGCACCATCGCGAGCGTGCCGATCACCCAGCCCGTGACGAGGACGGCGGCGGCGAGCTCCACCAGCACGATCCGTTGCAGCCGGGACGAACCGGGCCGCCCTCCGCGCACCTTGAGGTGGAGGGCGCCGCGCGCGGCCGGCTGCCGTGCCGCCCGCCCGCCGGGCTCGGCCGAGCCGCGTGCCCGGGTCCGGCCCCGACCCGTGGTCCGCGTCGCGGAAGCCATCACTCGATCCCCCCAGTTCGCTCACAACTCGCGGTCGTCCCAGCACCGCACCGGCCCTTGAGGGCCCAGGCACCCTACCCGCTCCGCGCGCCACCTCCGACACCAGGCATAGTAGGGGCCCGGTCTGACAACGGCGGTCGGGGGACGACGGCCCCGCGCACCAAGTGAACGACGCGGACGAGGCACGGACAACCGCGAACAACGGGGAGAGACACGGACCCATGGCATCTCGGCGGGACCAGCTCAACGCCTACACCTTCGCGAAGCGCCGCCTGCTGGCGGCCTTCGTCCTGTCGTCCCCGCACGGCTCGGAGGAGGGCGCGCCGCGCCCGCTGCGCGGGATCGTGCCGGGGCTGATCATCGGCGTCATCGTCATGGCCGTCTTCGGCGCCTGGGGCATGTTCCGGCCCACCGCGCCCTCCGGCTGGGACACCCCGGCCGAGAAGGTGATCATCGCCAGCAAGTCGACCACCCGGTACGTCATCCTGAAGACCGGCGACGAGGTCCAGCTGCACCCCGTACTCAACATGGCGTCCGCCAAACTCCTCCTCGCCCCCGGCAAGGGCGACGTGGTCACCGTCAGCGAGTCGCTCCTGGACAACGGCGATATCCCGCACGGCGTCACCATCGGCATCCCCTACGCCCCCGACCGGCTCCCCTCCGCCGAGGAGGCGGGCGCCGCCAAGCGGTGGGCCGTGTGCGAACGCCCGAGCGCGGGCGGCCGGTCCATCCAGAAGGCCGCACTGGTCCTCGCCGACCGCGAGCAGGACCTGACCCAGGGCAAGCAGAAACTGAGCGGCGGCGAACTGCTCTACGTCGTCGACCCGGAGGGCGACCGCTTCATCGTGGACACCGGCGGGACGGCGTACCAGGTCGACAGGATCGACACGGGCGACGACCTCGAACTCCTGCTGCGCACGGTCGTCGGCTCCGGCCGCGAGCCGCAGCGGGTCTCGACCGAGTGGCTGGCGACCCTCCACCAGGGCGACCCGGTCACCTTCCCCGAGATCGACGGCACCCCGGGCGCGCCCGCGAACGCCCCCGGCCAGCTCGGCGCCGCGGCCGACAAGGTGGGCACGGTCCTGAAGGCGTTCGACAACAACGAGGAGCAGTACTACGTCGTCCTGCCCGGCCGGGTCGCGCCGGTCTCGGCGTTCGTCGCCCAACTGCTGCTGTTCAGCAAGGACCTGGCGCAGGTCGGGCAGGCCGGTCAGGCGCTGGAGACGAGCCCCGGCGCGATCGTGCCGGGCAAGCCCTTCGGCACCGAGCACCGCTGGCCGACCGGCACCCCCGAGGCCGTCAACGAGGCGTCGGACGCCAAGGGCAGCCGCAACACCGTCTGCAACGTCCTGCGCGGCGTCGACGCGCGCGGCACCACCACCCTGAGCACCTGGGCGGGCACCGACTTCCCGGCCGACCTGCCCGCCGGTTCCTCCAGCGCCTACGTCACGCCGGGCTCCGGCCAGCTCTACCGGCAGTTCAAGGGCGAGCAGACCAAGGACGGCCCCGTCTTCCTGGTCACCGACACCGGGCTGCGCTACGTCCTGCAGTCCAACTCCGACAGCGCCACGGACGACGCCGGGATCGGCATGTCGCCCGAGGAGCGCAAGCAGTTGGAGCAGGAGGCCCAGCAGGCCCAGTCGCGCCTCGGCTACGCCGACGTGGACCCGGCGCCGATCCCGGACGTCTGGTCGGCGTTCCTGCCGACGGGGCCGAGGCTGTCGACGGCGGCGGCACGCCAGCCGCAGGGCTCGTAGGGGGAGCGGGATGACGACGCGCCTGACCGCCCTCAGCGCCCTCTGCCTGACGGCCGCGGCGACCCTCCTGACGGCGTCCCCGGCCGCCGCCGAGGACTCCTTCTCCGACCAGTGCGAGTACCCCAACGCCAGCTATCCCGGCCGCCCCTGGTCCCTCCAGCGCGTCCTCCTGGACGAGTTGTGGAGCCAGTCCAGGGGCGAGGGCGTCCGCGTCGCGGTCATCGACACGGGCGTCGACGTGAAGAACCCGCAGCTGAAGGACGCCGTCGACGTCAAGAGCGGCCGCAACTACCTGCCCAAGAACCTCAAGGACGAGAACGGCGACCCCATCGAACGGGGCCGGGAGGACGGCACCACCGACACCGTCGGCCACGGCACCAAGGTCGCGGGCATCATCGCCGCGCGCCCCGCGAAGAACACGGGCTTCGTGGGCCTGGCCCCCAAGGCGGTGATCATCCCGATCCAGCAGAACGACGCCGAGGGCCACGGCACCACCGAGACCCTCGCCAAGTCCATCCGGTACGCCGTCGACGCGGGCGCCGACGTCATCAACATCTCCCAGGACACCTCGGACGCCGTCGAACCCGACCCCGACCTGGAGGCGGCGGTCGACGAGGCGCTGGCCGAGGAGATCGTGGTGGTGGCGTCGGCGGGCAACGACGGCCTGGGCGGCAACGTCAAGAAGACCTACCCGGCGTCCTACGAGGGCGTGCTCGCGGTCGCCGCCTCCGACCGCAACAACGAACGGGCGTCGTTCTCCCAGTCCGGCGACTTCGTCGACGTGGCGGCACCCGGCGTCGACATGATCTCCACCGTCCCGCGCGGGGGCCACTGCTCCGACAACGGTACGAGCTTCTCGGCGCCGTACGTCGCGGGCGTCGCGGCGCTCATCAAGGCCAAGCACCCGAAGTGGACGCAGCGGCAGGTCGTCGCCCAGATCGAACAGACCGCGGAGCGCACCGTCGCCACACACGACCGCCTGGTCGGCTGGGGCGTGGTCGACCCGGTGCGCGCCCTGACGGCCGACGCCGAGCCGGTCGAGTCACCGGACCCGCAGGAGGGCCTGGGCGGGGCCGAGGCACCGGCCGCCGCCCCGTTCCCGCGGGGTGAGACGCCCGACGAACGCAACGCCCGCCTCGCGACGTACGTGGCCGTCGGCGCGGTGGTCCTGGTCGCGGGCCTGGGCGGGGCGGCGGTGGCGATCCGGGACGCGCGCAGACGTGCGCGTGGCGCCGCGGGGATCCACAAGCGCCAGGCCGCGACGTAGGTCACCGACATGTGACGAACGCCGCTCGATTGTCACCCGGGTCCCGCAACCCGGAGCGACATCCGTACCGTCGTGTAAAGAGTGGTGACAGCATCGGTTGTCCCTATGCCAGTTGGGCCTGTCGGTGCGAGTCACTAGAGTGGTGGGTGACTGCGGTCATGAACCGCCGTCATGAACGCTTCCAAGGCGTTAACGGGGACAACGGGGAGGGATGGCTTCGTGCTTCCTGCGGACATGGGCGGAGGTGCGTCGGCGGCGGACGTGCGCCGGGGCGTGATGGCGCTGTCGACCTTCAAGAAGCGCGTGGACGACCTGCTCGCCGCGTTCGAGGGCTCGGCGGGCGGCGCGTCCAAGGTGGCGTCCCACAGCCTGCCGGAGTCCGCCTTCGGCAGCGGGGCGTTTCCCGAGGGCAAGCAACTCCACCTGGAGTACGAGCGCGTCCACGAACGCATCACCGCGCTGTCCAAGTCGTTGGGCCTCCAGCTGGAGGCCATGCAGATCGCGGTGCACGGCGTCGACGTGACCTTCGACAACCTCGAGGACGAGCAGCGCTACCGGTTCCACGAGATCCGGGCCGAGGTCAACCAGGCGCGTGAAGAGATGCTGACCGAGCACAACAAGCGCGACAACCGAGCCGACCACACGGACGCGGGGTACTGATGAGCGGCCACGGGGACAAGAACAAGCCGGACCTGCACGCGCCGGAACGCCAGGAGGCCATGAGCCAGAACGGCACACTGGACGCGGTCATGAACATGACCCGCCTGTTCCCGTTCGGCTCCAGCCGGGGCATCCACTTCGGCTCGACGAGCTTCGAGGGCTACGACCTCAACCAGATGATCGACATCGTCGAGTCCGCCAACCCCGAACTCCTGGAGACCGCGGGCACGGCCCTCGTCGACGCCCGCGACGCGATCAACGACGCCGCGGAGGAACTGAGCCAGAACCTCGGCCAGATCGACTGGCAGGGCGAGGCCCACACCGCGTTCACCGACTGGGGCGACAGCCTCATCAAGACGGCCCAGGGCGTCGCCGCCTACGCCGACACCATCGGCACCCAGGTCATGGCCGCGGGCTCCGGCCTCGCCTCCGTCCGCAAGTCCATGCCGCCCCGCGACAACCGCGCCGACCGCAAGTCCGTCGACGACATCCCCGAGGCCAAGCGCGTCGACTCCAACGACGAGTACACGGCAGCGGTCAAGGCGGAGGCCCACCGCCAGGAGGCCATCAACCAGATGTACCGCCTGGCGTCGTTCTACACGGTGTCGGCCGGGACGATGCAGTCGGCGGAGGAGCCGGTGTTCCCGAAGATGCCGGACGTGGGGGTACCGGAGCCGCCGCCGGGCGTCGGGAAGTTCAAGAAGCGCCCCACTACCCCGGCTTCGCTGACGTCGGTCAGTGAGACGTCGGCTTCCCACCAGGCCCCGGTGACTGCTGCAGCGGAGAGGGAACGTCCGGCGGAGGTTCTGGCGCCGCAGCAGACCGTCGACGGGAACGTCACGACGCCGCGACAGCCTGTCGGCACAGAGATCGACAGCGTGGGAACGCTGCCGCCTCAAGAGGCCGTGAAACCGATTACGGTCACGCCACCACCGACGACCGCTCCCACCGCTACGCCACCGGGGCCCGTCCCTCCCATGGTGCCGAGTACGACGCCGCCTGCCGTCAGGCAGGCCACCGGCCGCACCACACGCCCCGGCGGTATCAACGTGCCGAAGGTGCCCCCCGTGGCTCAGGGACGCACTGGTGCTCCTCCGAGCCCCACCAGCCAGACAGGGCGTCCAGGTATCGGCCCTACGAGTCAGGCGGGGCGTGTCACCCCTCCCGCGCAGGCGGGAGGCCGCCGGGTCGGCCCTGTGGGCCCACTGGGGCAACCGGGGCGCACGGCCGCACCTGCGCCTATCGGCAACCGTGGCGCTGCTCCTGTGCAGCGTGGCATCGTCGGTGGGAAGCCACTGCCGATGGGACAGGGAACCGGTCCCGTCAACGGTGCCGCCCGCGCGCCGAAGGGGGTTATTGGTGCGCCGCCAGGCGCTGGTCGGGGTGGCGCTGGCACTAGGCGTCCGCCCAACGGGGTCGTCGGCGGGCGCCCCGTCGCAGGGCCCACCCCCGGCGGCAATGGATCCAAGCTGCCGCGCGGCACGGTCGTCGGCGCCGAGGGCGCACGCTCCAGTTCGAAAGCGCAGAGCCCCGGCCAGCGTGGGGTGATCGGAACACCTCCCACCACATTGGGCGCGGCACCGACTGCTCGCCGTCCCACCGGCGGCTCCAAAGGTGTAGTGGGCACTCCAAGCGGACGAACTCCGCGCGCGGTGAGTGGTAATGCCACTGACGGCGCTGGCACGCCGCGTGATGCCTCAGGCAACCGAGGGTCCGGTACGAACCGTCCGCGCCGCGATGAGCGGCGTGGCCACGTGCCGACGACCGACTGACAGGACAGAAGCGAGGACGAGCAGAGCATGGTGTCAGGGATCAGACGACGCGACAGGTCGGGCACGCTCGCGGGGCGGTGCGCGAGAAGGGCCGCGACCATCTGTGCGGCACTTGGCGCTGCCTCCGTCTTGTCGGCAGGTTTTGCTCCCGGTGCCGTAGCCACAGACGTCCAGTCGCAGCAGTGGTACCTGTCAGCGATGCAGGCCAGCGAGATGTGGAAGGTCAGCACTGGCGAGGGTGTCGAGGTCGCAGTAGTGGATACTGGAGTCAGCGAAACCCCGTCATTGCGGGGCAGGGTCACTACTGACGGCGTCCCACAGCATCTGAGTTACAAGGCCACCGAAGATTACGATGGCCACGGCACCAGCATGGCGGAGTTGATTGCGGGAACCGGCGCCGACGACTCCCTGAAGGGTCTGGCCCCGGACGCCAAGATCGTGCCCTATCGGATCGCGATGGACGACTTCGACAACAAGACCGAGCGGGAGAGGGCGCCCGACCTGGCGGCGGTCATCAGGGCCATCGCCGACAGCGACGTTGAGATCATCAACATGTCCTTCGGTACGAGCATTGATCACGCGGCGATCCGTGAGGCAATCGCGTATGCCCACAGCAAGGGCAAGTTGATGTTCGCGGGTACTGGCAATGACGCCGAGACTAAAAACTTTATCGGCTATCCGGCTGCCTATCCCTACGTCATTGGTATCGCCGCATCCGATGAATCCGGCACGGTCGGCAGGTTCTCCGAGCACGGCAACTACGTTGACCTAGCCGCCCCGGGCCTTGATGTGCCCACGTGGTGCGACAAGAACCTTCGCTCCTACTGCGAGAGTCAGGGCACAAGCCAGGCCACCGCCATCGCCTCCGCCTCCGCCGCCCTCGTCTGGTCCGCGCACCCCGACTGGACCGCCAACCAGGTCCTCGCCAGCCTCATCGACACCGCGGGACGGGACTGGGCCAAGGACGACCCGAGTACGTACCTCGGGTACGGACTGATCCGGCCCCGCAAGGTGCTGGAGGACAGCGACTACAACCCCGGCGCCGCGGACACCGACCCCCTCGCCAGGGAGAACACCGCGGGCGTCGTGGACGAGGACGGCAAGCCGGCGACCCCCGCCGCCTCCACCTCCCCGTCCCCCGAGCCGTCCGGCAAGGACGCCTCCGGCGGCCAGACCTCCGCGGCGGCCGAGTCGGACTCCTCCGACGACAGCACCCCCTGGGTCGCCACGGGCGCCGCCGCGGCCGTGCTGGTGATCGGGGGCGGCGCCGTCGCCGTGGCCCGCTCCCGCCGCCGGGCATGACCCCCGTACTCCGCCACCGACCACCCACTACCCCACCGTCCACACGAAAGGGACTGCCGACATGGCCACGGACCGCAAGCTCTACGAGGCCCAGGTACAGAAGCTCCAGACGAACGTCATCGACCGGTACGACTCGATCCGGCAGTCTCTCGCCCGCCTCCAGGGCACGATCGACATGATCGAGAAGAGCTGGACGGGCCAGGGCGCCCTCGCCTTCGACAAGAAGCAGTCGGAGATCAACAGCCACATGGCCGCCATCGGCCGGATGCTGGACGACTTCCTCCAGGGCATCGACCTGAACCGCAAGGACAAGCAGAACCTCGAAGGCCAGATCGACGCCGACATCACCAAGATCTCGGTGGAGGACCTCGGCGGCAAGTCCTCGGCGCTCAGCAGCTACTGACGAGGCCCTGAGACCGACGCGCCACCGACCACCACCTGCTGACCTCCCAGAAACGAGGAAACCATGTCCGGAGCCCACTACGACGAACTGGCTGTCTCCTACGGCACCATGGACGCCCTCGCCACCGAACTCGGCGACCAGGCGAAGAAGCTCGAAGAGGACCTCGAGGCCCTGAAGAAGGCCGTGCTCGACGCCGCCGCGGGCTGGGGCGGCGAGGCGTACGAGGAGTTCACCAAGAAGACCAAGGAGTGGGACCGTCACGCCACGGGCATCCACACGGCCCTGGTCAACATCTCGCAGCGCGTCCACACCGCGGGCGGCGACTACCGCGGCGGCGACCTGAAGGGCGCCAGCTACTTCATGTAGCCCCGACGCGACAGGGCGGCACGCACACAGGGTGGACACGCGCGGGAGGTGTCCACCCTGCCGCTGTCTGGCGGTAGGGCGGCGACGAGCCGTCCTACTCCTACTCCTACTGCTGCACCTGCCCGGCCAGGGCCTCCGTCAGCGCGGCGAGCTGCTTCCGGTCCAGCGCCGCGTCCGGTTCCCCGGACTCCCCGTCGACGGTACCGACCAACAGGGCCGCGTCCCCCTCACCGTCCAGCTCAAGCCGTACCGTCGCCACATTGCCGGTGTCGGCGGTGACCACCTTGCCCGTCTCCTCCGTCGTGGCGGCCTCGTTCGTGAAGGCGACCACGTCGTCGATGGCCACCCGGGTCAACTCCGAGACCACCGGCGCCAGGATGGTGATCGCGTTGCGCTCCTCCGTGGCGACGGTGTGCACCCGCACGTCGTCCGGACCGATGTGGAACGTGCAGCTCACCAACGCACCGGGATTCTCGGCCAGCGGTTCCTTGCCCTTGGCGCGCTTGCCGCCCTCACCCGTGGCGACGGGCGTCTCCGCGTCCTCCCGCACCGGGCCGGGACCGGCCTCGCCGTCCACGCCCGCGGCCTTCGCCGCCGCCGCGATGTCGTAGGGCAGCGGACAGGTGTCCGCGCCGTCCTCCGGAACGCCGTCCGCGGTCTCGACCAGCCCGTCCAGACTCAGCGCCGCCGAACCCCCACCACCGCTGTCACCCTCACTGTCACTGTCACTCTGGCAGCCGGTCATCAGGACGGCCGCGGCCGTCAGGGCGGCGGCGATCGCCAGCCGGTGTCGTACGTGTGTCACGTGTCTCGTGTCCTCGGTGCTCTCGGGGTGGGGTCAGGGTGCGGTACAGCCGAACCGCTCTCCGGCGACGTCGACGAAGTTCTCGAACAGCTCGCGCAGGCGCGGGGCGCCCGGTTCCTCAAGGGCGGAGAGGTAGTCGTCTCCGGCGTCCAGGGAGAAGTACGTCGGGGTGCCCGCGCAGTCGGCGACGACGTGCCGGGGGTCGAAGCCCGACACCTGGTGTCCGGCCACCCGCGGCTGCTCCTCGTACCCGGGGGAGGACCGGATGCCCGCGACGAGGTGCGGGTCCCGGGTCACGGTGTAGGTGGCGTAGTCGTGGACCGCGCAGGACCAGGTGGGACCGGTGCCGTCCTGGACCGTCTCCCGCGCTCCGGTCACCCCGTCCGGCCCGGGGAACTCCAGCCCTCTCAGACCGCAGACCGTCCCGGCGTCCACCTGGCGTGCCTTCGGGGCCGAGGTGAGGGCAGTGGGTGCGGTGAGGGGCCGCTCGGACGCGCAGTCGGCCCGTTCGGCGGCGTGGTTGGCGACCTCGGTCAGGAGCCGGGCGAACCGGACCGGGTCGGAGCCCTCGGGGGCGTACCCCTCGATGACGGCGGGACCGTCGGCCGTCGCGCAGGCGTCGGGCAGCAGGACCCAGCCGTGGTCCGCGCCGATGGCGCCGGTGGCACGCGTGCCGCTGCCGGAGAAGAAGGACACGGTGGCCGGGTTCGGCCACCGGCCGTCGTCGGTGAACGGGAAGTCGCCGCGCTCACGGGTCGCCAGAATCGTCAGGTGCTCGTCGTCGGAACCCGGGAGGAAGGACGACGTCTCCACCCGGCAGGTGAAGGCGAGCAGGTCGCCGGGCCGGTCGTCCGGGCCGTCCCGGTCGGAGAGCCGCCCGGAGTGGGAGAAGACGTCCTCGGCCGCGTCGGCGGAGACCAGCCCACCGCACACGTCGTCGTCGCCGAAGAGGTTGGTGTTCAGCCACAGGTGCGCGCCCACCGCCAGGACGACGACCGCCAGGGCCGGTGCGATGATCTTCCGTCCGAGACCGGCCCGGCGACTTCCGTTCGTCATCTCACTTCCTCGTGCGTAGCGCGGAGTACGCGTCCTCGCGCCCCGTGATGAAGCTCTGCTTCGCCTCACCCTTGGCATGCTCGTGCGCCTCGCTGCCGCTGATGCCGTGCTCGCCGCCCCAGGCGTCCAGGAGGGCGTTCGTGCCGCCGATCCCGGCGGAGGTGGAGGTGCTGTCCTGGGACCGGGCGGCGTCCTCCGCGGCGGCCGTCACGTCCTTCTGGTACTCGTAGGTGGCCGCGTCGACCATCCGCTGGACGGGGTCGCCGACCACGGGGATCTGGGTGAAGAGGCCGCCGACCCCGTGGTACGTGTAGCGCATCTGGTCGCTGATCGTACCGACCTTGGTGTCCCGGTCGTCGAGGATCATGTCGGACCCGATGGCGGTCATCGAGCCGTACACCTCGCCGACGTGGCGGGCCTTGTTGTCCCAGTCGCCGACGACGTTGGCCTGCTGCTCGGGGGAGGCGTCCCGGGTGGTGTCCAGGTACTCGGCGGAGTACACCTTCTGGTTCTCGTACAGCATGTCGTAGACGAGGACGGGCTCGCCGTCCGCCGTCGTGCCGTACGCCGCGTCGGAGACCCCGCGCATCACCCGGAGCAGGCTGTGCTTGCTGTTGGTGATGCTGGAGTCGTCGCCGTTGGCGTTGATGCCGGAGCCTCCCGCGGGGCTGCTCGGCTCGGTGCCGCTGAGGATGGCGTGGGTGTCCATGGTGTAGTCGGCGAGGGCGCGGCCGAGGGGCACCTTCAGGTTCTGCGGGATGGAGTCGCCCTTGCCGTCCTTGTCGAGCTGCGTGATGGTCTCCTGCATCACCCGGGACTGGGCCTCGGTGTGGTGGTCGAAGGCGGCACCCTCGGAGTTGGGCTCGCGCCCGGTGGTCGCCGCCTCCAGGGCCGCGCCGAGGCCGGTGCGGTTGAGCGGGTCGTCCATGGTGATGACGGTGGGACCGGCGACCGTGCTGTGCTGCGGCCACTCCCGCTCGTGGAGCAGGTACTTCAGGTGGTCGTTGTCGACGTGGTCGGAGCCGGAGCCGTTGCCCGCCGGGTCGAAGAAGGCGGTGGCCGCGTCGGGGTTCTTGCTCATGACGCCGAGGAGCCCGTCGAGGGCGTCCGCGCGGATGCCGTCGTGGCCCGCGCCCCACTCGGTGAAGATGCTGGGCTGCTTCTTCTCGGCGGCTATCAGGTCGTCGCCCAGCTCGTACAGGAACTGGTCGTCGAACTTGGCGTCGCCGTGCTGCATCATGCTGACGAACGACTGGTAGCCGTACATCGGCTGGGTGTTGGAGCCGTAGTTCTTGGTGCCGTACTTGTCGAGGCCCTCGGTGAACTGCCGGTAGAACCTGCCGTCGTCGCTGGCCAGCCAGTCCTTGAACTTCTGCGACCCCGGTGGCGCGTCGGCGACCGAGCCGGGCACGTGGGTGGCGTTGGCGACGGTGTCCGCGAGGCCGCCCTGGAGTTCCAGGTACTGGGCCTTGTTCTTCTTGTCGTCGTCGTAGGCGAGGTCGTTCAGCTCGTTGGTCAGCTTGATGGTGCCGTCCGGCCCGAGCCCCGTCAGCAGCGACTGGGTGAACACCTTGTTGCCCGAGTTGTCCCGGAACGCCCGGTCCAGCTCGGCGA
Organism: Streptomyces sp. NPDC006997; assembly: GCF_040635175.1. NCBI lineage: Bacteria > Bacillati > Actinomycetota > Actinomycetes > Kitasatosporales > Streptomycetaceae > Streptomyces > Streptomyces sp. NPDC006997. Next base: position 322,756 of record NZ_JBEYHH010000001.1, read on the forward strand.
GATCCGCGGCGGAGACCTTCTTGCCGTCCGCGAGGCGCTTCGCGATGTCCTCGGCGTTCTCCGCCTCGTACTTCTCGATGTCGCCCTGCGCCTGCCCGTTGAACCCGTTGGACGTGCCGTCCATGATGTCGGAGTCGACGACGACCGCGTTGAACGCGATCTCCACGCCCTTGTCGGCGTCGGTGACGTCCGCGACGACCCCGTCGATACGTGCCTGCCAGGAGCTGACCGACTTGCGGACGCTGTCCTGGTAGTCGGGGTCGTGGTGGTACGCGGTCCGGGTGCCCTCGTCGAGCCGTGCCGTGTCGAACGACACCCGCCCCTGCTCGGAGACGGCCATCCCCGCGTCGATCGCCTCCTGCCGGGCCGTCTTGAGCCTGCCCTGCATGTCGACGAACTGCGTGTGCGCGTCCCGCAGCAGCGAGGCGATCGCCTTCGCCTCGACCTGGGCGTTCTGGTACTCCGTGAGCGTGACGTCGAACCGCCGACTGGCGGCGTCCGCGGTCAGCCCCAGCCAGAGCGGTCCCAGCGTGATGCCGTGCACATCCCGCTTGTACGCGGTCTCCTGCTCGTGGAACTTCTTGGCCATGTCGTCCCAGGCTTCGGCAGCCGTGGTGAGCGTGGCCAGGTCGGTCGTGATGATCTCGTGGTACGTCGGCATGGGTCCCCGTTGGTGCGCGCTGAAGGAGGTGAAGGAGGTGCGGAAAGGGTCGGTGGCTCGGCGTCGACGACTCAGAAGCCGTCGAGGCTGGACGACTTGCGCACCCCGTTCCCGACACCGAGGTCGGTGGTCTGGAACAGGGTGTTCGTGCTGCGCAGGGCCGTCTTCTCGGACCCCAGCCGGTTCATCAGGTTCTGCACCTGTTCACCCCACGTCTTGTGCGCCTTCTTCAGCGCTGTCGACGTGACCCAGCCGTGCCCGTCCTTGGCCGCGAACGCCTTGACCGCGGCGTTCGACTCCTCGTCCGCGACCTCGCCGGCCTTCTTGGTGTCGGGCTCGATGTGCTCCTCGATCGCCCTGGCGGCGGCCTTCTTCTGGGCGGGACTGGAGCCGAAGTCCGGCTGCCCGCCCAGCCCCGGTCCCGTGGGCCCACCGGGCGAGCCCCCTGGATCGGCCGGGTACTGGTTGAGCCGCATACCGACCGGCCCTCCGGCCTGGCTCACGGTCCGCTCCCCGACAGGCTCCGTCATGTCTCCCTGCCCCCGTCCAGTCGATTGGCGTGCACTCGCCAGGCTAACAACTTGGCCGGTTCTCGGGGGTGCTGGGGGCGGTTCACCCAGTGGCGCATGTCACCTGGCGCACTCGGCCGACTTCTCCACCTCTTCGGTGTAGCTGATGATGAGGCGCTTCATGGCATCGGCGTCCTGATGCTTCGAGGTCCACATCTGGATCGATGTGTAGAGCACGTGGTCGCCCTTGTCGCTCCGGTACCGGGAACTTGTGCACCCCTGTGTCTTACCGAAGCCGGACCTGCCGGAGTACACGAACCTACCGTTCCTGGCTGAACGCGTAGGAGGTTCCTGCGAGAGTCCGACGGCGTAGGCCGTCAGATTCATCTCCTCCTCCCACGCGCGCATAGCGGAAGCGACGACAGTCCTGTCGACGATTACCTCGCATGTCTTGATACCCGAGACCTCCTCTTCCTGAACCCGCAGTTTGTTCCCTGAGGGTAGGAAGGCAGCGAGGTCGTCGGCGCCGACGGAGATTTCGCAGAGTGAGTCGGGAACGGCGTACTTGCGTTCACTCTCGCCCGCTCCACAGCCACTGGCAGTCAGAAGGAGAAACGCGATGGTGAGAGCCGCTGACACAGGGCGCATGGTGGTCGAGTGATGGATCACGTGATCCTCTCGGTCAGGTCGGGGTCCGGTCGCGGTCGTCAGTAGTCCGTAAGAATTCCAGGAGCCTGTCCGTCCACAATCAGGCGTGCGTTGAAATACCCCTGACGTGCTGACGCACGGGCAGCCGTTCCGGCATCGCCCGCGTCGATCGACGGGTACGCGTCCGCCGCTGCCCGCGCAGCGTCCTCCGCAACGGCTTCGTTCCGTGACAGGCCGTCCTGCCAGAACTGTCCCCCGGTCCTCTGGGCCTCGCTCAGGGCCTGGCCCTCCGCGTCCTGGAAGACGGCTTCCAGAACCACGCTCGTCACCGTCCCGGCACCGCCACCCATCGCCGCGCCGACCCACGGCGTCGCGACGAACGAGGTACCCACGCCGACGACGGTGCCGACCCCACCAGAGACCCAGTTCTTGCGCTGGGCGATCGCGTGCTCGTACTGCTTGTCCTTGTCCGATGCCTCGGCGCCGAGGGCCTCCTGTACGCCGAGCGCCAACGTTCCGGATACTTCGCCAGCCTGGGTCGCGATCTGTTCGACGAGAAGACTGGAATTCTCTGACATCCGTAGATGTACGGGCAGGTCAGGGTTCAGATGGTATTCCATCAGTTTGCCCATGTAGGCTTTCTGTCCCACTTCAACGGCTGCGTATCCCTCTTCGTTCTGACCGACAGCGAAAAGGAGCTTCGTCACATCGGAATGCTCCAGTCTTGCCTCGCTTCCCGCGATCGGGTAGAGCTTCTCGATGTCCTGCCACTTCTCGGAACCCGGGTCTCGCTCTACGTCCGTCATGGCTCGGTTAAGGTCCGGCAGATATTCAGAGGTGATTTGGCCAATGCTGTCGGTCATGTAGCCGTGCGATGTCAACCGCTCCGGTTCATCCGCGATCGATGCCACCAGACTCTCCACCAGACGGGCTTGCTCCCGGGTGTGCGGCGGTGTGTCCGCCGTAGGAATCTCTCCCGCCGGATGCCCGGTCGTAGCGGCCTCCAACGCCAGTGCCAACGTGTTACGGCCCGCGATGCTCTCCTCACCCTCGCTCGTGAAGTCATGCGGCCAGGCGCGTTCTTCGAAGAGGTACTGGAAGTTGGTGAGCGAAACCTTCCCGTTCCTGCCGTTGCCGTCGGTGTCACGCTCGAAGGGATTGTTCTCGTCGTTCTTGTTGATGAACTCCCCGTTGAAGAACGTCGTCGCGGCATCCGGGCTTTGGACAGGGCCTTGAGGTATCCGGTCATTGGATCCCAGCCCGAGTCACTGCCCGTGCGGTTGAGAAGAGGATCGGAACCCACCCGCCCCCAAGCGCCGTGTTCGCCGTTGCCCGTGTACTTCTTCTCGGTCGCGATCAGCTTGTCGCCGTAGTCGACGAGGAACCGGTCGTCGTAGTCGCCCCAGCGCATCAGGTTGCTCATCACCTGGGCGCCGAGCGGAAAGCCTTTGCCAGGGCTGACCGGCCTGTCCACCATGTCGACCATCTTGTTCCGCCAGTCGGCCATGGTGGCCGAGTCGCTCTGTGAGGCGGTGGCGAGGGTAAGACCCAGATGCTTTTGGAGTTCGTCATGCGTGTTGCCGCGCTTGTGACCCAGCGCGTACGCCACTTGCGGGTCATTGATGCCTGCCCAGAAGCTCAGCGTCCCCTCGGCACCCAGGTGGCTGGCGAAACGCTCCGCGAACAGCCCGTCTCCGGCGTACTTCCGTAGACCGGCGGTGAGGCGGTCAAGATCCTTGGGCGTGAGCTCCTCCGGGTTCTTCGTCGCCAGCTCGGCCAACTGGTCGGCCTGCTCGATAGCCTCGGCGGCGGAGTCCCGGTCCTTGTAGCGGGCGTCGGAGAAGCCAAGCCTGCTCTGGTCGGCGATGGCCTTGAGGACGGTACTGGCCGAGGTGTCGCTCTCCGTGGCTCTCTCCACGATGTCCTGGAGTTCGTCGCGCAGTGCCGTGATGTCTGCCTTGTTGTCTTCGTCCTGTGCGGCGCGGCCTTCCGGCGGGACGTTCGACGTGACGCTGAAGCCGCCTTCGTAACCGATCACCGTCAGGTTCTTCTGCCGCCCGCGCTCCATGGCATCGGTCAGCTGTGTCTGATATCTGACCAGTTCGTCCCGGGTGTCCTTGAGAATCAGGTAGATGCTTCTGGCTTGGCCGTGGGCATCCGCGAACTCACCGGCCGTCTTGCCGATGAACTCCTTGGACACCATGGCATTGACCCCCGCCCAGTCGGCCTTGTTGGCGGCGCCGTGCAGCCCTCTTTCCGCTGCCTTCTTGAGATCCTCAAGGTTGCCGACGACCGTTGCCCAGTCGTCGATGGCGTCACCGAGCAGACTGAGATCGATGTCCCTGAGATCCGTGAGATCCATCAGTTCTGGTCCTTCTGCTTGTTGGCCGGGCCGTAGATCTCGTTCTTTGGCCCGGCCTCGCCGACCCGTTCGTCGAAGCCCGCGTCGAGAAGGTCGATGCTGCTCATCTGCCGACGGATGTAGTGGTCGTCATCCGCGTGCAGTCGCTTGGTGACCGTCATGTGGTTGGAGATGTGAGCGCAGGCGTCCATGAGGGATGACAACTGCTCATCCCAGCGCGTAGCGACGTGTTGGAGAGCACTGCCCAGGGCGAAGCTCGCCAGAGTCAGCGTCCGTGCCGCCTTCTCGCTGCTGGGCACTGCCTTGCGGGCCTGGTCCCAGAGGTCGTTGTAGAGGTCGAAGGCGTTTCCGCCGATCCTCGCCAGTTCGTGCTGCTTCACGTTCAGGTCGCCGTACTTGGCTGGAACCCTCATAGAAGGCTGCTTGCCGTCTCCAGGGGGCAGTTGATTCAACTGCATGGCAGTGGTCTGGCGCTCGGCAGCCTGCGTCTTCAGAAGTTCCCACTCATCCCAGGCCATGTCTGTGCCCTCCCCGTTCCAAGAGACCGACTACGACGGGACAGTCGTGCTCCGTCCTGGACTGCGGCGCCAGTCGCCGAGTGGATGAAGCGCCCTCTGTCCGCGCTGCTGCCGCCCGCGTCGACGCCCAGCGCGGTCCCCGCGACGTCACTCGCGGAGACGTCGGCTGACGTTGCTCCATGCTGCCCGAGAAGACGAACTCGTCGTCCACATCTAGCCGACAGCGGTGCACCGCGATCGCTGGCTCTCTTCCCGGGAGGCAGCACGGCGTTTCGGCGAGAGACCGGGATTCCCGCGCCGCACAGGCTCGTGGGCACGGCATACTCCCGCTCCGCGGGTGGGACCGCAGGAGGCCACCACCGCGATCGCCAGGGCCGTTCCCAGCGCGATGTCGGTCCGGCGTGGCCCTTTTCCGGCGGATCGCGGCATCCTCGCCCGACTCCGCCCGGTAGGCGCCCCGCCGGGAGGCAATGGGGTCAGCCGTGTACCCAATGGCTGGCGTTCGACCGGCTGCGCCTCTCATCGCTCCCACTCGTCCCATGTCATGAGCCCGCTTTCCATGACTGGGCACCGGGTGAATCGCCTCCAGGTCGCGGATCACGGCCCGGAGCCCCCTGCGGAGGGTGTCCGACACGCGGTGGTACCCCGTACCGGAACACGGAAAGGATCGGTAGGCGGAGGCGCCTGTCATACGGACGGTGCCCGATCCCCGCCGGTCAGAGGTTCTCCTCCGCAACCCACCCCACCTGCACCAACGGCCGCCCCCGCCGCCGGGACACGAACACCCCGCGCCCCGCGGGCATGGGCCGGGGCCGTACCCCGCCCAGGACGTCGCCCTCGCCAGGGTCACCCGCGAGGACGACGCCCTGCGCCCCCAGCTCCTTGATGCGCTGCATGAACGCCTCGTAGGAGGCGCGGCTCGCGCCCGCCGTCGAGCGGGCGATGATGAAGCGCACGCCCACGTCGCGGGCGAAGGGCAGCAGCTCGGTCAGGCCGCTGAGCGGGTTTCCGCTGGACGTGGAGACGAGGTCGAAGTCGTCGATGACGACGAACACTGTCGGCCCCTGCCACCAGCTGCGGTCGCGGAGTTGCTGTGCGGTGACCTCCGCGGTCGGCGTCCGGCGCTTCATCAGGTCCGCCAGGGCGACCATGTGGTGCTCCATGGCGTTGGACATGGGGATGTACTCGGCGAGGTGGGAGTCCGGGGTGACGCCCAGCAGGGAACGCCGGTTGTCGACGACGAACAGCTTGCACTCGTCGCCGGAGTAGCGCCGCGTGAGCTGCTTGACCAGCAGCCGCAGCAGGTTCGACTTGCCGGACTCACTCTCGCCGAAGACCAGGAAGAACGGGTCCTGGTCGAAGTCGACGAAGACCGGTTCGAGGTTGTTCTCGTCCAGCGCGAAGGCGACGCCCTGGCGCGGGTAACGGTCCCCCGCGGGCAGCTGCTCCGCCGGGAACTCGCGCGGCAGCAGCCGTACCTTGGGCGCCCCCGGCGCCTCCCAGTGCCGGGTCACCTCGGTCGCCAGCGCCGCCGTCGCCTCCGCCAGGTCGGTGTCGGAGGTGAGGCCGTCGATGCGCGGCACGGCCGCCATGAAGTGCAGCTTCCGCGGTGCCTGACCGCGCCCGGGCACGCCCGTGGGCACGTTCGCGGCGACCTTGCGGTCCAGCTCGGAGTCCATCGTGTCGCCGAGCCGCAGCTCCAGCCGGTTCAGCAGGTTGTCCTTGAGGGCCGCCCGCACCTCCATCGAGCGGGACGCCGAGATCACCAGGTGGACGCCGTAGCCGAGACCGCGCGCCGCGATGTCCAGGACCACCTGGTCCAGCGCCTCGTAGTCGGCGCGGAAGTTGGCCCAGCCGTCGATGACCAGGAAGACGTCGCCCCACGGCTGGTCGGTGACCGAGATGTCGCCACGGGCGCGCCGGGTGCGGAACTCGGCGATGGAGGAGATGCCCGACGCCCGGAAGTACTCCTCACGGCGCGCCAGGATGCCGTAGACCTCCGCGACCGTACGCCGCACCTTCTCGGGGTCCAGGCGGGAGGCGACACCGCCGACGTGCGGGAGTGCGGCCACCGCCGACATACCGCCGCCGCCGAAGTCGAGGCCGTAGAACTGGACCTCCTGCGGGGTGTGCGTCAGCGCGAACGAGCAGATCAGGGAGCGCAGGAGCGTCGACTTGCCGGACTGCGGGCCGCCCAGGACCTGCATGTGGCCCGCCGCGCCCGAGAAGTCCACCCACAGCGGGTCGCGGCGCTGCTCGTACGGCTTGTCGACGATGCCGACGGGGACGACCAGCCGTCCCGCGCCCTCGTAGCCGGGCTGGGTCAGGCCGCGTCCCGGCACCGCCGTCAGACCCGGCAGCAGCGCGTCCAGCGACGGCGGGCTGTCCAGCGGCGGCAGCCACACCTGGTGCGCCGCCGGACCCTGCGCCTCCAGACGGCGTACGACGACGTCCAGCACGGTGTCCGCGAGCGCGTCGTCCACCTCGTCCGACCCGGCACCCGGCCCCTCGGCCCGCGTCGCCTGCTGCGGCACGAACGCCACCGGCACCTCCGCCGCCGTGAACAGCACCGGCCGCCGGTCCACCGGCAGCGCGCCGTCCGTCGACGACGACCGCTGGGCACCGGAACGGTAGACGCCGGAGACGTACGCCGCCTTGAACCGCAGCATCTCGCCCGTACCGAACTTCAGGAACCCGGAACCGGGCACGTTCGGCAGCTCGTAGGCGTCCGGCACGCCGAGCGCGGCCCGGGACTCGGCCGCGGAGAAGGTCCGCAGACCGATCCGGTACGACAGGTAGGTCTCCAGGCCGCGCAGACGGCCCTCCTCCAGGCGCTGCGAGGCCAGCAGCAGGTGCACGCCCAGCGAGCGGCCGATCCGGCCGATCTGCACGAACATGTCGATGAAGTCCGGCTTGGCCGTCAGCAGCTCGCTGAACTCGTCGATGACGAGGAGCAGCGACGGGATCGGCTGGAGCGGGGCGCCCGCCGCGCGCGCCTTCTCGTAGTCGTGGATGTTGGCGTAGTTGCCCGCGTCCCGCAGCAGCTCCTGGCGGCGGTTCAGCTCACCGCGGATGGAGTCGCCCATGCGGTCGACGAGCGTGAGGTCGTCCGCCAGGTTGGTGATCACCGCCGCGACGTGCGGCATGTGCGCCATCCCGGCGAAGGTCGCGCCGCCCTTGAAGTCCGCGAGGACGAAGTTCAGGGTCTCGGAGGAGTGCGTGACCGCGAGCCCGAGCACCAGCGTGCGCAGCAGCTCCGACTTGCCGGAACCGGTGGCGCCCACGCACAGCCCGTGCGGACCCATGCCTTCCTGCGCGGCCTCCTTGATGTCCAGCATCACCGGACGGCCGTCCTCGCCGACGCCGATCGGCACCCGCAGCCGCTCCGCCTGCGACCGGGGCCGCCAGGTGCGCCGGGTGTCGATGGAGGCCGCGTCGCCCAGGTTCAGCAGGTCGGTGAACTCCAGGTTCGCCAGCAGCGGCTCGTCGTCGTCCCCGCCGGAGGCCATCCGCAGCGGCGCGAGCTGCCGGGCCAGCGCCTCCGCCGACTCCTGCGACAGCCCGTCCGGCGTCCCCTCGTAGACCACCCCGTGCGCTGACTCCAGCCGCAGCGTCTGCGGCCGTACGGCGATCGACAGGTCCCCGCGGACCCCCGCCTGCTCACCCGGCACGACCTCGATGACCGTGACGCCCTGCAGCCCCTCCGGGCTCGCCAGCATCGAGTCCTGCGGCAGGGACACCCCGTCGAGTACGACGACCAGGTGCGCGGTGTCGGGCAGCGGCGCGGCGTCGGGGTGGAAGCGGGGGCGGCCGGTCAGCCGGGAGGACAGCAGGTCCTCCAGCTCACGCGGGTCGGCGCTGATCAGACGGCGCGATCCGGCGCCGTCCGTGACGCCGGTCAGCTGCGCGTGCGGCAGCCACTTGGCCCACTCCCAGTGCGGCCACGACTCCCGGCCCGCCGCGACCGCGACGACGAGGTCCTCGGGGGAGTGCAGCGCGGCCAGCGAACCGGTCAGGGCGCGGGCGCAGGACCGTACGGACTCCGGCTCCCCGCTGAGGGTGACGTGGTAGAAGGCGCGCAGGGACACCGCCATCGGCAGGTCGTCCAGGGTGGCGTGGGCGGCGACGAAGCGCCGCATCGCGCTCGCGGTGAGCGGCTCCAACTGCTCCACGGGGCCGGGGTCCGGGGCGATCAAGGCGGTCGCCAGCGCCTGCGGGCCGAGGCCGATGCGGACCTGCGCGAAGTCCTCGTCGCCGGGCCGCCGCTCCCACACCCGGCTGCCCTCGGCGACCAGCGCCCACAGCTGCTCGGGGGAGGGGTGCAGGTAGTACTGCGCGTCGCGCTGCGCCCGCGCGGTGTCCTGGGTGGCGTGGCGGGTCTGGGAGAGATAGCGCAGGTAGTCACGGCGCAGGTCGGCCAACTGGCCCTGCGAGCCGCGACGGAAGCGGACCACCATGGCGATGGACATGGCGATCGTCGACGCGATCATGATCATGCCCATGATCCGCATGAACGGCTGACCGCTCGTGAAGAAGAACACCACCGAGCCGCCCATGCCCAGCGTCGGCAGCAACTGCATCATGACGCTGTCCTGGTGACCCCGTGGCAGTTCGGGCGGCGGCTGTACGACGACGTCGCCCGTGGGCACCTCCGGCGGCAGCGCCCGCGGTGGACGCTTCACGACGATCTGGCTCACTGCTCACCAATTCCCTTGTCGGCCCGCGCCGTTTCCGTCCGCCACCCCGTGTCAGGCGAACGGGGGCCGCCGCGCGATCCTACTGATCCCACCACACACTGGCGGGCGGTAGGGTGCCGGATGTTCGCGCGAGCACAGGAGAGTCCGGCCGGAGACACGGGACGTACCCGGGACAGGGACGGGGCATTCCACGCGGTGGGGCGCGGCACGGAACGCCGGGCCCGCCCGGCGACGGGCACCGGCGGTAAAGCGGCACAGGACCTTCACACCGCCATCCCCCGGGCGACACCGGGCCGGGGGCACGGCAGCGCGACCGAGCAACGGAACTGAACTGAGGGGGAGCACCAGGTGAGCATCACGGCCTCCACGGCGGCCGCCGGCGCGGGCGGACCCGGCGGACCGGGCGGACCCGGCCAGGCGGCCACGCCGGGCACGACCGGCGCCGCGATCACCGGCCTCGGCTTCTGCCGGGTCACCATCGTCGCCCCGGACAGCCGGATCGACGTGGCGCTGCCCGACGACATCCCGGTCGCCGACCTCTACCCCGAGATCCTCCGGCTCTCCCGGCAGACCGCCGCCGAGGGCGCCCCGGTCGGCTACCACCTCGTCCGCCGCGACGGCACCGTCCTGGACAGCTCCCGGTCCTTCACCGCGCAGCGCATCCTCGACGGCGAACTGCTCACCCTGCGCCCGTTCTCCGAGTCGCTGCCGCCCGCCGTCTTCGACGACGTCTCCGAGGCGGTCGCCTCCGCCGTCACCCGCGACCGCGCCCTGTGGCACGCCGACCTCACCCGCGCCGCGGGACTGACCGGCGGCGGCGTCCTGCCCGCGCTGCTCGCCTTCGTCGCCTGGACGGCCGACCCCCGGCACGACATGCACAGCCTGCCCGGCATCCTCGCGGGCGTCGCCGGGGTGCTCCTGGTCGTCCTCGGCTGCGTCCGCGCCCGGGTCTACGACGACCGCGCCTCCGCCGTCGCGCTGGGCCTGGGCGCCCTGCCGAACGTGGGCGTGGCCGGGTCGGGGCTGCTGTCGCTGTCCGAGGGGCAGGGCATCGGCAAGCTCCAGTTCCTGCTGGCCTGCGCGGCGGTGCTGGTGGCCTCGGTGATCCTCACCCTGTGCTCACCGCGCGGCGACGGCCCGTTCGTCGCCTTCGCCGTCGCCTCGGGCCTCGGCCTGGTCGCCACCTGCGCGGCGCTCTACAAGCACTGGACCCCGGCCGAGATCGCCGCCCTGTGCGCCCCCGTCGCCGTCGGCGCGCTCGCCTTCCTGCCGGGCATGTCCATGCGCTTCGCCCGGCTGCCCATCGGCTTCGACGCCCCGGACGCCGCCCCGCGCAGCGCCTACGGCGCCGACCCCGAGCCGCCCGAGCCGGTGGACGCCGAGCGCATCGAGGCCCAGGCCCGGCGCGGCCACGAACTCCTCGTCGGCCTGGTCGGCGGCTGCTCCCTGGTCGCCGTCGGCGCCGCCCTCGTCCTCGGCTTCACCGCCGACCTATGGGCCCAGCTGCTCGCCCTGGCCACCGGCGTTGCCCTGCTGATGCGGGCCCAGCTGTTCCGCTACACCGCGCAGGTCGCCGCCCTGCTGGCCGCCGGGCTCGGCTCACTGGTCGCGCTCGGCCTCGGTCTGGCGCTCAACCCGCCCGGCGCCCTGGTCCACGACGCGCTGCGGGGGGACCGCGCCGACCTCGACATGCGGACGGTCTGGCTGGTCGCGGCGATCGCGGTGGCGGCCGCGCTGATCACCGGCCTCGGCCTGGTCGCCTCCCGCAGCGGGCTCACCCCCTTCTGGGGCCGCTTCCTGGAGATCGCCGAGGGCTTCGTCCTGCTCACCCTGGTCCCGTTGGCGCTGGCGGTCTTCGACGTCTACGCGTCGGTGCGGTCACTGACGGGCTGAGGCACCGCGGGTACACGGCCGGGGCGGGGCGCGGCCGGGGCGGGGCGCACACGCGCGTGCGTCCCGCCCCGGCCGACTTCCCGGCTACGGCCCTCAGTCCGCCTTGGGCTCCGGCTCCGGCTCCAAGTCGAACTCCCCGTCCCGCGCCCCGAGCACGAAGGCCCGCCACTCCGCCTCCGTGTACCGCAGCACGGTGTCGGGGTCGAGGGAGGACCGCATCGCCACCGCGCCCTCGGGCAGATAGGCGATCTCGACCCGCTCCTCGTGCTCCTCGGTGCCCGGCGCGCTGTGCCACTCGACGCCGGAGATGTCGAGCGCGTACAGCTCGTCCCGCTCCCGTTCCTTGCGTGCCTTCATCTCGGCTTCCGTCTCCGCCATCGCTGGGCGACCCCTTCCAGACGCACGTACAGTCCAACCGGTCACCCTAGTGGCCGCGCACCCGCCGCCCGGGCCGTTCTCCGGCCGCGGTAAGAGGCGGGCGAACCTGCTGGTACTCTGGGTGACGGCCGTTTGTGTACGCACCCCCGGAGCCCTCGCGCCCTGGAGGCCGCGCCCAGCGGATCCCCGCCTTCCGAGTCACGGAAGCTCCCCCGAGACACAGACCGGGGGCACTCGGTGGCCTCTTTCCAGACCATGAGGAGTACGCGTGTCGCTCGACGCCGCTACGAAGAAGCAGATCATCTCCGAGTTCGGTACCAAGGAGGGTGACACCGGCTCCCCCGAGGTCCAGGTCGCCATGCTGTCGCGTCGGATCTCCGACCTGACCGAGCACCTCAAGACCCACAAGCACGACCACCACTCCCGCCGTGGCCTGCTGATCCTCGTCGGTCAGCGCCGCCGCCTGCTCCAGTACCTGGCCAAGAAGGACATCCAGCGCTTCCGCGCGCTGGTCGACCGCCTCGGCATCCGCCGGGGTGCGGCGGGCGCCAAGTAAGACGCCGTGGAGGGAGCGGTTCCCGCAGTTCGGGGGCCGCTCCCTTTGCTGTACGTGCGCGGTGTCACCGCCCCTTTGTAGTGTGGTAGCACAACGCGAACGACAAGAACGACAAGAACGACAAGAACGACACGAACGACACGAACGAGGAGAAGCGCACCTCGCCGCCGCCGGTCCTCGGTAGTGGCCCCCGGGAAGAACGGACCCCGGGTGCTTCGATCGAAGACCGGCTTGCACCAGGAGCGGCGCTTCTCCGCCACCGTCCCCCCGCCACACGGGCGGCCCGGGACAAAAGACGACAAGTAACGGAGAAAACGCTAGTGGAGAACGAGACCCACTACGCCGAGGCCGTCATCGACAACGGTTCCTTCGGCACCCGCACCATCCGCTTCGAGACGGGCCGCCTGGCCAAGCAGGCCGCCGGTTCCGCCGTGGCGTACCTGGACGACGACACCATGGTGCTGTCGGCCACCACCGCCTCCAAGAACCCCAAGGACCAGCTCGACTTCTTCCCGCTGACGGTCGACGTCGAGGAGCGGATGTACGCGGCCGGGAAGATCCCCGGTTCCTTCTTCCGCCGTGAGGGCCGCCCCTCCGAGGACGCCATCCTCACCTGCCGCCTGATCGACCGCCCGCTGCGCCCGTCCTTCAGGAAGGGCCTGCGCAACGAGATCCAGGTCGTCGCCACGATCATGGCGCTCAACCCCGACCACCTGTACGACGTCGTGGCGATCAACGCCGCCTCCGCGTCCACGCAGCTCGCCGGTCTGCCCTTCTCCGGCCCGATCGGCGGCGTCCGCGTCGCGCTGATCCGCGGCCAGTGGGTGGCGTTCCCGACCCACACCGAGCTCGAGGACGCCGTCTTCGACATGGTCGTCGCGGGCCGCACCCTGGAGGACGGCGACGTCGCGATCATGATGGTCGAGGCCGAGGCCACCGAGAAGACCATCAAGCTGGTCGAGGGCGGCGCCGAGGCGCCCACCGAGGAGGTCGTCGCGGCCGGTCTGGACGCCGCGAAGCCCTTCATCAAGGTGCTGTGCAAGGCGCAGGCCGACCTCGCCGCGAAGGCCGCCAAGCCGACCGCCGAGTTCCCGATCTTCCTCGACTACCAGGACGACGTCCTGGAGGCGCTGACCGCCGCCGTCCGCCCGGAGCTGGCCTCCGCGCTGACCATCGCGGGCAAGCAGGAGCGCGAGGCCGAGCTGGACCGCGTCAAGGCGCTCGCCGCCGAGAAGCTCCTGCCGGAGTTCGAGGGCCGCGAGAAGGAGATCTCCGCCGCGTACCGCTCGCTCACCAAGCAGCTGGTCCGCGAGCGCGTGATCAAGGAGAAGAAGCGCATCGACGGGCGCGGGCTGACGGACATCCGTACGCTCGCCGCCGAGGTCGAGGCCATCCCGCGGGTCCACGGCTCCGCCGTGTTCGAGCGTGGCGAGACCCAGATCCTGGGCGTCACCACCCTGAACATGCTCCGCATGGAGCAGCAGCTGGACACCCTCTCCCCGGTGACCCGCAAGCGCTACATGCACAACTACAACTTCCCGCCGTACTCCACCGGTGAGACCGGCCGCGTCGGCTCCCCGAAGCGCCGCGAGATCGGCCACGGCGCCCTCGCCGAGCGCGCCCTCGTGCCGGTGCTGCCGACGCGCGAGGAGTTCCCCTACGCGATCCGCCAGGTGTCCGAGGCGCTCAGCTCCAACGGCTCCACCTCCATGGGCTCGGTCTGCGCCTCCACCATGTCGCTGCTGAACGCCGGTGTGCCGCTGAAGGCCCCCGTCGCCGGTATCGCCATGGGCCTGATCTCCCAGGAGGTCGAGGGCGAGACGCACTACGTCACCCTCACCGACATCCTCGGTGCGGAGGACGCCTTCGGCGACATGGACTTCAAGGTCGCCGGCACCAAGGAGTTCGTGACCGCCCTCCAGCTCGACACCAAGCTGGACGGCATCCCGGCCTCCGTCCTGGGCGCCGCCCTCAAGCAGGCCCGCGACGCCCGTCTCCACATCCTCGACGTGATGATGGAGGCCATCGACCGGCCCGACGAGATGTCCCCCAACGCGCCGCGGATCATCACCGTGAAGATCCCGGTCGACAAGATCGGTGAGGTCATCGGCCCCAAGGGCAAGATGATCAACCAGATCCAGGAGGACACCGGCGCCGAGATCACGATCGAGGACGACGGCACCATCTACATCGGTGCCGCCGACGGCCCGGCCGCCGAGGCCGCCCGTACGACGATCAACTCGATCGCCAACCCGACCATGCCGGAGGTCGGCGAGCGCTACCTGGGCACGGTCGTGAAGACGACCACCTTCGGTGCCTTCGTCTCCCTGCTCCCGGGCAAGGACGGCCTGCTGCACATCTCGCAGATCCGCAAGCTCGCCGGTGGCAAGCGCGTGGAGAACGTCGAGGACGTGCTGGGCGTGGGCCAGAAGGTCCAGGTCGAGATCGCCGAGATCGACTCGCGCGGCAAGCTCTCCCTCATCCCGGTGATCGAGGGCGAGGAAGACGCTTCCTCGGACGACAAGAAGGACGACGCCGCCAAGTGACGTCCCGTAGCTCCAAGGTGACGGCCCGCCCCTCTTCGGAGGCGCGGGCCGTCGCCCGTACCCAAACCCTCATCAAGGGCACCAACGGCATCGGCACCGTCCGCAAGACCACCCTCCCCGGGGGCCTGCGCGTCGTCACCGAGACCCTGCCGTCGGTGCGCTCCGCGACCTTCGGCATCTGGGCGCACGTCGGCTCCCGCGACGAGACCCCGGCCCTGAACGGCGCCACCCACTACCTCGAACACCTCCTGTTCAAGGGCACCGCCCGGCGCAGTGCCCTCGACATCTCCGCGGCGCTGGACGCCGTGGGCGGCGAGATGAACGCGTTCACGGCCAAGGAGTACACGTGCTACTACGCGCGCGTGCTCGACGCCGACCTGCCGCTGGCCATCGACGTCGTCTGCGACATGCTGACCGGTTCCCTCATCCGTGAGGAGGACGTCGACGTCGAACGCGGCGCCATCCTCGAAGAGATCGCGATGACGGAGGACGACCCCGGCGACTGCGTGCACGACCTGTTCGCGCACACGATGTTCGGCGACAACGCCCTCGGCCGCCCCGTCCTCGGCACGGTCGACACCGTCAACGCCCTCACCGCCGACCGCATCCGCCGCTTCTACAGGAAGCACTACGACCCCACCCACCTGGTGGTCGCCTGCGCGGGCAACGTCGACCACCACAAGGTCGTACGGCAGGTCCGCGCGGCCTTCGAGAAGGCGGGCGCCCTCAAGGACCCGGCCGCGCGGCCCATCGCCCCGCGCGCGGGCAGCCGTACCCTGCGCACCGCGGGCCGCGTCGAGCTGATCGGCCGCAAGACCGAGCAGGCGCACGTCGTCCTCGGGATGCCGGGACTGTCCCGCACCGACGACCGCCGCTGGGCGCTCGGCGTGCTGAACACCGCCCTCGGCGGCGGCATGTCCTCGCGCCTGTTCCAGGAGGTCAGGGAGAAGCGCGGCATGGCCTACAGCGTGTACTCGTACACCTCGGGCTTCGCCGACTGCGGCCTGTTCGGCGTCTACGCGGGCTGCAGGCCGTCCCAGGTCCACGACGTGCTGAAGATCTGCCGCGACGAACTCGACCAGGTCGCCGAGCACGGCCTGTCCGACGAGGAGATCGACCGCGCCGTCGGCCAGCTGCGCGGCTCCACCGTCCTCGGTCTGGAGGACACCGGCGCGCTGATGAACCGCATCGGCAAGAGCGAGCTGTGCTGGGGTGAGCAGATGTCCGTGGACGACCTGCTCACCCGGATAGCCTCGGTCACGCCGGACGACGTCCGCGCGGTCGCCCGCGACGTCCTGGGCCGCAGGCCGTCCCTGTCGGTCATAGGCCCGCTGAAGGACCGCCAGGCGTCCCGCCTGCACGACGCCGTCGCCTGACCCCTGCCGTACCTCCCGTTAGGAACGAAGAAGATGAGCAAGCTGCGCGTGGCGGTCCTCGGCGCCAAGGGCCGGATCGGGGCCGAGGCGGTACGGGCGGTCGAGGCCGCCGAGGACCTGGAGCTGGTGGCCGCCCTCGGCCGGGGCGACAAGCTGGAGACACTGGCCGACACCGGCGCCCAGGTCGCCGTCGAACTGACCACACCGGCCTCGGTGATGGGCAACCTCGACTTCTGCGTCCGGCACGGCATCCACGCCGTCGTCGGCACCACCGGCTGGACCGACGACCGCCTCGCGCAGCTGCGGACCTGGCTCGCCCAGTCCCCGGAGACGGGCGTGCTCATCGCCCCCAACTTCTCCATCGGCGCCGTCCTCACCATGAAGTTCGCCCAGCTCGCGGCGCCCTACTTCGAGTCCGTCGAGGTCGTCGAGCTGCACCACCCCAACAAGGTCGACGCCCCCAGCGGCACCGCCACCCGCACCGCCCAGCTCATCGCCGAGGCCCGTGCCAGGGCGGGCAGCGCGCCCGCGCCGGACGCCACGGTGACCGCGCTGGACGGCGCCCGCGGCGCCGACGTCGACGGCGTCCCCGTACACGCGGTCCGGCTGCGCGGCCTCCTCGCCCACCAGGAGGTCCTGCTGGGCGGCGAGGGCGAGACCCTCACCATCCGCCACGACTCCCTGCACCACAGCAGCTTCATGCCGGGGATCCTGCTGGGTGTCCGCCGGGTGGTGACCACTCCGGGCCTCACCTTCGGCCTGGAGCACTTCCTGGACATCGACTGAGCCGCTTCGACCGAGCCCGGGAACCACGTCACCATGCGCGCGAAGATCACCTACCTCGTCACGGCCGCCGTCCTCGTCTTCTACTTCGTCCTGGTCGGCAGCCGCGGCGTGCTGCTCATCAGGACCGGCACGCTGCTCACCGTCACCTTCGGCATCGCGGTGCTGATCCTGCCGGTGATCGGGCTGTGGTTCCTGTGGAAGAACACCCAGTTCGTCCGCAGGGCCAACCAGCTCGCCGCCGAGTTGGAGGCTGAGGGCGGGTTGCCCGTCGACGAGTTGCGGCGCCTGCCCAGCGGGCGGATCGACCGTGACTCGGCCGACGAGGTCTTCGCCCGCCGCAAGGCCGAGACGGAGGACGCGCCGGAGGACTGGCGCACCTGGTTCCGCCTCGCCGTCGCCTACCACGACGCCCGCGACACCCCGCGCGCCCGCAGGGCGATGCAGCGCGCCATCGCCCTGCACGACGGCAGACCCGTCCAGGTCTGACCACCTGGCACCCGGACACGACGCAGAAGGGGCCGCCCGCGCTACCGCGAGCGGCCCCTTCGCTGTCCGTCACACCTCCGCGGGCTCAGCCCCGCCGGTACTCGTCGGCCCAGACCTCCACCGAGTCCGCCGCCCGGTCGAAGGACCCCGGCCGAGCCAGGAAGTCGGCGTTGTGGCTGGTCAGCAGCGGCGGCATGTCCTGCCCCGACCGGCCCCGCTCGACCAGCAGTACCGCCTGCCCCTGCACCGTCCGCGGCATCCCCAGCCAGCGCACCGGCTGCTGCACCGTCCGCACCGAGACCACCCGGTCCCAGCGCACGGTCCGCGTGCGCGGGAAGCCCACGCGGCGCAGCCCGTGCGCGCTCACCCACACGCCCATGCGCAGCATCCGCAGCGCCCCGACGATCATCAGGCCGGCGATCACGAAGACCGGGCCCGCGCCGGAGACGCCGCCGGTCAGGGCGATGATGACCCCCGCGAACAGCACGTACGAGGCGAGCAGCAGCGTGACGGCGGCGGTGCCGACCCGCCAGGGCCCCGGGCGGTAGGGGCGGCGCCAGCGGTCTCGGTCGTCGAACGGCAACGCGACGTCGTCCGCTGCGTCAAAGGCGCGGTCGGCCGTCAGGAAGGGCAGGGGCACGGCTGGTCCTCACTCGTTCCATCCACGGGTTGTGCCCGGTGAGGCTATCGACCCGGGTCCGTACCCACCACCTCCGGGGGTCCGTACGAGTCACCACGGACGACCGGCCGACCGGGGAGAGGCCCGTAAGGTGGGCGCGCACGCACGATGCGATCGGAAGGACCCCTGTGACCGCCGCCGACCACGACCGGAACCCGACCTCCCACAGCGATGTCGAGACGCGCAGCGACGTCACCGTCGAGCTGGTGAAATCCAGCGCGTCGGACGCCGACGTGCTGTTCGCCGCCCGGGTCTCCACTCTTGGTGAGCACTCGCTGGACGAGTTGGACAAGGACCCGGAGCGGTCCAAGGGCCTGATCAACTACCTCATGCGGGACCGGCACGGCAGCCCCTTCGAGCACAACTCGATGACCTTCTTCATCAGCGCCCCGATCTTCGTCTTCCGGGAGTTCATGCGGCACCGGGTGGGCTGGTGCATCGCCGGAGACACCGAGATCACCTTGGAGAGCGAGGCGGGCAATCTCCGGCGGCGTACCATCGCCGAACTCCATGAGCTCTGGCATCTGGGGGTCGAGGATCGCCTCCCTCACTCCGCTGGTGGGGTGACCTGGCACAGTCCGGCGGGCAAGTGGATGGCACAGGTGCGGCGCGGCGCCAGCAACCACTATCTCGGCCTGTACGAGAACCGCGAGGCGGCCGAGTCCGCCGTCGCGGAGTTCAGGGAGGAGCACCCCAGCACGCGAATCCGCAAGCTCGAATCGGTCCGACGCAACCACGTGCGCTGTTACGACGAGGAGACCCTGCTCGCGCAGCGGGCACGGATCGTCGACGTGATCGCATCGGGTGTCAAACAACTGATCAAGATCACTACCGCGTCCGGTAAGGCGCTCCGCTGCACGGTCGATCACGCCATCCTCACGTCCGAGGGCTGGGCGAAGGCCGGGGAGCTGGGCGTCGGCGACCGGGTCATGGTGGCCGGAACTGCTCCCCGGCCGTCTCAAGCGCTCATCCCACCGAGCCTGCGCCGCGGTATCGGGGTGTGGACGTCCATGCAACGGCAGAGGTTGATCAAGGATGTGGACGTCTGCCACCTCTGCGGTCAGGACTTCCCCCGTGCGGCGCTCGCACTGGACCACGTCGTTCCGGTGGCGGGTGACCTGACCCGGGCTCTTGACGAGCGGAACCTCGCTCCCGCGTGCGAGCCCTGCCATACCGCCAAGAGCGGCGGGGAGCAGTCTCTGGCCAGCCGTGGTGGCAAGGCGGCCGAGGCGGTTCCGGACCCCGTCGTCACCATCGAGCCGGACGGGGAGGAGATGACGTACGACCTGTCCGTGGAAGGCCCCTGGCACAACTTCCTGGCCAACGGCATCGTCGTGCACAACTCGTACAACGAGGAGAGCGGCCGCTACCGCGAGCTCCAGCCGGTCTTCTACACCCCTGACGAGTCCAGGAAGCTCGTCCAGGAGGGACGCCCCGGCAAGTACGTCTTCGTCGAGGGGACGCCGTCGCAGCACGCGGCGGTCCGCGACGTCCTCTCGGACTCCTACCAGCAGGCGTACTCCGCCTACCAGAAGCTGCTCGCCGAGGGCGTCGCCCGCGAGGTCGCCCGCGCCGTGCTCCCGGTCGGCCTGTTCTCCTCGATGTACGCCACCTGCAACGCCCGCTCGCTGATGCACTTCCTCGGCCTGCGCACCCAGCACGAGCTGGCCAAGGTCCCGTCCTTCCCGCAGCGGGAGATCGAGATGGTCGGCGAGAAGATGGAGGCCGAGTGGGCCCGGCTCATGCCGCTGACCCACGCCGCCTTCAACGCGAACGGTCGTGTGGCTCCGTAACGCGCACCCGTTTCACCAGCTGGGACAGATGTGCGGTTCAACCGCATGAAGTGTCCGTATTGCGGCATTTAGTGAAGTTCATCTAGCCTGATCAAACGGGTCCGGCACTGCTTGAACCCCCGAGCAGGCAGTGCCGGGCTCCCCCTTTGTCCGGACTTTTCGCGCCCCCCGAGGGCAGACCCACGGATGAGCAACGAGTAGCGTGTAACCCATGGCTCCGACCTCCACTCCGCAGACCCCCTTCGGGCGGGTCCTCACCGCCATGGTCACGCCGTTCACGGCGGACGGCGCGCTCGACCTCGACGGCGCCCAGCGGCTCGCCACCCACCTGGTCGACGCGGGCAACGACGGCCTGATCATCAACGGCACCACCGGCGAGTCGCCCACCACCAGTGACGCGGAGAAATCGGAGCTGCTGCGCGCGGTACTGGAGGCCGTCGGCGACCGCGCCCACATCGTGGCCGGGGTCGGCACCAATGACACCCGGCACAGCGTCGAGCTGGCGCACGCGGCGGTCGAGACCGGCGCACACGGCCTGCTGGTCGTCACGCCGTACTACAACAAGCCCCCGCAAGAGGGCCTCTACCGCCACTTCACCGCCATCGCCGACGCCACCGAACTGCCGGTGATGCTCTACGACATCCCCGGCCGCAGCGGCGTCCCCATCAACACCGAGACACTGGTCCGCCTCGCCGAGCACCCCCGGATCGTCGCCAACAAGGACGCCAAGGGCGACCT
Source organism: Streptomyces sp. NPDC006997 (assembly GCF_040635175.1). NCBI lineage: Bacteria > Bacillati > Actinomycetota > Actinomycetes > Kitasatosporales > Streptomycetaceae > Streptomyces > Streptomyces sp. NPDC006997. Next base: position 343,382 of record NZ_JBEYHH010000001.1, read on the forward strand.
CGGCCGCGCCAGCTGGGCCATCGCCCGCTCCGGCCTCGCCTGGTACTCCGGCGACGACATGCTGAACCTGCCCCTGCTCTCCGTCGGGGCAGTCGGCTTCGTCTCGGTCGTCGGCCATGTCGTCACCCCCGAACTGCGCGCCCTCGTGGACGCGTTCACCGAGGGCGACGTCCAGAAGGCCACCGAGATCCACCAGAAGCTGCTCCCCGTCTACACCGGCATGTTCCGCACCCAGGGCGTCATGACCACCAAGGCCGCCCTCGCCCTGCGGGGCCTGCCCGGCGGCCCGCTGCGCGCGCCCATGGTGGAACTGACCGCACAGGAGATCGAGCAGCTCAAGATCGATCTTGCCGCCGGCGGGGTACAGGTCTGACAACAGACTTCGCCCGCCGCGCCGGGCACGGACCTCACAACTGAATAGGCGGGCCACCGGTGCCTGCGTCCACACGACAACTGCTTCTGCACGAACGTCACGCGCGCCACGTGCCTACCGGTACGTGGCGCGCGTGGTGAGGAGAGTCTTTTGAGTCATCCGCATCCTGAACTGAGCCCGCCCCCGCCGCTCCCCGAGGGTGGCCTGCGCGTCACCCCGCTCGGCGGCCTCGGCGAAATCGGCCGAAACATGACGGTCTTCGAGTACGGAGGCCGCCTGCTGATCGTCGACTGCGGAGTGCTCTTCCCCGAGGAGGAGCAGCCCGGAATCGACCTGATCCTGCCGGACTTCTCGTCCATCCGGAACCGTCTCGACGACATCGAGGGCATCGTCCTCACCCACGGGCACGAGGACCACATCGGCGGCGTCCCCTTCCTCCTGCGGGAGAAGCCGGACATCCCCCTGATCGGCTCCAAGCTGACCCTCGCCCTCATCGAGGCCAAGCTCCAGGAACACCGCATCCGCCCGTACACCCTCGAAGTCGCCGAGGGCCACCGCGAGCGCATCGGCCCCTTCGACTGCGAGTTCGTCGCGGTCAACCACTCCATCCCGGACGCCCTGGCCGTCGCCATCCGCACCCCCGCGGGCATGGTGGTGCACACCGGCGACTTCAAGATGGACCAGCTCCCGCTGGACAACCGCCTCACCGACCTGCACGCGTTCGCCCGGCTGAGCGAGGAGGGCATCGACCTCCTCCTCTCCGACTCCACGAACGCCGAGGTCCCCGGCTTCACGCCGCACGAGCGCGACATCTCCGGCGTCCTGCGCCAGGTCTTCGGGGCCGCCCGCAAGCGGATCATCGTGGCCAGCTTCGCCAGCCACGTCCACCGCATCCAGCAGATCCTGGACGCCGCCCACGAGTACGGCCGCCGGGTCGCCTTCGTCGGCCGCTCCATGGTCCGCAACATGGGCATCGCCCGTGACCTGGGCTACCTCAAGGTCCCACCGGGCCTGGTCGTCGACGTCAAGACACTCGACGACCTCCCCGACCACCAGGTGGTCCTGGTCTGCACCGGCTCCCAGGGCGAACCGATGGCGGCCCTCTCCCGGATGGCCAACCGCGACCACCAGATCCGCATCGTCGAGGGCGACACGGTGATCCTGGCCTCGTCGCTGATCCCCGGCAACGAGAACGCGGTCTACCGCGTCATCAACGGCCTCACCCGCTGGGGCGCCAACGTCGTCCACAAGGGCAACGCCAAGGTGCACGTATCCGGCCACGCCTCCGCGGGCGAGCTGCTGTACTTCTACAACATCTGCCGCCCCAAGAACCTGATGCCCGTCCACGGCGAATGGCGCCACCTGCGCGCCAACGCCGAGCTGGGTGCCATGACCGGCGTTCCACACGACCGCATCGTCATCGCCGAGGACGGCATCGCCGTCGACCTCGTCGCGGGCAAGGCGAAGATCTCGGGCAAGGTCCAGGCGGGCTACGTCTACGTCGACGGCCTCTCCGTCGGCGACGTCGGCGAACCGGCGCTGAAGGACCGCAAGATCCTCGGCGACGAGGGCATCATCTCGGTCTTCGTGGTCATCGACTCCACCACCGGCAAGATCAACGCCGGTCCGCACATCCAGGCCCGCGGCTCGGGCATCGAGGACGCCGCCTTCGAAGCGGTACTCCCCAAGATCACCGAGTCCCTGGAGCGTTCGGCCCAGGACGGCATCGTCGAACCCCACCAACTCCAGCAGCTGGTCCGCCGCACGCTGGGCAAGTGGGTCTCCGACACCTACCGGCGCAGGCCGATGATCCTGCCGGTCGTCGTGGAGGTCTGACCTGGCGTACGGCCCCTGCCACGCCCCAACTCCGGAGCGGGGCGCCTCGATTTGCATCCAGGCGCTCCGCTCCAGTACGTTTACGGCTCCGCCCACCCGGGAACCCGGTCGCCTCGTGCACCGGAGCACGTTCCCTGGAGCGGGTGGGAATTCCGACTCAGAACTTCTGATAAAGTCGGAGCCGCCGGAAAGGGAAACGCGAAAGCGAACACCTGGAAAGCGCCGAGGAAATCGGGTCGAGAAAAGGATCTGATAGAGTCGGAAACGCAAGACCGAAGGGAAGCGCCCGGAGGAAAGCCCGAGAGGGTGAGTACAAAGGAAGCGGCCGTTCCTTGAGAACTCAACAGCGTGCCAAAAGTCAACGCCAGATATGTTGATACCCCGTCTCCAGCATCTGCTGGGGCGAGGTTCCTTTGAAGAACAAACACAGCGAGGACGCTGTGTGCGAGGGGATCATTCCTCCTCTCGCACCGCTCTCGTGGTGTTG